>CANFLZ010000008.1 GCA_947448135.1 Flavobacteriales bacterium
CAGTCCGCATTAGAGGAAGCCTTGCAGAATGAAGATTACGAGCGAGCTTCGCAACTAAGAGATGAAATTGCACGAAGAAGTGCTTAATTAACTATATTTGAATCATGGAAAACGAAAAGGCACAATCACCTCAAGAGCTGGAAATGTTAAAACGTAACATGGAAGAGTTGGCAGAACAAAATGCCAAATTGCAGCGAGAATTAGAGGCCAGGGAAGAAGTGATGCAAAGTTTATTCTCCTATTTCACTACTAAAAAAGAAGTAGAAAAAAAGGAAGTCGAGAAGTAGTATCGTTTAAGAAAAATGACTTATGTTAGGGGGATGAAAAGAATTTTATCCCTCTTTTTTTTGTTCAATATTTTAGTCAATTGGACAAATGCTCAGCACAACTTGGAATCAAGTTATGATGCGAATGAAATTAAACCCAAAATTTGGAAGCCAATCAATGTAACTCGACAGCAAATGCTGCGAGAACAGACGAATTGGCAATTGTACTTGACCTCCCATCCAGGATGGCATGTTCATTTTAATGAGGCGTCTTCAATGCCGCATCGCGCCTACGGCCCTGGTTTATCTCAAGCCCCTAATGCTTGGTTGGCTGAAGTTAAAGAGTTGTTTTCTATTCGTGGAGAATTGACTTTTCTTGGTCAATTTGTCCAAGGAAGTAGAACAACTTATCGATGGAAGCAAACATTCAATGGGAAAGAAGTTTTGTTTAGTGATGTGCAATGTGTTGTAAAAAATGACAAAATTGTTTCTTGGACTTTGGAAGTTTTTTCTTTTGAAGATTTGACTGCATTGAATCCAATTTCTCAGAGTGAATTGGCCAATGCCGCCAAATCGAATGTGGAAATGAATACTATTCAGGTAATACCCAATGGGGATTATCAAATTTATCCGGAGTATAACAATGGTTCATTTCAGATGCATTGGGTACAATCATTTGATGTAAAAGGACAAAACCAAGTTGGCATTCCATTGCGCTACAAAACGTTTGTTGATGCGAATTCTGGAAAGGTGCTGTATCGAATCAATGAAGTAAGACATTTTTCAGATGAGCCATCTCCACAGCCGCTACCTTTTGTTGTTACCGCACAAATGCAAGCTACTTATTATGCAACATCACCCTGGGATGCGACTGTATCGGGAGTGTTACCCAACTTACGAGTGACTGTTGCAGGAAATGATTTTTACACGGATGCAAATGGCGATGTAGTTATCCCTCAGGCAGGACCAGTTAGTGCGACGTTCAGTCTGGAAGGACCATGGGCTAAGGTTTATACGGGCACAACAACTCCTTCATTTGTTGCAACATTGCAAGATGGGAGTAATACAGTGACTTTTGATAATAACGCTAACGTAAAGGAAAGAACGGCATATCGCAGCGTTCAGTCTATTCATGATCATGTCAAATTGTGGATGCCAGCCTTTACAGGAATGGATTTTCAATTGCCAACGAATATTGATGTGACGGGAGGTGATTGCAACGCATTTTACGATGGAACTTCGATCAATTTTTATGACTTGGCCAATGGTTGCAATGCTTCTTCGAATATCCCCGATGTTGCTTATCATGAATATGGTCATGGAGTGAATGACAATTATTATCAATCTCAAGGAGGCAGTTTTATCAATGGTGCTATGGGTGAAGGATATGCTGATTTTTGGGCTATCTCACTCACACAAAATCCAATCTTGGGGTCGGGTTTTTATGTTGCCAATCAAGATCCTATACGACGTTATGATATCGATCCAAAAGTTTATCCCATGGATTTAGTTGGCGAAGTACATTCTGATGGTGAAATAATAATGGGCGCATGGTATGACACCCATTTGTTGTTGGGAAATGATTGGACGATTACAATTCCATTATTTGTCGAAGCGTATGCGGGATTGCAGGCTCAAGCCATTGATGGTTCAGAAGGACAAGCCTATACCGATGTGTTGATTGACGCCTTGATTGCGGATGATAATGATGGTGATATTACCAATGGTACGCCGAACGGCAATGCCATCGTTCAAGGTTTTTATATGCATGGAATAACGTTGATTTCTAATGCAACGATCGTGCATGGAAACACGCCCATAGTAGATGCAAATGTGCCCATAGCTTTGGAAGCTGGATTGGATTTAACTTTCCCATATCTGACTTATTTGCAAAGCGTCAAGTTACATTATCAGATCAACGGTCAGGGCTGGCAAGAGGTTGCAATGAATGATTTGGGATCGCAGCAATACAATTACGATTTGGGATCATTGCCGTTGGCAACTGTCGTTCAATATTATTTTACGGCAACAGATATCTTCAGTAATATCGGTACTGCAAATCCTTTCGGAGCCCACTTGGCCATCTATCCGAATCTTCCCCATATTACGCTTGTGGGAGTTAGTCCAATGAAATTGCAGGATTGCGATAATAATGAAAATTGGGGCGCGTGGACGTTGGGTATTGCAGGGGATAATGCGACTACTGGAATTTGGGATTTGGCTCAGCCAATAAGCAGTGTAACGGTGGATGCAGCACCTGGAACTATAGTTCAAACAGGGACGCAAACTACAGAAGGTGGAGAGTATTGTTTTATTACAGGAAACGCACTACCTACCGATGGAATTGGGGTTAATGATGTTGATGGTGGAAAAACAACCTTACAATCGCCAGTTATCGATATGTCTTCGTATTTGCATCCCATTATCGCATACAATCGTTGGTATACGAACAGTCCTCCAGGTGGAGCAAATCCAGGTGCTGACTGGTTTCAAGTGCAAATTTCCAATGATAATGGATCAACATGGACCTATGTAGAAAATACGTCCACGAGTGATATGAGTTGGAGAACCAATGCTTTCAGGGTTGAAGACATCGTTGCGCCAACCGCCCAGATGAAATTTAGATTTATCGCCTCTGATAGTACGCATGCTGATTTGAATCTTTCTGGCGGTTCTTTGGTTGAAGCTGCTATGGATGATTTCATTTTGTATGATGAATTCGACCCGAATATTTCAGTTTCAGAGTTCAAGAATGCGTTTCAAATTTTTCCTAATCCAGGAAACGATTTCTTTGTTATCAAGAGCAATGATAATATTGGAAACGTTCAGATCTGGAATGCCTCTGGTCAGCTTGTTTTCAATGCTTGGGTAAATCAAAATGGGACAATGATTCATACGAGCAATTGGGCGAATGGAATATATCAATTGCGATTCAATGATGGAACTAGTTATCGCTGGATGAAGCAATAAGAGGACAAACATAATTTGTAAGAGGTCATTGGAAATAAAAAACAATGGCCTCTTGTTTTTTCAGGCTTTCTGGTAGATCGACTTTCCAATTCATGCCATCCTTCCATTCGTATTGAATGATATCATTCATTCCAAGTATATGCACTTCAGAATTGGGTTTTTGCGGGTATTCTATGGGAAATAATTTTGGAAATTCCTGGCCTTCTTTTTTAAAGTATATGCAATAAGTTTTTCCGTCTTTAAATGTGTAATAATAATTGGATGACTCCGTGATGATGTGATGACGTCGTGAGCCATAAATGGCTTCGCCATTTAGCTTCATCCATTCTCCAATCGATTTAAGATTTTCGTAAGCTTTGTTTTCCCATTCTCCATTGGCATCAGGGGCAATGTTAAGCAAATAATTTCCACCCCTTGAAACGACGGTGCAAAGGTTCATTAAAATCTCTCTCGGCGATTTATAAGCATCGTTGGGTACATAGCTCCAGCTATTGGCCATGGTCATGCAGGTTTCCCATGGATAATCGAGCGGTTCATTAACAGGAGGGATATGTTGTTCAGGAGTCCAGTAGTTTTCATATTGTCCGCCTACACTTCGGTCAACGATCAATATCCCGGGTTGGTTTTTACGTGCAAGTGCCGCCAAGTTTTTCATATCGATATCTTGGTTGAAGGGACTATTGACCCAACTTGGATTTTTTTGTTGTTTGGGTCTTACCCAACCTCCATCGAGCCAAAGTAAATCAATTGGGCCATACTGTGTTGTTAGCTCATTGATTTGGCCGTAAGTGAATTTCTTATAGGCCTCCCATTTCAGCGGATATTTTTCAGGATTGTAATTGACGTTTCTATCAGGAGTTGTAAAATAAGGCCACCAATAATCGGGACAATGCCAATCGGGTTTGGAGAAATAAAGTCCAAGGAAGAAGTCCTTTTTTCTGAATGCATTGACAATCTCTTGGGTTGCATCAAAACCGGCTGGGCATTTTGGGGAAGTGATTTTGTAATCAGTCAACTTTGTGTCAAACATGCAAAAACCGTCGTGGTGTTTGGTGGTGAATACGACGTATTTCATACCCGCATCGGCAGCGGCATCGGCCCATTTTTCGGGATTGAATTTGATCGGATTGAAAGAGTACTGCAATTCCTCATACTTGGTTTTGTAGAGATTGTAATTGTCGGCAAAGGGCCCACGTCGCTTGCACCAATCTTCATCTTCATTGCAAAGGCTCCAACTTTCTACAACTCCCCATTGTGAATACGTCCCCCAATGCATCAGTAGTCCAAATTTTAAATCGGTCCATTGCACTAATTTTTTTTGCACCAAAATATCCTCAGGAAATTGATACGGATCTTGTGCTAAAGAACAATAGCTTAAAACTGTAATGAAAGTTGCTAGAGCGATATTTTTCTTCATGGATATTATTTATTGCAATACCAATTTTATGCGATAACCTCAACAAAGTCAGACGATGACTTTGTTGTTTTGGTGTGGTGTGGTAAATGTCAAGATTTACAGGATTTTATTCAATTTAATCTGAAAATTTCTTTCTTAGTTCAATTCTCTCAATGCTTCTTTGAACGATGAATCCAGCATATATTTTCGGAAAATCATTTAGGGCGATTCCTGCTAGGGCCTGTCCTATTTGATTTTCAGATATACTCATGCGATAAAGTAATTCTTTGAGACTGCTCGGGGAGATTTGAACTTGTGCTAAAATGAATTGTTCCAGATCACTCAAACGCTCAAATTGATGAGGTGAAACTTTCCAGCCGAGCATATTCATGTCTTTGCAAAACTCAATCACTATGTCCGGCCATGGGATTTCTCCTTTAACAAGTTTATGCTTCTCGTTCTGCCAATTGGTGGATAATTCTTCTGAGCTCATTTTTGTTTTCTTCAGGACAAGGGATAGCATTTAAATGTTCTAATGCGCTGTCGGAATATTGCGTCTTTAATGACAAAATATCTTCATCCACTTTATAGGTCGTCATTAGTTTTTTGATGGTCTCGATTTTTTCAATTTCGCTATTGAAAGTGGAGTGAATAATTTTGAGATCTTCAGCTGATGCTTTTTCTTCCAGCAAAATGCGCAAATAAGTTTTTTTATCAGAAATGATGTCACCGCCTACACGTTTTCCAAACTTAGCAGGGTCGCCAAAAGCATCCAAATAATCGTCCATCAATTGAAAAGAAAGTCCCAATTCTTCTCCAATTTTGAAGAGGTGATTTTGCGTTTCAACATTTGCGTTGGCTGTAATTCCGCCCAATTGGAGCGCTCCTCCGAGAAGAACAGCTGTCTTTAAGCGAATCATTTCTACATATTCGTGGCGGTTGACATCGGTTCTTCTTTCAAATGACATGTCTAACGCTTGACCCTTACAAACACCCAATGCAACTTCATTGAAAACTTGCATCAATGCTGATAAATGGTTTGAAGGTGACAAGCAGAGTAGTCGGTAGGCTTCAATCATCATTGCATCTCCAGAAAGTATTGCAGTGTTGTTATTCCATTTTTGATGCACGGTGGTTTCACCGCGTCTCAAAGGAGCTTCATCCATGATGTCATCATGCATCAAAGTGAAATTGTGAAATACTTCAACAGCCAAAGCCGCTGATCGGGCGTGGTCTATATTTCCGTCGAGCATTTGATTGGCTAAAAGCACCAAGGCAGGACGCATTCTTTTGCCGCCAATTTTGAGCAAATAATAAATGGGATGGAAAAGTGGATCGGAAGGATTTTCAGAATAATATTTCTCTAAATCCGACCCAATTATTTCTTGTAAATCATTTAGACTTTTCAATGTGTTATCGCCCATGCTTTAGTTGTTGTATAAGGTAACGGCCATAGCCACTGTTCATCAACGGTTGAGCTAATTCTGAAAGTTGTTCATCGTTGATGTATCCCATTCTCCATGCGATTTCTTCAATAGCTCCAATTTTTAAACCTTGTCTTTCTTCGATTACTTGAACGTATTGTCCTGCTTGCATCAGTGAGGCAAAAGTTCCGGTATCAAGCCATGCGGTTCCTCGATCTAATTTTTGCACGGTTAGTTTTCCTTGTAAAAGGTATTCTTTGTTGACATCGGTAATCTCATACTCTCCACGAGCACTGGGTTTGAGATTCTTTGCAATTTGTACAACATTGTTGTCGTAAAAGTATAATCCAGGTACAGCAAAATTGGACTTGGGTGATTGTGGTTTCTCCTCAATTGAAATTACTTTGTCTGAATGGTCAAATTCCACTACGCCATATCTTTCTGGATCGTTTACATGGTAGGCGAAAACTAATCCTCCGTCAATATCACTGTGATTGCGCAAAATTTTCCCCATTCCTTGTCCGTAGAAAATGTTGTCTCCTAATACCAAAGAAACTTTGTCATTTCCAATGAATTTTTCTCCCAGAACAAAAGCTTGAGCGAGGCCATTTGGAACTTTTTGTTCTATATATTCAAATCGACAACCGATTTGAGAACCATCGCCCAATAGACGTTCGA
The DNA here is from genome assembly GCA_947448135.1 of Flavobacteriales bacterium. Taxonomy (GTDB): domain Bacteria; phylum Bacteroidota; class Bacteroidia; order Flavobacteriales_D; family Sanyastnellaceae; genus CAMCTV01. Next base: position 6,735 of record CANFLZ010000008.1, read on the forward strand.
AATGAGGTAGGTCTTGCGGGGTGGAGATAATGAGTATTTCGTTGATACCTGCAAGCAAGAGTGTGCTCAACGGATAATAAATCATGGGTTTGTCATAAACAGGCATCAACTGTTTACTAACAGCTTTGGTTAGTGGATACAATCTGGTGCCTGAACCACCAGCCAAGATAATTCCTTTCATTACGGATATTCGGGTTTCGGAGATTTGACGGATTTTCCTTTGTGCTCTAAAAGATTTTTCGAGTGCTTATTTCTTTTACGCGTTTCTTTTACACGCTCTTGGTTATCTTTTCGGTGTTGCTCGTAATTGTAACCTTTTGTCTTGTTGTTGGTGGAACATCCACAAAGCTGGCAAGCAAATCCAATAAGAAGTACAAGCGGAATAATGTTTTTTTTCATTCTGATGATTTCAAATTAGATGGGAGAAACAGGCTTACGTTTTTCAAAAATAATTCTATCTCTTGTTAAATATTCAAATCGCTTTTTGTGTGCAGCCCTCCGTTTCTTTAGGACCTCAACATTTTTTTTATGGTATTCTGATGATTGCGGAAATCCTTTTTTTGAAGAACATCCCGTCAAACAAAAAATAGAAAAGGTAAGGATGAAAATTATTTTATTCAATCGAATCCAAGCTGTTTTCATTATTTTCCAATTTAACGTCATTTTCTTCAAGGTCACCTGGTTCAGGAGTTTGGAATTCTTCTGTAGTTCCTGATTTTTGGAATGACAGCAACATCGCTGGCAATACTACTAAATTAGTAAACATTGCACTCAAAAGAGTCAAGGCGGTAAGGATTCCAAGGGCTCTGGATCCATCAAATTGTGAAAATGCAAACATGCCAAATCCAAGGAATAGAACGATGGAGGTGTACAGAATGGAGGCTCCGGTGTCTTTTACAGCAATTAAAACGCATTCATACAAACTATATTTTTTGAGCCAAAGTTCCTGTCTGTATTTGGCCAAGAAATGAATGGTGTTGTCAACAGTAATTCCAAAAGCGATACTGAACACAAGAATAGTTGAGGGCTTCAACGGAATTCCAAAATAGCCCATCAATCCAGCGGTAATCAATTGAGGAATGATGTTGGGAATTAATGAAATGAAAACCATCCTCGGTGATTTAAACATCCATGCCATCATAATGCTGATGACAACAATCGCAAAGAGCATTGAGCTAAACAAATTCTCCACGAGGTAATTTGTTCCTTCTAAGAATACGATGGAAGTACCCGTGAAGAACACATTGAATTTATCCTTCGGGAAAATGCTATCTACTTTGGGCTTTAAATCTTTGAGAAAAACATCCATTTCTTTTGTCCCGATATCAGCCACATGCGCGCTGACTCGCGTTTGTGATTTGGTACTGTCGATGAATGCTTTTTCAGAACCTTTTGCGCCATAATCAAACTTGAAAAATGGAGCGATGAAACTCTGCTCATTTCGTTTAATTAAATCATACCTTTCAGGATCACCGTTGTAAAAAGCTTGCCTAGCAAATTTGGAAGCATCAGCAATAGAAAGGCTTTTGGACAATTGCGGATACGTGGCAAGTGTGTCTTGTAATTGCGAAAGTTTTGCGATGACTTGCGGTTTTGTAATGACTCCTTCTTTTTTGCTCTGAATCATGATTTCAAACGGCATGACACCATTGAAGTGTTTTTCAAACCATCTTAAATCGGTGATTACTCGATCCTGATCTGGCAAATCGTCGACAATATTTCCAGTGGTTTCTACCAATGTCATTCCATAAATGGATACTGCTGTGATCAAAATTGAAACCCAGTATATCACCTTGCGGTGCTTGGTAATCGCCTTCACCAGACCTTCTAGTAATTTGTATAACCATTCCATGTCCATGTGCTTCAAGTGTCTTGGACCTGGAGCGGATGTGTAGGAAAACATAATTGGAAATGCAATCAAGGAGATGAAAAACATCAGCATGGAGTTTAGTGCTGAAATCACACCAAATTGCTTTAAAAGTTCACTATCAATAAAAATGAAAGTCGCAAAACCAACGGCAGTTGTGGCATTGATCATGAAAGATGCTTCACCCACTTTTTGGATCACGCGTGCCATGGCGCGCATTTTATTGCCATGCAATACAAATTCCGAGTGGTATTTTGTTAGCAAATAAATACAATTGGGGACACCAATGACGATCATCAACGGGGGGATCAATCCCATGAGCATGGTGATCGGATAATCGAACAATGCGATAGTTCCCATCGAAAAAATAACACCTATACCAATGATTAGAGTGCAAATGATCACAGCTCTTATACTCCTGAAAAATACTAGAATCGAAAGAGCGGAAACCACCAAAGAAAGTATGGTGAAAAATTGCAGTTCTTTTTTCACTTTGGTCATCATGGTGTTGCGCACAAATGGCAAGCCACTCACGTACACTGGAATTCTTGTTTTATCCTTGAATTCATCCGCCATTGCAACCATTCTATCGACAGCATCCCCGCGATTTTTTGAATTGAAAATTTTGGGATTGATGAATACCATCAAAACTGTAGCATCGCTCTTCGCTTTGTACAATAAGCCTTCATAAAACGGAAGTGCATGAAGTTTTTTGTAAATGCTATCAACTTGAATTTGCGTCTTGGGAGTGTAGGGAACTATTTTTCTGAAGCTGAATTTGTAGGCTGTGTCACTGCGGTCAGTGTCCGTTTGAACAAGACTTTTGGAAATGATTGTGTCGGCATACATCTCGTATGCGTGAGCGATCGAAAAAACGCTGTCCACGATACAAACCTCGCTGGTGACAGTAACTCCATTTTCCTCAGAGGTTACGGGCACTTTTATTTTTTTCATATTCTCGCCCAGTGATTTCCAGGCATTGAAATTGGGTAATTCCCAAATTTCAGGATCATTGCATCCGAATACCAATACGTTGCCATCTTCGGAAAACTGTTTGGTGAATTTTTCGTAGGCAACGTAAGTGCTATCATCGTGAGGCAGTACCCCGGAAAATTGATAGCTCATGCGCACATTTCGAGCTTCCCAACCCATCCAAACGGTGAGTAGAATAAGCAGCGTTCCTAATGAAATTCTATTTCGTAAAATAAAACCAGCAATTTTTCCCCACATATGAGCGATAGTCTAATGTATAGTGTACAAAGAAACGAAAGGAAAGTGAGCGAAATGAAATAAAAATCATTATTTCATTGGGGATGACCAATGGGATATTTATTCTATATTCGCCCCGAATTTGATTCATTATAATTAAAAAACTATGTCAAACAAGTATCAAGCACAGGTAGATGCCTTTATGGCAAATGTTAAGGCAATGAACCCTAACGAACCTGAGTTTTTGCAAGCTGTTCATGAAGTAGCAGAAGCAATTATTCCATTCATGGAAGAACATCCAAAGTATAAAGATGCGAAGATTTTGAATCGTATCGTGGAGCCAGAGCGCACCATTATTTTCCGTGTTCCATGGGTAGATGACAAGGGAGAGATTCAAGTAAACCGCGGATACCGCGTTGAATTCAACAGCGCGATTGGTCCTTACAAAGGAGGTTTGCGTTTTCACCCAACAGTTAACTTGAGTGTATTGAAATTTTTGGGATTTGAGCAAATTTTCAAAAACTCATTGACTACATTACCAATGGGTGGTGGAAAAGGTGGATCTGACTTTGATCCTAAAGGAAAATCAGACCGTGAAGTAATGGCGTTTTGCCAAAGCTTTATGTCAGAATTGTCTCGTCACATTGGCGCAGATACTGACGTTCCAGCTGGTGATATCGGTGTTGGTGGACGTGAGATTGGTTTCATGTTCGGACAATACAAGCGTTTGCGCAACGAGTTCACTGGTGTATTGACAGGTAAAGGTCGCAACTGGGGTGGGTCATTGATTCGTCCAGAAGCAACAGGATATGGTACTGTTTATTTTGCACAAGAGATGTTGGCAAAGAAAGGTCATGATTTCAAAGGAAAGACTGTAGTTGTTTCTGGTTCAGGAAACGTAGCGCAATACGCTATTGAAAAAGCAACTCAATTGGGTGCAAAGGTTGTTACAGCTTCTGATTCTTCAGGATATGTATACGATGCAAACGGAATTGATGCGGACAAATTGGCGTTCTTGATGGAATTGAAGAACGTGAAGCGTGGCCGTATTCAAGAGTACGCTACCAAATACGGATGTGAGTTTGTTGCAGGCAAAACTCCTTGGGGGGTGAAGTGCGATATCGCATTGCCATGTGCTACTCAAAACGAGTTGAATGGTGATGATGCAAAAGCATTGGTTGCTAACGGTTGTATGGCTGTTGCAGAAGGTGCTAATATGCCATCAACGCCTGAGGCTATCGCTGTTTTTGAAACCAACAAATTGTTGTTCTCTCCAGGTAAAGCGTCTAACGCTGGTGGTGTAGCTACTTCTGGTTTGGAGATGTCTCAAAACTCATTGCGTTTGAGCTGGACTCGTGAAGAAGTTGACCAACGTTTGCACAACATCATGAAGAGCATTCATGCTGCTTGTGTTCAGTATGGTACTGAAGGTGATTATGTGAACTATGTTAAAGGTGCGAACATTGCAGGTTTCGTGAAAGTTGCCGATGCAATGATTGACCAAGGTGTAGTTTAATTTTAAGATACAGGTGCCAAACCCTGGGAGCGTTTAACGCTCCGCATGAGGCGATCTTCGGATCGCCTTTTTGTTTAACTTCACTTCGTAATTTATTGAATCATGCAAAACAAAATCACTCCCAATCTTTGGTTTACCATTCCGCAAGGAAATTTGTCAGAGGTCATACGATACTATCAAACTGTTTTTGGGAATGAGTGGAGTAGTGGTCAGATTATTCCATTAGGTGAGACGCCAAGTGGGCTATCCGAAATGTGTCAAGTTCATTTGTTTGGTCAGAAATACTCATTGATTGCAACAGCGCAATTGCATCACTCATTTAATGATGCAATTTCATTGGTATTGACATGTGAGGACCAACAGGAAATAGATCGATACTGGAATTATTTCACGGAAGAGGGGGAAGAATCCCAATGTGGTTGGTGTCAAGATAAATTCGGACTTCGTTGGCAAATAATCCCGAATAACCTATCAATACTATTACAGAAACCCAATGGGTTTTCCGTGATGATGTCTCAAAAGAGAATTGTAATTGAAGACTACTTGAAGTAGACTTGCTTTACTTGTAATTCAGACTATAAAACTTTTGATACTCACCTGAAGTTACAGCGTTAACCCAATCTTGGTTATTCAGGTACCATTGAATGGTTTCCTTTAAAGCTTGAGGGAAATCTTGAGTAGGCTTCCATGCCAATTCATTTTCCAATTTGGTTGCGTCAATGGCATAGCGTTGATCATGTCCCAATCGATCGGTTACATGCTGAATAAGCGATATAGAATCTCCATTTTCCCGACCCAATAACTCATCGGTAAGTGTGCAAATTAATTTCACCAAGTCGATGTTTTTCCATTCATTATTTCCACCAATACAATAGGTTTCGCCCAGCTTTCCTTCGGATAATATGAGATCAATTGCGCGGGCATGATCTTCGACCCACAACCAATCTCTTACATTATTGCCAGCTCCATAAATGGGAATGTTTTTTCTGGTGACAATATTATTGACCACCAATGGGATGAGCTTTTCAGGAAACTGGTGTGACCCATAGTTATTAGAGCAGTTGCTGATCACTACAGGAAGACCATACGTATCGAAATAAGCTCGAACCAAATGATCACTGGAAGCTTTTGAAGCCGAGTATGGGCTGTGCGGATTATAAGGTGTGGATTCAGAGAACATTCCCTGTTCGCCAAGTGAACCAAATACCTCATCTGTCGAAATGTGGTAGAATTTTTTGTTTCCAAAATTGTCTTTCCAGACAATTCTGGCAGCATTCAATAAGTTGGCAGTTCCGATGACGTTGGTTTTTACAAAACTCAACGGATCATGAATGGATCTGTCTACATGACTTTCCGCAGCCAAATGAACAACATGGGTAATTTGATATTTTTCAAAAATGGACAAAATGAATTGTTCATCCGTGATGTCGGCTTTTACAAATGTGTAATTCGGAAGCATTTGAATATCCTGTAAGGACATCAAGTTGCCGGCATAGGTTAGCGCGTCGATATTGATGATTTGATCATTCGGATATTGATGAACCAATCTTCTTACAACGTGGCTTCCAATGAAACCAGCACCACCCGTGATGAGAATGTTCCTTTGCATTATTGAAGAATGAAATTAACTCCTACATTGATATATCGACCGGGCATGTACACTTTGCCTGATAGTTTGTAATGGAGGTCAGTGATGTTGGAAATATCAGCAAAAACCTTCCATTGGCGATTGATGTTGGCTTGTGTTCTCCAATCATAAACCATCGCGATTTGTGATTGCCCCATGCGCTGAAGACGACGAACGATAATCTGGTGCTGAAACATCTCACCCGTTCCCAAAGTCAGTTGATATCCCATTTGACTGGACAGGTGCTCAGACACGTACTTGCTTTTCATTCCTTGAGCATCAAAGCTATTGCTGAGCATAGTGGCTTTGAATTGCATCTGGTCGATTCGAAAAAAATCGTTCTTCGAAGAATTGCTCCATTGAGCCAGAATTTCAGCTCCGCCAAATCTACATTTTCCAACATTATTAGCCCAATATATGGATCCGAAGTCGCCATCAGGAACCAACACATAGTCTATTTGATTCGTTACATTTCTGTAAAAGTAGTTGCCTTGAATACCAAAATCATTTGATTTGTAGGTATAGCCAGCCTCTGCTGTAAATCCATTTTCTAACAGAAGATTTGGATTCCCTTGATTGCCTTGTCCTTTGTAATATAAGTCGGTATAGGTTGGCAGTCTTGATCCTGATCCAGCGTGTGCATAAAACAGTCCATTTCCTTTTTTGTAGTTGACGTCAATCGCAGGATAGAATTGAAGTTTGTTGTCATTGTTTTGAAATGCCTGTGTGCAGTATTGAACGTTCATTCCAACGATGATGCTGATATTCTTGATTTTCAAGAACCGTTGCTCGATATAACCGCTGTAAAATTGACGATCGTGCTTGCCCAGATTGTTGCTTCTAATCCAGTCATTTCTGTTTTCTATTCCAGTCCCAAATAGCCCCCAGCGGTTGGCAGTCGAAGCATGAAGTTCTATTCCACCGGTTGTGCTGAAGTGATGATTTTGGTAGTAGGAGGGATCGTCCTGAATGAAAACATAATGATCATGATTGTAACGGTAATAGACCCGAGGAACGATTTGCCAATTGCCGATTTTAGTTGCACCGTTGATGCCCGTAAAGTAAGTTTCTACTTGTTCTTTGGCTTCTTTATCCCATGGAGAGGCATAGAAATCTTTGGCTCCAAAAGTATTATTCAAATAACCGTTGATGATTTGTATTTGTGACTTTCCATCGTTACTTCTCCAACGGCTATTGCTGAAAATACTTTGTTGTTCGACACCTGTATTGTAGGCGTATCCATTGCTGTAAACGCGGCGAAACTGGACATTATTTCCCCATTGATTTTTCTTAAATCCCAATCCAATTTGCTGAATGTTGGAGATGTATTGTTCCCCGGAAACAGAGTCCTTTTGAAAATTACTTCCCCATTGCGATAGAACATTTACTTTTTGAGAACCTGGTTCAATGGTAACGATATTGATAGCACCGGCAAGCGCACCTGCTCCGAAAATTCGTGCAGCTGATCCTTTGTAAACTTGTATCGACGCAATTTGCGAAAGGTCAACGGGAAGATTCATTTGGTGATGCCCCGTTTGTGGATCGCGCATCGGAATTCCATCGATTAAAATCAAAATTTGATCAAAAGAGGCGCCATACAAACTGATATCGTTTTGGGCTAAAGGATTTCTGCTTCTTACGTCTACTCCGGCCACGGTCATCAACACTTCCGCTACATTTCTGGCGGGTAGTTTTTGTATATCTTTTTGGGTAATAACAGTGATGTTCCCCTCAACAATAGGGTTTTGCGGGGTTCTTTTGTCTTCTGTGATTACCAGGACATTGGCTGGTAAATCGATAGAAAAAACAGGTTGAGTTTGCGCAAATCCTAACCCGACCGTGCTGAAAAGCAGAGTGAAAATCAGTAATTTTTTCATAAAATAAAATTTTATAAACTCCAGTAATTCAAATCTTGAATTCGTGTTCGATACATTCCTTTGATGTCTATGACAACCCCTTTACCATCTTTCATCAAAGATTTTAAATAGGCTTCATCGAGGTTGCAATATTCATTGTGGGAAACCGCGATGATAATAGCTTCGTATGTGTTAGGAGTGGCTTCATTCACCAAACTGAATCCATACTCATGTTGTAGTTCTGCGCTATCAGCATGTGGATCGATGATGTCAACTTGAACGGAGAAACTCTCTAATTCACGAATGATATCTACAACTTTAGAATTGCGAATATCGCTTACATTTTCTTTGAAAGTGGCACCCATGACCAATACTTTCGACTCAAGGGCATTGCGTCCCATTTCCATGATTTTCTTCACGGTTTGCTTTCCGACGTATGATCCCATGGAGTCATTCACATAACGCGCAGATGAGATTACTTTGGAGTAATAGCCCATTTTCTTTGCTTTATATACCAAGTAATAGGGGTCAACTCCAATACAATGTCCGCCTACCAAACCGGGTTGAAATTTCAAGAAATTCCATTTGGTTCCAGCAGCTTCTAAAACATCATATGTGTTGATGCCCATGCGATTGAAAATCAAAGAGAGCTCATTGATAATGGCAATATTGACGTCGCGTTGTGTGTTTTCAATAATTTTTGCAGCTTCAGCTACTTTAATGGATGCCGCTCTGTGAAGACCAGCGTCGATAACCAGTTTATACACTAAATCAATTTGATCCAAGCTCTCTGCATCACATCCACTTACAATCTTTACAATGCTTCTCAATGTGTTGACTTTGTCACCTGGGTTGATACGCTCAGGAGAGTATCCTACTTTGAAGTCAGTTCCCATTTTCAAACCGGATAATTCTTCCAAGACTGGAACGCAATCATCTTCGGTGCATCCAGGATATACAGTGCTTTCGTATACAACGTAATCTCCTTTTTTCAACACCTTTCCTACGGTCTTTGATGCGCTGATGACAGGCCCCAAATCAGGTAAGTTCATGTTGTTGATGGGTGTTGGTACCGCAACTATGAAAAAGCCGACATCTTTCAAGTCTTCCAATTGATTGGTAAAACTGATGTCACATCCCTCAAAATCTTCTTTGGACAATTCGTTAGACGGATCGATGTGATTTCTCATCATCTCAACACGTTCAGCATTGATATCAAAACCAACAACTTTGATGGTTTTCGCAAATTCTAATGCGATCGGAAGACCTACGTATCCAAGTCCTACTACACACAAACTTTTTTCTTTGTTGACTAATTGCTGGTAAATCATATTATTTATCTGATAAACAAGTTACTATTTCATTTTCTAAAAAATACATTTCTCCTGACTCAGGGCATTTTGCATGTCCGGTTTCATCGAAATGCAACTTATGTCCCATTTTGCTCATCCAGCCTTTATGGCGAGCCGGATTACCGATCATTAAAGCAAACGCTTTGACGGGTTTGGTGATCACAGCGCCAGCTCCAATGAAGGCGTATTCGCCAATTTCATATCCGCAAACGATTGTTGCATTAGCTCCAACAGAAACTCCTTTTCGCAAAATTGATTGACGATATTCAGACTTGCGAACAACTGCGCTGCGCGGATTGATAACATTGGTAAATACGCAAGAAGGGCCCAGGAAAACATCGTCTTCACAAATAACACCCGTATACAAACTAACGTTGTTTTGGACTTTCACATTGTTTCCCAATACAACCTCCGGACTGATCACGACGTTTTGGCCGATGTTGCAATTTGTGCCAATTTTACAATTGGACATAATGTGCGAGAAATGCCAAATTTTGGTATTCTCACCGATAACACATCCGTCATCTACAAAAGCTGATTCATGCGCAAAGTATCCCATTATTTGCGGTTGTAATTTTCGAAATTCTTGTGTTCAATTTTGTTGAGTTCCTCTTGGGTCAAGGTTTTAAAATAATCATATGTTATTTTCAATCCTTCACTGCGGTGCACTTTAGGCTCCCAATGCAAAAGTTTTCTCGCCAAAGTAATATCTGGACGGCGTTGCTTAGGATCATCAGTAGGCAAAGGTTGATAAACAACTTTCTGATTGGTGCCTGTTAATTTGATAATCTCTTCAGCAAAATCTTTGATGGTGATTTCGTCGGGATTGCCAATATTCACGGGCTCTGCATAATCGCTCATGAGCAGTCGGTAAATTCCTTCTACCAAATCATCCACATAACAAAAACTGCGGGTTTGAGAACCATCTCCAAAAATGGTCAGGTCTTCGCCGCGCAATGCTTGGCCAATAAAGGCAGGCAAAACTCGCCCGTCATTCAGGCGCATTCTTGGACCGTATGTGTTGAAAATTCGAACGATTCTTGTTTCTACTCCATGAAATGTGTGATAGGCCATGGTGATGGCCTCTTGGAAACGTTTGGCTTCGTCATAAACACCTCGTGGGCCAACAGGATTCACATTTCCCCAATAGCTTTCCACTTGTGGATGTACATGTGGATCACCATAAATTTCACTGGTTGAAGCTACAATGATTCTGGCATTCTTCTCTTTGGCCAAGCCCAAGCAATTGTGTGTGCCCAAAGAACCAACTTTCAAAGTTTGGATGGGTATTTTGAGATAATCGATAGGAGACGCTGGAGACGCAAAATGGAGAATGTAATCCAAAGGACCAGCAACATGAATAAACTTTGAAACGTCGTGATTGTAAAATTCAAATTGAGGCAATTTGAAAAGATGTTCGATATTTTTCAAGTCTCCAGTAATCAAGTTGTCCATTGCAACAACATCGAATCCTTCTTTGATAAAACGGTCACACAAGTGTGATCCCAAAAAGCCCGCGGCTCCTGTAATTAAAACTCTTGCCATGGTTTATTGAATGGGATTACGACCAATGCTGAAATAGGTCCAGCCCAATTCGCGCATTTTGTTGTTTTCATATAAATTTCTGCCATCAAAAATGACTGGATTTTTCATTGATTTTTTCATCAATTCAAAATCTGGATTTCTAAACATTCCCCATTCAGTGCAAATCAAAAGCGCATCAACATCTTGCAACAATGAATATTGATCATCAGAATATTGAATGGGATAATTCTTTTGTTTTTGGACGTTTGGCATCGCTTCAGGATCATAAGCAATGATATCTGCGCCAGCTTCCAATAAATGTTCAATCATATACAAAGCGGGTGCTTCGCGGATATCATCGGTGTCTGGTTTAAATGCCAATCCCCAAATCGCAATGCGCTTTTTGGTCAATTGCTGTTTAAAGTGTTCCATAATGGGAGAAAGTAAAACCGTCTTTTGACGATCGTTGACTTTCATGACACTTTTTAAAATTCTAAATTCATATCCGTTTTCGAGACCACTTTTAGCAAGCGCTTGAACATCTTTGGGGAAACAGCTTCCACCATAACCGATACCCGGAAATAAAAATCGCTTTCCAATACGCTCGTCTGTTCCAATTCCCAATCTTACCATATCGACATCTGCACCAACTTTCTCGCAGAAATTGGCAATCTCGTTCATGAATGAGATTTTAGTCGCTAAGAAAGCGTTAGCAGCATACTTAGTCAATTCAGCAGAGCGCTCGTCCATGAAAATCAAAGGATTTCCTTGGCGAACGAATGGTTTGTATAATTCCTCCATTACTTTTTTGGCTCTGTCGCTTGAAGTACCAACAACTACTCGATCTGGCTTCATGAAGTCATCCACTGCAAATCCTTCTCTCAAGAATTCAGGATTGCTGACGATATCAAATGGAACTTGCGCTTTTCGCGCCACTGCATCTCGCACTTTTTCAGCAGTACCAACAGGAACCGTAGACTTGTCTACTATCACTTTGTAATCCTTGATAATCCAACCCAAGTCATCTGCAACTTTCAAAACATAACTCAAATCAGCACTTCCATCTTCGCCTGGAGGCGTTGGTAATGCTAAGAAAATGATTTGAGCTTGTTCTACAGCATCTTCTAAATTCGTTGTGAATTTTAATCGACCTTCACGGATATTTCTTTCGAACAAAACGTCCAAGTGGGGCTCATAAATCGGAATTTGTCCCTGCTTCATGGCATTGACTTTCTCCTCATTGATGTCGACGCAAATTACTTTGTTACCGGTTTCTGCAAAGCAAGTTCCAGTAACCAATCCGACATATCCTGTTCCGATGACTGCAATATTCATTTTTTTATTCTTAAATGATAAGACGCAAATATAACACAGACCATTGAAAGGAGTGTAAGCAAATCTCTTTAGATTTGCCATATGTCTACGCTTTTGTCAATTCAAGAAGTTTCCAAACGTTATGGGAGTCATGTGGCTTTACAAAACATCAATTTGGAAATTCAAACTGGTCATGTTTTTGGCTTATTGGGACCCAATGGTGCGGGTAAAACAAGTTTGATTCGGATTATCAATCAAATTACCGCTCCTGACGAGGGAAGGGTGATCTTTAAAGGGGAAACTTTGCGTCCTGAGCATATCGCTCATATTGGCTATTTGCCAGAGGAACGTGGGCTTTACAAAAAAATGAAAGTTGGAGAGCAATGCGTTTATTTGGCCCAATTGAAAGGGCTAAGCAAACAAGAGGCTGTGAAGCGCTTGACGTATTGGTTCGAGAGATTTGATATCATGGCTTGGTGGAACAAGACAATCGAGGATCTCTCAAAAGGAATGGCGCAAAAGGTTCAATTTATTACAACCATTCTGCATGAGCCAGAGCTTTTGATTTTGGATGAACCCTTTAGTGGTTTTGACCCCATCAATGCGGCATTAATCCGCGAGGAGATGTTGCGGTTAAAAGGACTGGGAGCGACGATTATCCTTTCTACCCATGATATGGGAAGTGTCGAAGAATTGTGCGATGAAATTGGTTTGATTCATCAATCCAATCTCATTCTAAGCGGTCCTGTAAAGCAGGTCAAAAACCAGTTTAAGCAACATCTTTACGAAATAGAATACATTGGAACTGCCATGGAATTGGGCATCGCTTTGGGTCATCAATTTGAATTGATGGATCACCAGGTGTTGGATGGATTCAATAAGGCTAAAATTAAAATACATGGAGAATTAAAATTGAACGATCTTTTGCGATCGGTCATGCAAAACAGCGAAATTCTTTCTGCCCGTGAATTGGTTCCCGATATGCATGAAATTTTTATCCAAGCAGTAACCCAAAAACAGCAAGAACTATGAATAAAATTCTTTTGATTATTCAGCGTGAATATTTAAGCAGAGTAAAGAAAAAGTCGTTTTTAATCATGACATTTTTGGGGCCGCTTTTATTTGCAGGATTGATGTTTGGGGCGATTGCCGTGACCATGAATGACAAGTCTGTTTACCAGGTTCTTGTCGTAGACCCTTACGCTGTGATTACGCGCGTGGACAGCGCCAATCAGACGCTCTATCCAAGATTTGTCGATCAATTCAAAGATGATGAACGCATCATTTATTCATTTACCCGAAAGGAAGTTACTCCTGAAGAATTTAAAGAGGGGCAATATCAGGTGATGCTGCAGGTAGATGATGTGACGATCAACGATGGGAAATGCAATTTTTATTACAAGAAATTTCCAGGCGAATCGGTTCAACGCAAGGTGGGGGATGATTTAGAGATTTCTTTAGAAAGGTTTCGCGTTGTAGATAGCTTGCAGTTGGATTACGAGAAATACAAGCGCGCCAAGATGAATGTCTCTTTTGCAGACATCAATGTGGCCAACTTAGGAGAGGAGGATAAAACCCAGGAGAAAGCGGTGATTGGCTTCGTTTTCGCTATTATGATTTACATGTTTATTTTCATGTATGGCGTGCAGGTAATGCGCGGCGTTATTGAGGAAAAGACGAATCGAATTGTAGAGGTGATTGTTAGTTCTGTCAAACCTTTTCAACTGATGATGGGTAAGGTCATCGGTATTGGCCTGGTAGGATTGACGCAATTTTTGATGTGGGTGATTTTATCCTCAATCGTTGCCACTGTAGGAATTTCTTTCTTTTCATCTCAAATTGCGGGAGGTGCTGCAGTGGTGGAAAATGCGCAAATGATTCAAACGGGAGGAGGACAGGCCGCTATGATGGCTGAGTTGATGAATAATCAAGCGATCAATTGGTTTTTTCAAATCAATTGGACGTTGATGATCAGCTTATTTATCTTCTATTTTATCGGAGGATATTTTCTGTATGCTTCTTTGTTTGCTGCTATTGGTGCGGCTGTTGACAGTGAGACGGATACCCAACAGTTTATGCTTCCGGTATCATTGCCATTGGTTTTTGGATATATTGTTTCGGCAATGTTGATTGACAATCCAGAGAGTGGTGCAGGTAATTTCTTTGCTTTGTTCCCATTAACCAGTCCCGTGGTGATGATGGTTAAGGCGACAATGAGTACCACATCAGTCACTATGATATTGTTGTCAATGGCAATATTGGTCATCACTTTTATAGCCTTCATAGCACTTGCAGGACGCATTTATCGAGTTGGTATTTTGATGTATGGCAAAAAGGCGAGCTATAGAGAATTGTGGAAATGGATTCGCTACAACCCATGAGCAGTGCGCCTTTTGCGATAGTAGATTGTGGCACCAATACTTTTAATTTGCTCATAGGTCAGTTAGAGGAGGGCAAGTGGAAGTTATTGTTTTCGAATAAAATTCCAGTCAAGATTGGTGCTGGCGGATTTGCTGACAAACTCATTACTTCAGCCCGAATGGCAAGGGGAATAGATGCGTTGGTTCAATACCATTTGGTGTGCAAAACGTTTGGTGTAGAGCGCAATTTTGTATTTGCTACATCGGCATTGAGAGATGCTAAAAATGCATCTGTTTTCATCGATAAAATTAAATCGTTGACTGGTTGGAAGGTGAATGTAATATCTGGAGATGAGGAAGCCAACTTGATTTTTCAAGGTGTACGTCAGAGTTTACATTTGGATGGATTAAATGCTTTGATTATGGACATTGGCGGAGGATCAACAGAGTTTATCATCTCCCAAAATGGACAGGATGTATGGCGAAAGAGCTATCCTTTGGGTGTGAGTAGATTGTTTGAACAAATCCAACCCAAGTCGAGAATTTCGCAACAAGATTTACAAGGTTTTAAATCGATATTGGATGAGCAATTGGCAGATCTTAAATCGGCGTTGAAGGAGTTTCCTTGTGATACACTGGTGGGTTCGAGTGGATCTTTTGATACACTTTTGGCATTGCATCAACAAATGCAGAAATCGACCACGCCAATTGATGAAGAGCGAGCCCAAGAGATACCGATCGCTTCACTTTCTTCAATTTATATGCAGATGATGGGAAGCACATTGGAAGAAAGATTAAAAAACCCCGTAATACCTACAATACGGGCTGAATATATGCCGTTGTCTTGTTACTTGGTAAAGTACGTTTTGGATATTCACCCATTTCAAAAGGTTCTACGTTCTCCATTTGCATTAAAAGAAGGAGTGATATTTTCCAAGATTATATAGTCCAAGTGCGGTCTTAGACCTAAATTTGTGGTTACATGGGACAAAAATTGAGGAAGAGAACTTTAATCGCATCTTTGTTGGTGTTTATGCCAACGCTGTTGCTTATTGGGTTGCTCAAAGTTCCTCAATTTCAAACTGCAATTGCTCGATGGGTTGCTGGTTATCTTAGTTATGCGTGGAAGACGGAAGTTTTTGTGGAGTCGTTTTATTTTGATTGGGGATTGGATATGCACCTCGACAATGTGGTGATATTTGATCAAAGTCGCGATACGCTTTGTTCCATGAAAGACCTGTCAATAGCTTCTTACCAATGGACATTTGAGGATGGTTGGCGCGTAGAGTCTTTGGTTTTGGATCAACCCTACTTCAAAGGTCGTCAAATGGCTGATTCAAGTTGGAACTTTGATTTTATTATCGATCAATATCGCAACCAACCGGAGGATACTGCACAAAGCCATTTTCAAATACAGTTGGCCAATTTGATGGTGACAAACGGCACATTTATTTGGGAAGCGTTGGGGGAAAGAAGTCCCATGGGTATGTTTGATGTGAACCACATTTCAGTTAAGAATTGTACAGGTCAATTTCAAGATATTTTATGGTCGCCTCACAAATGGCAATGTCGCATATTTGACATGAGCGCTGAAGAGAAGAGTGGCTTACAGCTGAATTCATTAAGTGCTGCGGCCTCTGGAAAAGCCACAGCCATCAGCCTTCATGAATGTCAAATCAAAACAGCACAAAATAACTTGTCTGGAGATGTTGAACTAAATTGGGACAAGAAAGGTCAATCGTCATTTATCGAAGATGTGCATTGGGATGCGCAATTAACGGGCTATCCATTGAATCTATCAGAGCTTCGTTATTTTTATCAACCCGCTCAAAATTGGAAGAATGACATTCAAGTCCAATTGAATTTTAAAGGAACGCTCAATCACCTCAACATTCAATCCGCTGATGTACGCGTTGGAATGTTAAGCCACGCCGCTTTAAAGGGCGATGTGAACCATCTTTTTGATAATAACAAATTGCAATTGGATGTTGATGTGAATCAACTTTTGACAGACGCAAGGGATATCAAAACCTTGTCACTTTGGACAGGTAAAGAAATCTCGGTTCCTTCCAATATAGAAACACTGGGTTTGATCGATTATGAAGGCCATGTGCATGGTGATGGTACAGATTGGAGATTGTATGGTGAATTAACAACGGACTTAGGTCTTTTGCAGGGCGATGTAGAGGCTGATTGGGGGGATCGTCAATCTTTCACTGGTTTTGTGCAAGCTGAAAATTTTCAATTGGGGAAATATTACGGCAATGCCGATTGGGAGTATATCTCGGGTGATTTGAATATAGAAGGAAAGGGTTTTGAGCTCGCCAATCTTCAGATGACTGTAGATGGTGAATTGAGTGCCTTACGATACAAAGGCTACACATTTGGAGGAATCCAATTGAATGGCGATTTGGCCAATCGGTTTTTTCTGGGCGACATTGTTGTTGATGATCCCAATGCACATCTTCAGTTTGTTGGGCAATGTGATCTCTCCAAAAAAGTTCCGGAGATTATCTGCAATTTAAATGTGGAACATTTCAATGTCAAGGCGATTGGAGCGTTTCCTCAAGTGCCTTACAGTGCTATCAGTGGTGAGGCTTCCATGGATATTCATGGTATTCGTTGGGAAGACCTTGTCGGGGAGTTGGAACTTAAAAATGTAATGTACTGCTCCAATTCAAGAGATTATATCTTGGATTATTTATCATTGACGGTTTCTCGTGATCAACAGCTCAAAGTGGCTTTGAATTCGGACATCGCCATTGGCGAAATCAATGGGGATGTTGACCTTTATTCGCTTCCTGCCTCGGTGATGAACATTATTTCGAAAGTGTTACCCCAGTACGATTGGGAAGTGGCTGCCCACAAACCACAAAAATTTGATTTGTCTTTTGAGATTTTGGATTTCAGCCAGATTAATCAAGCATTTCTTGGAGATTTGGGCATTTCTCAGAATGCGCGAATCAGAATGGAGGTTGATGAGAGCAAGGATTTTTTTGAGGGACTTTTCACGGCAGATACCATGGCTTATGCCGGAACTTCTTTTTATGGATTGGTTTGCGATTTCCAGAAACCGGACGCCTTCGTTTATGCAACGATTCAGGCGGATAGCATCAAAACGGGTGGTGTGCAATTTGATCATTTGTCCTTGGATGCTCGCTCGGAAGGTGAGTTGATATACACGGATTGGGTATGGGGCAATGATTCAACGATGCATGAAGGTGATTTTGGAGGCCAATTGACATTTGATCAGGACAAAATCTTGTTTGAGTTTTATCGGGGCGATTTTCGTGTCAAAAGAGAAAAATGGATTATGGATTATGGCGCTTCCGTTCTTTATGAAAATGATATCCTCTGGTTCAAGGGCATGGAAATGCGAAGTGATTGGCAGCACATCGTTTTGCATGGAGGTATTGCGGGTGATCATGAAACTCCTTTGATTGCATCTTTTACCCATGTTAATTTTGACATACTCAATGCCTTCATGCCTAAAGATGTTCAATTTCAAGGCGTGCTAGATGGGAATGTCTCTTGTGTTAGTATTCTGGATGATCCAGATTTTAATGGGGATCTTTCGATGTCCGATTTTGGGGTCAACAAGGTAATTTATGGAGATGTGTGTTTAAAAAGCCAATGGGTTGATTATCTGCAGGCTGTTGAATTGGAGGGAAGTATCGAGAACAAGGATAAGAAAACGTTGCAATTTGAAGGGGCATATATGCCTTTTGATACCATTTCGCCCTTGGATATTGACGTTGATTGTGACGATTTAGACTTGGCTTTTATTGGGTCTTTTGTGGATTCACAGATTATTGTAACTAAAGGGTATATTGATGGTCATATCAAGATTACAGGGCAAATCGAAGAACCACAGCTTCATGGATATGGCAATGTTTCTGAGGGTGTTATTCAAGTTGATTATTTGAAAACAGCCTATAAAATTTCAGATCGAATTTGGATAGAACCCAATCGGTTTATTTTTGATGAGGTTGAATTTGTGGATGAATTGGGGGGCAAGGGAATGCTAACGGGCGAGATTGGTCATGAAGTCTTCCAAAAGTGGAGTTTTGATTTGTTGATGGACATGGAAAAGGAACCCATACGTGTTCTCAATACCACCGCAGATGATAATTCAGACTACTACGGTAAGGGTAATGCAACGGGCTATTTTAAATTGAAAGGTGATCTTGAGAAATTGGATTTGGAAGTTGCACTGAAAACAGCGGCCGGTACAAAACTCATTTTGCCAATGAATTCATCCCAGGATGTAGAAATGGGGCAGTTCATCCGTTTTGTTCAAAAGAACAAATCATCATTGAAAAAAGATGATAAGTTGGATTTGTCTGGCGTTAATTTAAATATACAAATCGATGTAACAGAGGATGCTGATTTGGCCATAATTTTTGATGAGGCTGTTGGTGATGTTATGCGCGGAAAGGGAACAGGGCACATTTCCATGGGGATTTCTAAATTGTCAACATTTGATATGTATGGGCAGATTGCAATTTCGTCGGGAAACTATTTGTTCACGCTGAAAAATTTGATCAACAAAGACTTTCAAGTCCAGCCTGGAGGAACAATTTCATGGTATGGTGATCCTTATAACGCAGAATTAAAAATAGCCGCTATTTACAAGGTGAATGCCTCGCTAAGTGATGTGTTGGTGGATGTAAATTCCAACGGAAAGCGCGTTCCAGTGGACTTAATTATGAATCTTAGTGGAAAAATGATGAACCCTGGTGTGGATTTCAATATTCAGTTGCCTACTGTGGATCCTATGACAAAAAGTAGATTTGAAAGTGTCGTTTCCACTGAACAAGAAAGAAACCGCCAAGCGTTTGCATTGTTGGTGTTGAGACAATTTGTGAGTCCTCCGAACATTGTCAAAACAGAAACAAATTTTGGTGTTGTAGCCAATAGTACGGAGTTGTTGTCTAGTCAAATTTCCAATTGGCTCAGCCAAATCAGTGATGATTTCAACTTAGGATTTAATTATCGTTCAGGTGATCAGATTTCGAATGATGAAATAGCTTTAGCGTTGAGTACACAGCTATTCAACAACCGTGTACAGTTAAGTGGAAACTTTGGCGTGTCAAAAGGCAATGCAACCAACCAACAACCCTCCAATTATATTGGTGATGTCAAGGTTGAATACTTGTTAGACAAAGATGGTAAGCTAAAACTCATCGCTTACAATGAGAGCAATAATTACCGAAATGTATCCACCCAACAGACACCCTATACACAAGGGGTAGGTGTTGTTTTTCAGACTGACTTTGATGTCATGCAAGAACTAATTGATGGCTGGAAAAACAAATTGAAACGCAACAATTAACTACTGAGGGAAGTCGTCTGGGAATCGAGATCTAAAGTCATCTCTTTTCTTTTTCGTCAATAACAATTGATATTGATATTTCTCTTTTCCTTCTTCAAATTTCTTCTTATCATCTTTAATCTCAGTCAATATTTTATTGAAGTCGGCATCTGCTGAGATGACCGTCATTGCCCCCAATTTGTATTCGAAGTAATACCACGTGCTGCGATCAATTTCAATATAAAGTCTCATCACATCAGCTGTCTTTCTTTTTTCAATTTCAATCTTACCAGTGACGTATTTGAAAACTTGTTTTTTGTCCATGGAAGCAATTCCGATGGGACCTGTGGTATGGAAAGTTTCAGAGTTCACATCCCAAACCCATTTCAGGTCGGCAAAGACAAAAGTTTTCTGTAGCTCTTCAGGTATTTTTTTCAATTGACCAGATAGACTCATCTCTGTAATGATGCGGTCTGATTTTTCCACACCCAAGACCTCGGCCAAGCTTTTTTCAAATTGTGTAGTGGTCACATCAATTGCAGGAAGATCGGTGTTTTTTTCTAGGTTTTCAGCGATCAATTTCATGGCACCTTCATCCATAGGGAAGGTTAAGATTGAGGAGGTTTGTATGCTTAAACTATTGTCCGCCTTCTTCAATTGGCCTTTCCCGTAATTGGAAAGTTTGACCAATCCTGTTCTCGCATGAAATTCAAATTTTCCGTCTGCATTGACATCGCAATTATTGCTAACCAACTCAATTAAATTTCCAGGAAGTTTGGGTTGAATGATTTTTGGCTTGCTTCCGATATAGAATTTCTTCGTGTTTTTATCATAGTGCAAAAATCCACTAGCCTCCATTAACGGGGTATCTGAGCTACTCATTTTCGGACTCAAGAAGGCTGGATAAACTTGCTGTGGACTGGTTGTCTTGATCATCATACCAACTCCTAATTTGACGGAAGCGATGTCTTTCACCAAGGTGTCAACAGGAATAAAAATGTCCAGAGGGTCGATGGGTGAGGCAAACTTGAAGTACGATTTTTCTAAATTCTCGCAGGAATGTTCCAACTTGACACCACCATCAAAAAACAAGTGCTTTTGATTCGCGTTCAAATTGTATTTGCCATAAAATGCAAACTGAGGAGATAGATGAAATCCTTGGTCTTCATTGATAACACCTTTGGCAACGGTTGTATAGGCCGTATCTAATTTGACTTCTGATACATGAATCAACTGTGTTTGTCCATTCTCATCGGTGTAATTCATATCTGCGAAACCAGCATATTTTCTTCTCCCTTCTATTTTTAATTCGGCATTGAAAAGGCTGTGGTATTGCGTAACAATATTGGTGACAATTTGCGCACGATACAGCTTACGCATGTTCGCAAATTTCTCAATGACAACCATGCCGCTGTCGGGAATTATTTTGGCATCTGCAACAACAATATGGTTGATTTTTGAGCAAGTAATGATGTTTTTAGCCAAGTCGAATTTTGCACGTGGGGCTAGAAAATTGAGAGAGTCTTGACCCGCAGCTATAGAATAAAAGTTAGAATATCGTTTTCGTTCTTCTGCATTGATGATAACGTCAGCGTTGGCATCTCGTGATGATTTCATTTCCAATTGATCTTGCTTCATGTACCAAGTGAATTCATCCATGAAACACACATATTGGTTGGTCGGAAAGGTGATTTTATTTTCACCGGTGTTCGAAATGAAATGTCCCATGTTTTTATCAAAGTCAACCTTTGCCTGCACATTATCCGTTGAAAACGAAAGGGCATTGCTCATGTCTTTTCCAGCTATAGCCAAAGAAGAGGTGTCGGCGTTGATTTTTCTTCTGTCGTATTTGAAGTGATCAGAAGTGAGTGTGGCATTGTAGAAGTCCATTTTCCCTTTGCCGCTCAACCCCTCAGGTTTTAATGTGGTGGCTCCTTTGAAGGTAGCTTCTTTCTCAAAAAACTGCATGGGCTCATCGATTGTGGTAATCATCAAACGCTCTTGCTTGGGGAAATAGTTGATTTGAGCAACTGCGACAGAGGTTTTGGGGACTTCGGGTTTTGTTGCTTTTTCGCTCAAAGTGTATGAAGTTGTTTTTCCTTTGGTCTCATCAGGTAAAAACACAAATGCATCCGATTCTGTTTTGGAAGTCAAATAGGTTAGTTTTCCTTTTCCTTGCAAGCCGCTATAGTTCAACGTCAAATCAGCGACGACATTTGAGAAGCCTCGATAGGCAGGATAACCAGCGACTCCAGTTGATCTTTTGAAACCCAACGAATTGTCGTCCATCAGAATCAAGGGCTCATTGATATCTTCAAATATTCCGGCACTGACGAGCACGCCATTGAACTTGACATTGCTGGTTCTGAAGTTATCCAGCGAGTCTAGTGTGAATGGATCTAAGTTGTAGTAAAATTTATCCTTGGGATATCGTCCATTCTGAATACGATGACTTTCCCAATCAACAAAAGAATTTTTAGTTGTCGTTACGTAAGGGTAGTGGGGATATTTTTTGGAATTGGCTCCGCTTTTATTGGAAGGAGCATCGATGTATAAGACACCTGTGATGTTTTTGATTTTACTTTTAATCTTGATTTTTGGGTATTCACCATATTGGTCTTTGGGTTGACTTTCGTCGTTGATATAAATCTGACAACTATCGATTTTGTTCATCTCGACATGGAACTTTTCATAGTCGAAATAGTAGTTGCTACCCATGAACTCTAGGTTTCCAGCTTTTAGGATTCCGTCAAATACCAAGTTCCTATTTTTCTTCAACAACAATTCTTGCTTACGCGGATAAACGGCCACTTTTTGAGAGTCGCTGATGTAGAACATTTGGATTCCCTTTAAGTTGATGTCATTGTTGGTTAGATTCCAAATCGCATTCTCCCCGCGACTTACTTCGCTATTGAATTGTAAGATGTCATAATCTTTTCGGCCTTCGTAGTTCAGAATGTAATTGTACATCTTCGGTAATGGCTTGATAATTCGATTATCGATGTCGTACAATAAAAATCCTTTGTTGGACAAATCGATGATTACCAAATGCCATTCTTCTTCAGCATAGCGCGTCAATTCAGCCAATTGACGGGTCGTCATTTGTTTGGCACCTAATTTCTTAAAAGACTGCTCAATTTCATGCAATGGATTGGTGCTGGAAATTCCCATTAATGCAGTGAATCGCTTCTTACTAAAAAATGTATTGGATTCGAATGCCGCTGTTTTCATGGTACTTCCTTTTGCGGGACCGAAATAAATCATGGGGTCATCAATCATCCATAATATTGACTCAAAGTACAAATCAGTGTTGTGATAGGTGTCGGTATAGGGACTTTTGGAAAGTCCTAACTCTGTTCTATTTAAAGTCAATTCGCGACTCTTGATGGTGAAGTTCATGTTCAAATCTGGATGGGTGATTGAATCTTGCTCCACTAAAAATTTCACCTTGACGTGATTTGCTATGTAGCGTTCTGGTTTCAACTCAAAGAATTGTCCTGTGATAATGAGGAATGGTTTGTTCTCCTTGGTGAAAATCAATTTTGCTGGATTTTCAATGGTTCCGGATGCATTGAACTTAGCACCGCTCATGGTGAATCCACCGGCATAATGAATACCCGGAACGATATTTTCAATTTCAAATCGCTGTGAATAGGATTCGAATTTGGGATAGTTGGCACTCTCCGCATCTTTACCCGCGATGATTTTTTCTGTTAATCGACCTACCAACGGTTTGTTGAAGTAGGTGGTGTAGAAGGTTACGCTATCGGCAATGTAGCTAGTGGTCTTGATTTTAATGGTGTACTTTTTAATTTCCGCGTAGGTAGAGTTTTCATCCAAACCAGCTCTTTTCCAGTTGACCGTTCCGCCATTTCCAACAAAGCGTGAAGAGGCCAGGTAGAATGAGCCTTTAGTATGATGAATGACGGAACTATCTCCCTTACTGATGCAAAGCAATTTGACATTCTCAAAATCGATGTGTGGGACGGAGTCCATTTTGAAGGTATACGCACCATTTATCGCTTTCCAGCTGACCGCTTCCGAAGTATAAATGGCTTGGTCTTGGAAAAAATCCAATGAAGTTTCTAGGAATACAGAAATGTGTCTTTTGTTTTTCTTATCAGTTAGGATGGAGTAAATGACCTGGTGCCAGGGCATGAATTGCGGAGCTGGTATGGCCTTTTCGTGCATTGCCACCAAACAGAGGATGTATTTTTCGAAATCTGGAAAAATCTTCACCTTTAAATCCAACATCAAGTCCAAGGTCTCAATGATCTTCTTTTCTTGGTCTGGAGAAAATGCTGGATTTTTCACCCAAAGGGGTTCGAATTGTTTCTCAATAATCTCTTTTCCACTTCCTTTTCGCTGTTCATTGAACAAGCCTGAAAGTTGCTTGATAAATTCTTCTTTATCCGTAGAAAAGTTGACCACCTTTTGAGCCGAAACAGAATTCACGCAAAGGCCGATGAACAAAGCAATGATTGATAATATGCGCATAGTAAAGATTGTATTTCGAAAGTAATCACTTAAACGAAAAAAGAGTAGATTATATTTTCAATACTTGTTAACGCTTTTCAGATTTGGAATCAGGGCTTTTCATGCCGACCTTTGCCGCAATACAACGATTATGAAAAAAGTATTTATTGTTTCTGCGGTTAGAACACCGATGGGAAGTTTTGGCGGAGCATTGTCTTCCGTATCGTCTACACAATTGGGTGCTGTGGCCATCAAAGGTGCAGTTGAGAAAATAGGTCTCGATCCAAATGAAGTGCAGGAAGTAATTATGGGTAGTGTCTTACAAGCCAATTTAGGCCAGGCACCAGCACGTCAAGCAGCTATGTTTGCAGGATTACCTAACGCAGTTCAATGTACTACCGTGAACAAAGTTTGCGCGTCAGGTATGAAGGCTGTTATGATGGCAGCACAGGCCATTCAATGCGGTGATGCCGATGTAGTGGTTGCCGGTGGAATGGAAAACATGTCGCAAGTTCCTTATTATGTTCCTACCAACCGTTGGGGAAATAAATATGGCAATGTTCAAATGATCGATGGTTTGGCCAAAGATGGTTTGACAGATGTATATCACAATTACCCAATGGGAAATGCGGCGGAACTTTGTGCAAAAGAGTGTAATTTCTCACGTGAAGATCAGGATGCATTTGCAATTGATTCATATAAAAAATCGCAAGCTGCATGGGCTGCAGGAAAATTCAGCAATGAAATTGTTGCAGTTCCTGTAACAGGTCGTAAAGGTGATGTTGTGATGGTGGCAGAAGATGAGGAGTATAAAAACGTTGCTTTTGATAAAATCCCAGGTTTGAAACCAGCGTTTGTAAAAGAGGGCACAGTCACAGCTGCCAATGCTTCTACTATGAACGATGGGGCAGCTGCATTGGTTTTGATGAGTGAAGAAAAAATGAATGCGCTGGGTTTAACTCCATTGGCGGAAGTTAAAGGATATGCGGATGCAGAGCAAGCTCCAGAATGGTTTACCACAACGCCCGCATTGGCATTGCCAAAGGCAGCGGCCAAAGCAGGTGTACAAGTAACAGACTTGGATTTTGTTGAGTTGAATGAGGCATTTTCAGTTGTTGGATTGGCCAATATTCAGAAAATGAATTTGGATGCAAGCAAAGTCAATGTCAATGGTGGAGCTGTTTCTTTGGGCCATCCACTGGGCTGTTCAGGCGCAAGAATTTTGGTTACTTTGATCCACATCATGAACAACAACAATGGCAAATGGGGCGGTGCAGCCATTTGCAATGGTGGCGGTGGCGCTAGCGCTGTAGTTTTGGGAAGATAGGTAATGTCGTTATTGCCTCAAAATACAATGCCCCGATGGATTATCTACATGGTAGATGTCATCGGGGTTTCTTTTGCTTTTATTACTGCTTATTTGGTTCGATTCGAGTTCCACCCGCCTTATGACGAGTGGGAATTGGCCGTTCGTTTTTTTCCGATTTATTGTTTGGTGCATGCGGCAGCTTTTCTTGCAGGCAATACACATGCTGGAATCATTCGCTATTCAGGTTTGCAAGAGGTGAAGAGAATTTTTATAGTTTTGACACTTGCATCTACTTTGTTGATGGTTATCAATGTTTGCAGACCACTCTGGAATTCAGACAATTTGTTTTTTGTGCCCAAATCAATCATCATCATCTCGTATGTTTTTTCCCTCTTTGCGTTGCTCGTTTTTCGAGCTGGCGTCAAATGGTCTTATCAAGTGGCTGTGAAAGACGCCAAAGAGGAAAAAAAGCGAGTTATTTTGATTGGTTCCGGAGAGTTAGCGCGGACAGCTAAGCGCGTAATGGAAGAGAGTAAAAATGGAAGCAAACAAATAGTGGCTTGGATTGATCCTTCTCAGCAATGGAAAGGCAACCGACTCGAGGGTGTTTTAATACAATCTGAAAAAGATTGGGAACACATCATCCAAACGGCCAATGCGCAAGAAGTCGTTTTGGCGCTGGAAGAATCTGAAAAGCCATATCGTTCCAACTGGATCAAAAAGGCCAGTGATGTTGGTTTGAAATTGTTGGAAGTGCCATCCTCCAAAGATTGGATCATGGGACAGTTACAGGCTACGCCGATGAAAGAAGTGGCGATAGAAGAGCTTTTAGGTAGAAATGAAATCCATACCGATCAAGGTGCTGTGGATGCCTGGATAAAAGGGAAAGTGATCTTGGTGACAGGAGCAGCCGGAAGTATCGGAAGTGAAATCGTGCGTCAGTTGATTCAATTTTCGCCATCGAAGATTATCGCTTTGGATCAAGCAGAAACCCCAATGTTTGAATTGGAAAATGAACTCAAGTCTTCATTGGTGGAATATGTGTTGGCCGATGTTCGCAAGCCAGAAAGGATGTCGCGCGTTTTTGATGCTTTTCATCCACATGTTGTGTTTCATGCAGCAGCATACAAACACGTTCCTTTGATGGAAAACAATCCTTCTGAGGCTATTCTCACCAATGTGATGGGATCGAAAATTGTGGCAGATTTGTCTGTAGCTTTTGGTGTAGAAAAGTTTGTGATGATTAGTACGGATAAGGCCGTAAATCCGACCAACGTAATGGGTGCTTCCAAGAGAGCGGCCGAAATTTATGTGCAATCATTCAATAAAAAAGCTTCAACGGCTTTTATTACAACTCGGTTCGGAAATGTGCTGGGTAGCAATGGGTCAGTGGTGAAAATTTTCAAGAAGCAAATTGAGAATGGAGGACCCATTACGGTTACTGATCCGGAAATTACCCGTTTTTTTATGACCATCCCGGAAGCAGTGCAGTTGGTATTGCAGGCAGGAGAGATGGGAAGCGGAGGAGAGATTTTTGTATTTGACATGGGAGAGAAAGTGAAGATTGTTGATCTGGCCAAGCGAATGATTCAGCTTTCTGGTTTTCAATATGGTGTCAATATGGATATTGTCTTTACAGGATTGCGACCTGGAGAAAAGTTGTATGAAGAGGTGCTGAGTTCGGAAGAAACTACCTTGCCGACAAGTCACCATCAAATTATGATTGCCAAAGTTAGAGACTACGAATGGGAGTCTGTTGAGCAATGGGTGAACGAATTGGTTGCCTTGTTCAAAGAACAGAATAACCATGCATTGGTGGGTAAATTAAAGGCATTTATTCCCGAGTATTTGAGTCAAAATTCTGAATACGAAAGTTTGGATAAAAATCATTGATATGACAAAAAAGGTGGGTGATGAGAAGTCACAAATTCAAGCGAAAATTGGAAGTTATATTCGAATCGGAAGTGAGAATTTAAGTTTTCAAATTCAGAAGAAACGGGGAAAGGTGGTCTTACGATTGGTTACTTTTAATCCGATTCATAATCAATCTTTTTTGTTTCACACAGTTGAGTCTGATTCTGAAATGGAGGCCTATCGTCAAATGCTACGATATGTCCAATATCACAAGGAAGAAGAGAGCAGTTACACGATTCAATGGTCTTTGTTGGGTGAAAATAAATTGCACACGAGTTATTTCCGTGCGAACAATATTCTCGGTGCACTGGATAAATTGTACTTTGATAGAGATCCCAATGGGATTATCGTATTCAGTGTGATGCTCAATCCGATTTCTTGATGCAATGTTATAAGACGATAGCAAAATCAGGAACCTCAAATTATCGTGTGCTAGGAAGCAGACACTTGGGATTTGTTTTTGAGATTCAATCAGAAGAACAAGCCAAGGAGATCATCAAACAATTCAAACAAGACTATCACGATGCAACGCATGTCTGTCATGCCTTTCGTTTAGGACCTAAAGGCGATTTTGTTAAGTTTAGTGATGATGGAGAGCCTTCAGGAACTGCAGGAAAACCGATGTCCGGCGCCTTGATGTCTGCGGGACTGACACAAGTTTTAGCCTTGGTGGTTCGTTATTATGGAGGAACCAAATTGGGTACTGGTGGTTTGATTCAAGCTTACCGCACTGCCGTAGAATTGGCTATTGACGAGGCGGGGATCATTGAGAAAGAATGGAGAGTTTCGTTTGAAATCCTATGTTCTTATGCGGACATGCCGATAATCTTGACTTACTTGAAAAGCAATGACGCCCAGAAAATGAGTATTCTTCAAACGGACACATGTCAACTATCTTATCATATCAATGCCTCCGCATGGGAGGCATTGAATTCATTTGTTGCAGAATTTGCTTCTGCCAGCATTCATTTGATTTAGTCAATTTTCAGTTCTTTGATGATGACCAATTTCTCATTTTGGTAGATCATCAAATAGTAGGATCCTTTTTCCCACCCTGCCCAACGAATCATACCTTGATAGGATGGAATGGGCTTGGGCCTTTCATCACTGAATAGAATTCCATTTTTGCTATCTTGGACAACAACTCTAATGCTTGTTGGTTTTTCTGATTTGAGAATGATATCCAAAGACTCAGTTTGAGGTTGTGGCATGAAGGAAAGTTGCTCAAAACTGGATGGAGCAATACTTTCATTGGCGATGGACTTTAACGCCTCTGCATTGACGGTGTGCAAGCTCATTTGACGCGTTGCATTGGGTTCTCCGATAAATATTCCATTTTCTGTAATATTGAGGTTCATGGTAGAATCCATTTTTTCGAGTTCATCCATATCGAATTCATAATCCAAGTTGATTTGGCCTTGATCATCAAGCCCTTTTTCATTTCTGTAAATGCGATAACCATCTCTTTCAATCAAAGCTTTATTTCCAAAATTCCCTTTGAGAATCGATGTTTTCTCTTCTCGGATGATGGTTACTTCACATCCATCGCCTGGGATTGATTCGCTGATGACATTTTTGAGAACATCAAAATTTTCTATGGAATTGCCATTGAGGGCGATGATGATATCGTTTTTCAATAGTCCCATTTTTTCGGCAGCGGAATTTCCGATTACACTGTCCACTTTAACGCCCATATCTGAAAAATCATTGTTGGGGATCACTCCTAAAAATGCAGAAGGCTTCTGATCGAATTCCAATTGTTCAATTCTGATTTCTGGGAAATTGCCGAATGGAAAAGGGAAATCTTCAACTAGAGGAGGAGACTGAATCGCTTCAAGGGGAACACATAATTTGAGATGCTTGTGATGTCTTTTGATTTTTAGCACAACACTTTCATTTGGGCTTTTAACTCGGATGATGTTTACAATGTCTTCTGAACGATGCACTGGAATCCCATCCACTTTACAAATGATATCTCCTGCTTGCAGGTGTGCTTTCTCAGCGGGAGATTGTGCGGCTATGTCTGTAATAACGGGGTGATGTTTCCCATTGCGCAATGTCACACCCAAGTACGCCCTTGGAGCAAATGGTGGCATTTCTAAAAAGGGCAATCCTTCAAGGGAAAGTCTTTTGCCTTGCATCTTCAATCGCTCGTTTTCATCAATTGTCTTTTTATCTTCGATGGAGATAGAAAATTCTTTTGCGCCTTTTTTATCGACATTGTTTCTAACCAATGCATCTTCCAAAGATTCACCAGGAAGCAGGTCAAATGATTTCTCTTCAACGGTGGTTTGTCCATTGACTTCTTTCTTGATTTTTACACTGACTTGCGTTTGACCAAATCCGATGTGCATGGTCAAACATCCCAAAACAAAAGCTACAAGTAAACGCATACGATTTCAATTTTCTGCGACGAAAATAATTCCGGAAAAGGAAGAATGGAAGAAAGCAGGTGATAAGGAATGTTAATCCTATTTTAATATTACGGGTAGATAGAATTCTCCCTCCATTGAGTGTTGATTAATATTGAATTTTTTCAAGTTTTTTTTCAAAGCGGTTTCCCATATTTTCTTTTGTTTGTCGGAAACATTTTCTCCTTTTACCATTGTAACGGAAGAGATATTGCCATCACTGGTGACATTGAATTTAAAAATAATTCTAGCGTTAGGTTGGGGGGATTCTGTGAATTTATCTTTTAAGGATGCGTTTTGCTCTTCTCGGTTCTCTGCGACTATCTTTTGTGAATCAGTTTTCAATGCATTTTCTCCCCCGGGATAGTTCAGTGTGTAATCATTGATAGAGTGATCATATGCGGTTTCTGGTGTTTTTTTGCTTTCCTTTTTTAGTTCTGGAGATACAACCATGACATCGTCATTTTCCAAATTTGCGATTGAAACCGTACCCGCATTTGCTGAGGTAGGTGGAGACGCCATTTCCTCTTCTGTTGCTACATCTGAAGTGACAACTTCTGAAATCGCTTCAGGAACTACTAAAGGAATTTGAGTTGCTTCGTCGCTTTGCGTTTCTTGTTTCGTAGCATTCGAACTTGCCTTTTTTAAAGTATCCTGGGTAACGATATGGTTGTCTGCCAACATTTTATTCTCCAGAGCAGGGTTTGATTTTTGAAAAAATAAAAATCCAATAATTAAAACAGCTGCAATACCGGAGATACTCCAAAAAGGTATCGAACGCCACAATGGCCTCGACTTGTTTTGATCAATAAACAAGGCATCCAAATTTTGCTTTACTCGCTGGTCTGGACCATCTGGAAGTTCATCAGTCTCCATCTCGATCATCTGAAAAAGAAGATTGCGCATGCGTGTATATTCCTTTTCGTCTTGAATATGCTCTAAAATGAAGGCTCTTTCTTCAGGGAGTAATTCTTGAAATTCCTTTTGCAATAAAAGCACTTCAATATCTTCGGTTTGATACATTTTGTTCTCCATGATTTACAGCATTGAAATGATGATGAATAGTCCTAAAATATCTTTGAAGTCAATCAATTCTTTTTGAAATTCTTTGAGAATATAAAATATCCTTGATTTGACGGTTCCCTCGCTGCAGTTCATGCTGACAGCAATTTCAGGAACACTGAGTTCTTGAAAGAAACGAAGTTCGATCGTTTCTTTTTTGATGGGGTCTAATTGATGAATCAATGCGCTAAGTTGTTGTTTGAAATGCGCGATATCCATGTTTTGAATGGATTTGTTTTTCTCAGATAGGTCGATGTTCATTTGTGCTTTTTTTCTGACTTCTGCTTTTGCATATTCATTTTTGCACATGTTATTGGCGATGCTGTACATCCAAGTTTTAAATGGTCGATCGAAATTAAATTGACCTGCATTGAGAACTACTTTGGTAAAAAGATCTTGTGTTAAATCATTGGCCAATTCTTTATCTTTCCAAAGCATGCGATAAAAATAGCCGAAGACGGGACGGCTATATCTAGCATACAAAACTTCAAAAGCCCGGTGATTCTTTTCAGCTATCGAGCGCATCAGCGCTTCATCGGTCGAAAGATGATATGGGTTACTCATGACTTGCTGTACAGTTGTTATTCTGGTTCGTTCAAATGAAGTTGATACTCTAACCAAAGTTGCACCAGTTCTTGCGAAATCATCGCAGAGGCACCCCATAAAAAATGATTACCCAGAGGAATCCCTTTGATTGTTTTTTCCATATCAAAGGCCTTTAAATAGTGATTCTTCTGTATGATATTGTTTGGATGAATTTTCGAAAACCGAACCCAAAAGCAATCGGCAATTTCCGTTTGGTTGATTTGTAAATTCAATTCATTTTCACTGATGCTGATGTGTGGAAACACGATCATGTTGCTAGGAGGAATGTATACAGGACTTAGCTCTCCGATTGTTTGATATTGGTCTGGACCCACACCAATCTCCTCCCATGTTTCTCTATGTACACATGCCAACTTGGTTTCTTGTTCATCAATTTTACCTCCTGGAAATGCCACTTGTCCACCATGAATTCCAAAATCACTTCTCAAAATAAAAAGTGATTGCCACTCGGTTTCTGCACGCTGTAGAATAATATTGATACTTGAAAGTCGAGCAGGGGGAGTAGCGTTTAAACCATCTTCAAAGGAATTTCGAGGATAGGTCCAAATCGTTTCATGGGCCTTTACACCCGGCAACGGATGGAGTAGTCTTTTTTGTAACCAATTTTTAAACACGTTGCCAAGTTAAGTTGATTTTATGCGAGTTTATATGCGATTTATGCGCATAAATCTGCATAATTTATAAGAATGAAACGGCGATGTTCATGTGTAATTTTGATATATGTCCTTATGGGTGTTGGAAGAGAATGATTGGTGGTTCCCATTTCGCAATGAAATGGATGGGGATGTTGTGGCCGTTGGTGGAGATTTAAAGTGGCAGCGTGTGATAAAGGGTTTTGAAAGAAGTTGTTTCCCTTTGTACAAATCTTCCGAAGAAATCAAGTGGTGGAGTCCTGAAAAGCGCGCGGTATTTTATCCTCATTTGTATCCCAATCAATCCAAGCTAATGGAGAAATTGGCATCAAAAGGAATTTCTTTTGTTTGGGATGATCATTTTGATGAAGTTATTCAGCATTGCTCTCGAAGCGGAATCGCAAGTGATCCATGGTTGCATGCGGATATGATTGCAATGTATCAAGAGCTGCATCGACAAGGGTTTGCTCATTCTCTATCCGTATATCGAGATAATGAGTTAATCGGTGGTTTGATTGGCGTCGGATTGGGAAGAGTCTTTTTTGGATTGAGCATGTTTCATCTCAAGAGCAATGGTTCCAAATGGGCATTGTTGTTTCTGATTCAATTTTTAAAGGAAAAAAAATGGAAATTTTTAGATGCACAAGTGATGACAGATTTTCTTAAAAAAATGGGAGCAGAGGAAATCGATAGAGAATTGTTTTTGGATAAGATGCGCAAGATGTACGCTTTCAGAACCCCGAGAGGAAAATGGTCGGAAACCGAGTCTTGGACAAGTAAAGATGCATTTCCCAAAATTGGGGAATTGCCTACCAGTTATTAATCAGCCAATCCGCGGTCTATTTCGCGCTGGATGTCTTTCGTTTTTGAATCCTCTCGTTTATCGCCCATGTTTTTTCCTTTGGCAATGGCAATCTCCATTTTTGCCCATCCTTTTTCATTGATGAAAAGACGAACTGGAACAATGGTCACACCTGTATCTTTTAATTTCCGCTCAATCTTCAAAAGCTCTGTCCGATTCAGTAAAAGTTTTCTTTCTCTGCGCTCAGAAATCTTGATGTAGCCGGCATTGGCGTAGGGAGAGATGTTCATGTTGATGACATACAATTCACCTTTTATCATCTTGCAATAAGCCTCGGCAATGTTGGCTTTGCCAGCTCGTATGCTTTTTATTTCAGGGCCAAAAAGTACCACACCAGCAATGAACTGATCTGTCAGAAAATATCTGAAGTGTGCTTTTTTGTTCTGTATGCTAACGGCCATGCTGCAAAGATAAGCGCAGGCCTATTCAATCAGGGAAAGAATTTATCGACCTGAAGTAATCGATATTCGAAAATATGTTTCAATTGGTTGTGGACATATATGTTGTCAATTAAAATGCCCAATGGTCCCCATCCCACAGAGTAGTGCACAATGTCGGTCATTTCAACGCCACCTTCAACAGCTTTGAAATGATGCTGGTGGTGCCAAAAGGCATAAGGCCCAAACCGTTGCTCGTCAACGAAAAATTGTTTGTTTTCGCAATGGGTAATTTCAGTAGTCCAAGAGAATGGGATGTTTAAGAATGGGCGAATACGGTATTGAATGATAAGTCCAGCATGCATTTTTTGATCTTTAAGATCACTTAAAATGTCAAAGCTAAGTTCTGGTGGGGTAATGGCATTGAGGTTTTCAGGATTGGAGAAAAATGTCCATACGGTGTCTATATCGGCAGCGATGAACTGTTTAAATTGAATCTTGCGAATTTTCATGCACTAAGAACAATCGATTGGATAGAAAGTTCGTCGCATAGGTTATATTTGTCCGATGCCGAAAAAGTCAATGCTGGGTCTGATCATTGGAATGTTTATCACGATTTCCTCGTGGGAGCAAACCCAAGATTGCTGGCTCTTTCTTCCAAGTGAAATTTCAACCGAATCAATCGACAATTGGGACGATGCCA
The DNA here is from genome assembly GCA_947448135.1 of Flavobacteriales bacterium. Classification (GTDB taxonomy): domain Bacteria; phylum Bacteroidota; class Bacteroidia; order Flavobacteriales_D; family Sanyastnellaceae; genus CAMCTV01. The sequence continues at coordinate 41,026 of CANFLZ010000008.1, forward strand.
AGGTGATTGCAAAAAGTGATTGGTTTCATGCGGTTGCAGTGATCAATCTTCCCTTGAATTTTTCCGTCGAAACAGCGCCCTTTCGCATTGATTCTTTGATTTGTTACCAGTCAAATCTTCCTGACTTTTTGGTTACTTGTAGTGATACAATTTCTCCGGAACTAAATGTGGATTCTCTGATGACATTGGATTCCATTAGTGTTTCTGTGTTGGACACCGTCGATTCAAGTGCAGTGGAATGGGAAGAGAACTCTGAGTCTCATTATGCTCAAATTACACTTTTGCAAGGCCAGATGTTCATCGATAGAGGCATCGATGGTCGTGGAGTGACCATTGGTGTATTGGATGCCGGATTCATTGGAATGAAGGAAGATTCAACCTTGCAGTATTTGTTCAATGAAAATAGAATTTTAGCAACGCGTGATTTTGTGAGAGGGGATCAAAATGTGTTTCGGAGCAGTGAGCATGGAACGGAGGTAATGTCTTGCCTTGCAGGAAAAGACGATTTTAACCAATTCGGATTGGCCACAGGGGCTCAATTTGTTCTGGCACGCGCGGAGCAGAATTTTTCTGCATATCTCATCCAAGAAGCCAGGTGGATAGAGGCGCTTGAATGGGTAGTCGGCCAAGGTGCTCAAATTGTCACCTCATCGCTCATTTATAGTGATCAGTTATACAAGCGTACTGAGATGAATGGCACAAGCTTTTTGTCCAAAGCCGCGGAACGCGCTTGGCAAAAAGGTGTTTTGATCTTGAACAGTGCTGGTAATTCGGGACAAGGTTATTGGGAAATCATTGGTGCACCTGGTGATGCCGAGCATGTATTAACTGTAGGGGCTTGTAATTACAATGGGTTGAAGTGTGATTACTCTTCAACGGGACCTACTTCAGATTATCGACTAAAACCCAATATTGTAGCCAAAGGCGATGTTTTTGTCAGCGCGGGTAATGAAGTGAAGATGGTTTCGGGAACTTCATTTGCTTGTCCTTTGGTCGCAGGATTTGCAGCATGTGTGTTACAAAGACACCCTGAAAAAAAAGCAGCGGATTTGTGGGATGAATTGCAACAGAGCGCGAGCCTCTATCCCTACTACGATTATTCGCATGGCTATGGCGTTCCACAAGCGAGTTATTTTTTAGATGCCTCAGATAGTGTATTCACCGAAACTGATACTTTGCAAATCGATATTCAGTTTTCCAAGATTTCTGAAAATCTAATTGAAATAACCGTTCATGACAATGAGTACCCAATAAGCGAAGTTTCTCAAGAAATAAAAATGCCATTGGAAGACATGATCAAAGATAGCATTGGCAAATGGTTCAATGACGGTGCGGACACTACTGTGAATTTTGTGATTCCCGATACGATGAATATCGAATGGAGCGAAGATGTTGTAGCTGCAGTAGAACCGGAAATAGTCAATGAGAATTTGTTGTACGTTCACATTGAAAACCCAGAAGGAAAAGTGCAGGAATATTGGGTGACGGAATTGACCAATGGCAATGGTGGCATGTACGATGTATTTGCCTACAAAGGATGTAAATTGAGAGCTTATTACAGAAGAAGAATCACCACGTATTTGATCGAATGAAAAATATTATCACGGCAATGGCTTGCTTACTGGCCATTCACTTGAATGCACAAACGACATTGTTGCATCGCAAAATAAAACCACTCATGGATAGGACCAACAGCAATGGAGAACTGTATGGTCCAAATGATATTTTTGTGCACCGAACGACTTCTTATTTTCACTTAATCAATGGAGTTTCCAATTCGTTGATGAACATCGATTACAACAAGTCTTATGGCCTCTCTTCATTAACCAAAATTGTGTTCAACCGGTCCAATTATATTTCTCCGGTGTTGAGTGTTGGATTGAATTATCTCAATCTCAATATCAAACAAAATGATACCCAGCCTTTGTCTGGCGGAATGTCACATCAACGGCAGGAAATTCGACAATGGGCTTTGCCAATTGGCTTTTTACTGCGTTGGAATTGGCAGTCTCGAGGCTATGGCTTGGGGGTGTTCTCGGAATTGGGAGTAAGTGGACAATGGAATTTTTCCAATGTCCTTTTTCAAAAGGATCGCAATGATCAAATCGCTCAAATGGGAGCGAGTCAAAGTAAAACTTATTTGAATAATTTGAAATATGTCAATCGTTACCAGCAATGTTTGGAAGGTAGAATAGGATTTGGAATATTTGCAATTGCAGCCAAATACAGAATTAGTGAATTTTTCAAAGCCAATGATGCCATCAATGGTGGAAAGGCTTTGCCCAATTTTGGCAAGTGGTCGATTGGTATAGAAATCAATGGATGGAACAGAAAAAAAAGTAAACCCAAAGAAGATGAAATATAGAATTTTAGTGGCGATGCTCTTGTCCTTTCAATGGATGAGTGCGCAAGAAGGAATGTGGATTCCTTCAAAATTGGATGAGGTGATTGGAGATATGCAATCACGTGGATTAAAGTTGCAGGGTTCTGATTTATATGCAGCCCCAGCATCAAGTCTGAAAGATGCGGTAGTCTGGTTTGATATGGGGTGCACCGGTGAATTTGTGTCCAATCAAGGTTTGATTTTCACCAATCATCATTGTGGTTTTGATTACATTCAATCGCACAGCACCGTCGAAAACGACTATTTGACGAAAGGATTTTGGGCAAAGGATTTTAAAGATGAGAAGCCATGTCCTGGTCTATCGATTTCCATTGTGGAATCGATTGAAGATGTAACCAACGAAATGAATGCCGGTTTAAACGGGGTATTGCCAGAAGAGCGCGCCTCTAAATTAAGTACCTTAAAAATGCAGTTTGCCAAAATTCCTGCTTTGCCGAATGGAAGAACTTGGGTTGCGGAAGGCAATGGTCCATTTGGAAAGCAATGGGAAACGGCAGATGGAGCCTATTCATCATTTATTCGCGAGTACAATTACGGAACCCAGTTTTTTAGAATTGTATTAAAGACCTACAGTGATGTGCGTTGGGTAGGAGCGCCGCCATCTGATATCGGAAAATTTGGTGGAGATACCGACAATTGGGTGTGGCCCCGTCATACAGGTGATTTTTCCGTGTTCAGAGCTTATGCCGATAAGAACAATGAACCAAGCGCTTACAATGCCAACAACCAACCTTATCAACCCAAACAATCGTTGACCATCAACATTGGAGGAGTAAAGGAAGGCGATTTTTCTATGGTGTATGGATTCCCAGGAAGAACAGAACATTTTTTACCATCGCCAGCCGTGGATTTCATGGTCAATGATCAGTTGCCCTTGCGCATTGGATTCAGAGATGTGGCGATGAAAGTGTTGAAGGAAAGAATGGCCAGCTCGGACAAGGTGCGCATTCAATATGCTGCCAAACAGAGCTCAGTAGCCAATGCATACATCAAATGGAAAGGTCAATTATTAGGATTGAAAAAATTTGATGTTGTTGAAATGAGAAAGCAAGAGGAGAAGGAATTGTCGGCATCGGTGAATATCTCGCCAGTTGCAGTCATCGACTCATTGTACCGCGAGTATGGGGCCTATATTTTGGCCAATACAGCCTATGGGGAATTTATGAATGTGGGGCCAGAATTGTTCAAGACGGCATTGAAAATGAAGGATTTTGGTGAGATGAGCAAAAGTCCAGAATGGACCAAAGGAGTAGCAGAAGAGAAGTGGCAGGAAATGGCATTGTTCTATAAAGATTTTGATCCGATTACAGAACGCGATTTGTTTTTTGAAATGGCGCCGTTGTTGGTTCAGAAGGTAAGTGCTCGTTTGGAAGGCCAAGCGCTGCGTGATGCGCTTTCTGAAGCAGAAGATGATTGGGGTGGTGTATTGTACAATTTGTATGAAGAAAGTGCTTTTATGAAAGAAGCTAATTTGCAGGCTTTGTTCTTAAAAGGAGATTTTGAAAAGATTTTTAATGATCCCGTTTACAAAATGGCCTTGGCATTGAGTGATCAGCACAAAGGTGTTGTGCGAACTAAATACCAAACCTTTTCAGCGGAACTGGAAAAGGCTTTGCAAGATTGGGTGACGATTCAAACCAATCAAAAGACGAAAGCGGCTCGTTGGTGTGATGCCAATAGTACCTTGCGAGTTGCCTATGGCAAAGTGGGAGGAAGTCATCCCAAAGATGGAGTGACGTATGATTACACGACCACGACAGATGGAATTCTTCAAAAGGCAGCTACTGAAAATCCTGATTTTTATATTCATCCAGCTTTGGACTCTTTGTATCGAAATCACATTTTTGGCGGATATGATCAGCAAGGTGAATTGCACGTCTGTTATACAGGTAGCAACCACACCACAGGAGGAAATAGCGGTTCGCCTGCGCTCAATGCAAAAGGTGAGTTAGTGGGAATCAATTTCGATCGATCTTGGGAGAGTACAATGAGCGATGTGTATTTCAATCCATCGATTTGTAGAAACATCATGGTAGATATTCGGTATGTTTTATGGGTAATAGATGTATACGCTGATGCGGATCGATTACTGGGTGAAATGAAGATCGTTAAGTAACCAAAAAGGGAGTTTAACTCCCTTTTTTTATTGGTAACATAAGTTACTTTGGGCGGGAGAATTGTGCCGCACTTTTGTGTTTTCCATATGACTAAAGCATTGAAATGATTGTAGCTGGGTATTTATTGGCTGTTTTAATTGGAATTATCCTCGGATTGATTGGCGGTGGTGGTAGTATGTTGACACTCCCATTATTGGTTTATATTTTCGGGGTAGACATAGTTTCAGCTACTGGGTATACAATGTTCATTGTAGGGGTAACCGGCGCTGTCGGGGCATTTTCCTATATCAAGAATGGATGGGTCAATTTGAAAAATGCCATTGCTTTTGGAATTCCCTCGATGCTTATTGTTTTTTTGACACGCAATTGGCTAATGCCTCAAATTCCAATGGTTATCTTTCAATACAATGCGTTCCAATTGACGAAACCAGATTTTATCATGTTGCTTTTTGCGGTGATCATGGTAGCGGCGTCAATGGCAATGATCAAAAAGTCGAAGCCTGTGGTTCCACAATTGATTGCGCCGATGAATCTAAAGATGATCGTCTTGAATGGAATTGTTGTTGGCTTGGTTTCGGGATTTGTGGGCGCAGGTGGAGGGTTTTTGATTATCCCAGCCTTGGTCATTTTTTCTAAACTGCCCATGAAAGCTGCAATTGGCACTTCTTTGATGATCATAACCGCTAATTCGATTGTAGGCTTTTCGGGAGAATGGGGAAATCACCAAATGGATTGGAATTTATTATTGTCGGTGACGAGTGCAACAGTTATTGGTATTTTTGTAGGAACAAAAGTGTCTACGAAAATAGATGGAGCTAACTTGAAACCAGTATTTGGTTGGTTTGTTTTGCTGATGGGTATTTATATAGTAGTGAAAGAGACACTTTTGAAATAAATGAAACTATGAAAATAGAACAGATTTATACGGGCTGTTTGGCGCAAGGCGCCTATTACATCCATTCCAATGGTGAAGCAGCAATTATTGACCCTCTTCGTGAGATTCAACCCTATTTGGATCGTTTGAAAAAGGATGATGTTCAATTGAAGTACATCTTCGAAACGCACTTTCATGCGGATTTTGTTTCGGGCCATCTTGATCTGGCAAAAGCAACAGGTGCAAAAATTGTCTATGGACCCAACGCGGTTCCTGGTTTTGAATGTGTTGTTGCAAAAGACAACGAAGTCTTTGTGATTGGTAACATTCAAATTGTTGCTTTACATACCCCAGGCCATACAATGGAAAGTACCACATACTTGTTGAGAGATGAGCAGCAAAAAGATCACGCGATTTTCTCAGGCGATACGCTTTTCCTAGGGGATGTAGGAAGACCAGATTTGGCGCAGAAGGCGGCAAATATGACCCAAGAAGAACTTGCAGGTTGTCTTTACGATAGTCTCAATAGCAAGATATTGCCTTTGGCTGATGATGTTATTGTTTATCCAGCACACGGAGCAGGAAGTGCTTGCGGAAAAAATATGATGAAGGAAACGGTGGATACTTTGGGTAATCAGAAAAAAATGAACTATGCCTTAAATCAACCATCGAAAGAAGCATTTATTGCGGCTGTCCTCGATGGATTGACACCCCCCCCTGCTTATTTCGGGATGAATGTTGCCATGAATAAAAATGGATATACTTCATTTGATACCGTTAGAAACAATGGGCTTCGTGCATTGGATGTGGCTGCTTTTGAAGTGGCAGCAGAAGAGACAGGTGCTCTGATTTTGGATACTAGAAATAGTGATGAATTTGCCAAAGGATTCATTCCGGGATCAATCAATATTGGTGTCGTAGGTGATTTTGCTCCTTGGGTAGGAGCGATGGTTGGGGATGTCAATCAGCCCATTTTATTGGTGGTTGACGCAGGCAAAGAAGAAGAAGTAGTGACGAGATTAGCACGTGTAGGATTTGACCATCAATTGGGCTTCCTGTCGGGTGGATTTCAATCATGGGTTTCCGAAGGAAAAAATATTGAAACGATTCACCGAATTTCACCTGAAAAATTTGCAGAACAATGGAATGATAAATCGGTGGTGATCGATGTGCGAAAAGAAACAGAATATGCCGCAGAACATGTGGACGAAGCGTATAACAAGCCTTTGGCGATAATCAATGAGTGGACGAAAGATATCAATCCTGATCAGCACTTTTTCTTGCATTGCGCGGGAGGCTACCGCAGCATGATTGCAGCGAGTATTTTAGCGTCTAGGGGATATCGAAATTTTTCAGAGGTTGCCCAAGGATTCAAAGGCATATCAAGCACTTCAGTGCCAAAGAGCAATTTTGTTTGTCAAAGTAAAATAATGAAGTAAAGAGTTATGCTAAAAGATTGGATAGAACAAGGAGCGTTTTTGGTAGATGTCAGAACGCACGAAGAATGGAACGAAGGACATGTCATTGCATCGGTGAATATCCCTTTGGATGAATTGTCTGATCGCATGGCTGAATTTGAAGGAAAAGACAAAATTGTTTTCTTCTGCAGAAGTGGTGGCCGCAGCGGAATGGCCAAAATGATTTTGCAGAGCCAAGGATTTACCAATGTGGAGAACGGCGGTACTTGGCAAGATGTCAAACAATTTATTGATTGATTTGAACGAATTACGGGCTGATTTGTACAGCCGTCAAAAATGATTTTGCGTATTCTTTTGCTCAGCTTTTTTTTAGGCTTTTTGGCGATGTTCAGTTCCAGTCAAAATTGCCAATTCGACTCTTATAGCAAAAAGGGTAGCCTTTATTTTTTCTCGACGTATTTTGAAAATTACACTTCGCCTAGAGAAGGTGAGTGTGTTTTATCCGACAATCAAGGTCGTATTTATCAGCGACGCGTTTTTAAAAATGGTGTTATTTACGAGGAATACACCGTCCATTATGAATCTCAAAAGCCTTATACGATATACCATAGAATAGATCGAGATTCCATCATTGGTGAAGCCAAGTACCACGATGTTTTAGGAAGGCTTCAGCAAAAGGTAATTTATTACTGGAGCAAAGAGCATCGACGTTCTTTCAGGCAGATAGATTACTATTTGAATGGAAAACCAAAATCGGAATCTAATTTCACAATGATCCCATTGGCTGAAATGTTAGCTTATGGATATCCAATGCCTCCCGATCACATCATCGATGCGGAGGGATACGCCGATGACATTGTGCCATCGGGTTGGGAATTGCAATATCATGAAAATGGTCGATTGAAATCGAAGAAATTTCATCGGTTAATTGTGGTGGATAACGCAAGCGACTTGGATCAGTATTCTCTAGAAGGACGCTATGAAGAGTATTATGAAAACGGAAAATTAAAAGAGTCCGGATTTTATAAAAATGGTAATCAAGATAGTCTTTGCCTTTCCTATTATCCTGATGGAAAAATCATGTCGCAAAAAACTTTCAAAGATGTCGTTGGGATTGGTGTTTGGCGTTCCTATCATCCCAATGGAATAACAAGTTGCGAACAGTTTTTCAATGAAGATATTTATGATGTATTTACGCCCCATGAAAAAAAATACGATGAAAATGGTCAGCTGATCAAAGAAAAAAAGATTGATTCTCGTGGTAATGGTTTTATGCGTGAGTTTTATCCCAATGGCGATCTTGCCAAAGAAGAAATTTATGAGCATGGCCCAAGAGAAGTGAGTCGTCAGAGATTGTTTTATCCGAACCGACAATTGAAACAACTCGCTTATTTCTATCCCAAAAACGATACTAGTTTTGTTTCTTACTATGAGAACGGTCAATTAGAGACTTATACCAGCAATGGAATTCACAGGAATTACCAAGTACAATATTTCCCCAATGGACAATTGAAGATGCACTACGAGTCTTCGGCAATGCTGGATTACAACTCATATCTGCATGAGACCTATCAAGAAAATGGATCGATGCTTCAACTTATTAAATGTGTGAAGGATACAATTTTGGAAGAATACTATTACCGAAACGGTCAGAAGAAGCGATCACTTCGAAAAGAGAAAAATCTATTGACTGGAAATTACTTAGAATGGGATAGCTTGGGAACTCAACTCTCCAATTGTCAATATCAAAAGGGGTTCAGGATTTCTGCTGAAAAGGTAAGGAAGAGAACAATGAACAAGCTTTCTAATGATGAGGAGAATAATATTCAGGCTTGGTTACTAGCGAGTTTAGAAAGCAGTTATCAGTACAGAAATTCAGTTGGATTGAATAAGATGATATCGAATGATTCATTGCAAATTATGATCAAAGATTTGCAACGAGCTATTTCATTGATGCCAGATGAATGGCGATTCGAGGTTCCTGATGTGAGTATGCCAGAGATGGAAGTTTCAAATGATTTGATCTTCCATTATCATTTTGTAATCAAAGATGAAGCTAGCGATAGTGTTTATCAGAATTGGATGCGTTTCTGCAAAGAGAAGAAACTTCATGTAGTCAAAGAGGAAGTGGCCAATGGGAATTGGCGTTCTGGTGAATTGGAGTCTATAGATTTTTATTCGGCACAGTTGATTCGTGAATCTTTTATTCAAAGGTTCCCGAAATCAATTGTAGATATTACCCTAAAGCCAAGGTGGGTGCCTCATGAAAATATGGTGGAGCCTGCTTCAAAAACGTATGCTTGGAGGCAAACTGCCACAATTGATTTGAAGTATGTTTCCCAATTATCTGTGGTGTTGATCAATTGGAATACGGCAAGTGGATTGCGAATGTTTTCCTTATATCCGGATGATTTGGAATGCTACAACAAAAGCTGGAATTGGGAAATTCCAGTTTTTGATGGGCCAAGAATACCATGGGATTAACCCAAAGTAAGGTCTCCTTTTTTCCAATTGCAAGGAGTTTTTTCCCCTGTTTGCAGGGCATCTAAAACACGAATGACCTCATCTACATTTCGACCTACATTCATATCGTTGACGCAAATCCAGCGCACTGTTCCTTGAGGATCGACAATCAATGTTGCACGATAAGCAACGCCTTCTTCTTCATCCAAAATTCCCAGTGCTGTGGCCAATGATTTGTTGGTGTCTGCAAGCATAGGCATTCTCAGTTCTTTCAATCCTGGATGTTGAAGTCGCCATGCCAAATGAACAAATTCCGTATCTGTTGAAGCCCCTACCAGCAAAGTGTTTTTAGATTGAAACTGTGCATGCGCATTGTCGAATTCAATAATTTCTGTCGGGCAGACAAACGTGAAATCTTTGGGCCACCAAAACAACACCAGCCATTTGTTTTCGATTTGATGTGTATCATTTTGCCATGTAGAAAATTCTTTCCCCGGTGCAATATCAACCACCGTTTTTTTCTTAAAGTCGGGTAGAGCACTTCCCAATGTAATCATATTGTTTTTCATTTTATGTGTTTTATGGGGCAAAGTTGAATTGATTTTTGTCATAAGTCAAATTGATAATATTTATATTTGAATAGATTTTGTAAATATGACACTTCAGCAATTGAATTATTTGGTGGCTTTGGACACACACCGCCAATTTGTTAAAGCAGCCGAGAGTTGTTTTGTAACGCAACCCACATTGACCATGCAAATTCAAAAATTAGAAGAGGAGGTGGGGGGACAGTTGTTTCAACGCGATATTACGCCAATAGCCCCGACAACACTGGGTACAATCATGATTGAAAGAGCGCGAATCATCATTCAAGAGGTGGAAGGACTGAAGGTATTGGTAAATGAAGAAGTGGAGAAAATAGAGGGCACTTTTCGCGTGGGGATCATTCCCACCATTGCTCCTTATCTTATTCCGTTATTCTTACCTGAAGTGGCCCAAAAAAACAAAAAGCTGCATTTGAAAGTAAGAGAAATGCGAACCGAAGAAATTATTTCATCATTGAAAAATGGTGATTTGGATTTGGGAATTTTGGCAACGCCATTGCAAGAAAAGTTGATCAAAGAATGGCCGATGTATTTTGAACCCTTCCAAGTTTACTTAGCCCCTGGCCATCCTAAATTCAAAAAGGATACTTGGACTTCTTCCGAATTAAATCCCCAAGAAATGCTCATCCTCGATGAAGGTCATTGTTTTAGAGAACAATCGTTGGCTATTTGTGGTCGACAAATCAAAAGAAAAGATTTGAACTTTGAATACCAAAGTGGATCATTGGAAGCACTGATGCGATTGGTAGAGCAAGGGTTGGGATATACCATGGTTCCTGCATTGGCTGTCATGAATAGAGCAGAGGCTATCAATGCTCGAAAATTTAAGTCGCCAGAGCCTGTCCGTGAAATTTCAATTGTCACGCACCAAAGTTTTCATCGGTTGGCTTTGATCGAATGGTTGCGAACCGAAATTCAAGCTGTCGTTCCCAAGGAATTTGTTCATCCCAAGAAGTACAAACGCATTTCTTGGAAGTAGTGTTTTTAATGAGTAAGCGGCTTTCTGGGATATATTTTAGTTCCCAAATAAACACAGGGGAAATAAAGTATCAGATGCAACCAAAACCAAGTAGGATGGGGTATTGTCAGCATATTCATCACCGCTAATCCCATCAATCCTCCGGATAATGTGATGCGAGAAGTGGAAATGTGCTGGTTGAATCGTGATAACGCGAAGCCAGCGGCGATACTTCCAACGGCATAGCCAAAAGCAACCCATAAGAAAGCGGGGTAGGGTTGTAACTCCATGTATCGCTTGAACTCCTCCGATTCGACGGAGATATCATCTGGCATTGGAGTCGAAAATGGATTCCATTGTTCAATCAAACTTACAGCTACCGCAAATGCGATACAGGCGATGACTATGGAAAATATATTGATGAGTTTTTCTTTCATTATCTATTTTTCATGCGGTTAAATATAGCCATGGTACTTCCAATCACCATGATGATACATCCCAACCAAAGTAAGTTGATGCCGGGAAAAATTTCGGCACTGATGATCAACAGATCTTTCGTGGAACTTTTGTGTTGCTGCACGGTTAAATTGAGAGCGCCATCTTTTTCGACCAAGGAAAGTAACATTTTGAAAACCTTCGATTCTGATGGGAAAATTTGGCCAACACCTTTTTTTGATGCCATCACCAAAATCATTTTCTCTTCCATCATGTTTTTTCGAATGGTCACAAATGCTCGTTTCGCTTGAATATCTTGTGGCAATGATGCCGGCAGTGGACCTGCATCGACAATGCTGTCAATCGTCATCTCAATAGACTCTGTTAATGGAATCGCTTGCCCCATCTGAACGTCACCACTCTTAGCTTCCAAATAGCCGTTGGCATCTGTTTGCGGCTCTTCCAATGCAACATATTTGATATAGGTGTACAAATCTTGACCAACGGAATGCTCAATGCTGGGTTCACGTGAATTGCCCTTGCGCGATTGTAAGACACTCGGTTCCAATGAGAATTTCAATTCTCCAGGTTTCCCGGGTTGCCACAATTTGGCTTGCGATTTTATTTTTTCGATTGGAGATGGCACTACAGACCAAAGCGAATCTTCTTGCCAATCGGTCAAAAAACTTTCAGATGCTTGGTGGTTTTGCATACAACGAAATACCATTCCCTGCATGGAACGATAGTCGCCTTCATGGAATTGAATGGGTAATTTTTCCAAGAAGTCAATCTTTACTTTCAAATGACTTCCGTCTTTGTATTTTTCTTTATACACAATGAAATAATCCCCCATAGCGATGGTATCGCCTTGAAGAATCATGAGGTCCTCCATATTATTGAACTCCTTATCAAGTTGAGCGACATTGCCAATCTTGTTTTCAGAAATGAAGAAATTTCGAGCTGTAGAAACAACGGCTCCCAAAATCAAAACAGCAAAGCCGATATGCGCGATGCTCGCTCCTAACGTGGAAAATCCACCTTTCCAAATGCGAGCGGCATATTGTAAATTGGCCAAAGTGGCAAAGATGGTAGCCCATACCAAAAGTAGAACGCCCAAGTCTTGCTCCTCTTTGAAACTAGTTGTAAAATACAACACCAACATAGCCACAATACTCAATCCAAACGACCAAGCAATGCGACTGAAGAAAGTTCTGATGTCGGAAGATTTATACGACAAATATTGTCCGAGCGCAATTACCGTAAACAACAAGATGCTCAAAGGAATTTGAACGCGGTGGTAAACAAAGAATCTCTCTTTGTCTGATGGAGCGCTGAATTGATGATCTGCCAAACGCTTGGCGAAATCCCAATGCGCCGTTTCATGTAAGTAATGGAAGAATGATTCAAATGGAGCCAACAAGATGTTTCCGACATTGACTGATGTCACAACGGTAACATGGATGGACATTAAAATTAAAATCACTGAACCAATGAACATCCAAAATTCTCGACTGGAAATCTCCTCTTCCTCATCGGGTGTTTTGAAATAGCGGCGATAGGCGATCCACAAATAAATTGCAGAAACCGCCATGAATATTAACGTCAAAACAGGAATCCATGTCCCTTCGCCGGGAAGCAAGTTCTTATCGGTTAATTCTGGCGCGGTTAATAAATTGCCGATTCCCATGATAAAGAGAATGGCACAAATGCCGAGATAAGCGATGCGCAAAGGATTTTTGGGCATCATCATCCAAGTACTCAATGCGATATAGCACAACAGATAAACCAAGAGCTGTGCAAGAATTCCACTGTCCACAAAACTATGGACACTGCTATCTCCCAAAACCCCGCTGCGGGTCAAAAAGGTAGAATACAAGACCAAAATAAAACTGGACATGATCAGAATAAGGCTGGTGAAAGCGCTGGTCGGTTTACGACGATTGATCAATAATAAATGAGCACCTCCGACTAAAGTCAACCAAGGAACCAATGAAGCATTCTCCACAGGATCCCAAGCCCAAAAGCCGCCGAAGCCAAGTGCCTCATAGGCCCAGGCTCCACCCATCAAAATACCGGTGCCCAAAATCATCACACCAAAAAATGCCCATGGAATAGCGGGTTTCATCCATCCTTTGATATCTCTCTTCCACAATCCTGCGATGGCAAAGGCGAATGGGATCAATGTTGATGCAAATCCCAAAAACAAAGTTGGTGGATGAATCGTCATCCAATAATTTTGAAGCAATGGATTTAGCCCCTTTCCATCTTGAAAAGTTGGAAGACTCAAATACTCAGGATTTTTGACCCATGGTAAATTGGCATTGCTGGCCATATCGCGCAGCAGAATAAAAGGATCGGCACCAAATTGAAAATCGCCAAAATAGATGCCCAACAACATGGAAGCTAAAAATACTTGAACCGAAGCAATGACGGTCATGACACGAGACTCCCATTCTCCTGCTGTACGTATTACAATCATGGACAATGCGGCATGCCAGAATATCCACAAAATGAAACTTCCTTCTTGACCTTCCCAAAGACAACTGAGCATGTACTTCAATGGCATGGAGTCATTCAAATGTTCAAAGGCATACTTGTATTCATAGTAATGGTTGAACAACATGGCTAGCATCATGACGACAATACCGACAACTGAAATGGCATGCGTGTAAAAGGCTCGGCGTCCCCATTGTAACCACCCCAAATTGGGCGTTTTTTCATGTAAGTAGTAAGCAACTGAAGCACCCAATGCGCTAACAAAGGCAAGTACGACAAAAAAATGGCCCAACATTCCGGGCCATAAATGCTCATTCAAATATTGAATTTCGCTCATGATATTATTTTAATGAGTGTTGTTGTTCGTTGTATTTACTGGGACATTTCATGAGTACGAAATCGGCATGAAACATATTGTCAGATCCCCATTTGCCTTCGAGTGTGACGGATTCACTTTGCTCAAGCCCCATTGGCTTGCCATCCTTCTGAATCAACTCCACTTTTTGCTTGTCTCCACTTTTATCCAACACAAAGAATACGGTACGATTGGGATTTTGTGTCGGGTCATATTCAACACCTCCCGCTTTGTCAAACATGCCAATAATTTTAACGCGCTCTTCTGGACGATTTTTGGCTTCAGAAAAAGATACGGATTCATTGCTGGACGTAAACGTAACGACTATTATTCCCGCTACGACAGCCAGGATGATGATCAGAATGATCTCAGTTTTTTTCATTTTTAATTTCTTTTTCTAAACGGGTAATTTTTCGGTCCAAACGATACAGATAGAAACTGATGCCTGAAAAAATAATGACAGCCACACCAATGACTACCTTGATTTTGCCAGATTCAAAGAAAGTATTCTCCAAACTATTGGCCTGCGCCATTGCCTCACCAACGAAGGTTAATGAGAAAATGAAAAGTAAAATAAGTTTATTCAAGGTCATGTTTTTTTAATTTTTCGTATCTCAATTGCAATTGAAAAATCCAATAACTCAAAAGAATCCAGCCCAACACAGCGGGGTAGAAGACTATCCTTAGGGAACTGTCCAAATCATATTTACTAAATGCTGGATTACCGCTCTTTCCAGGATGTAAACTATCTTGTGAAATGCGCGGCCAAACCATCAATAGAATCACCATTAAGATAAAGGCAAAGATGTTGAACACCGCAGAAATTCGAGCTTTTTTAATTTCATCATCAATTCCATTGCGCAATAACAAATAGGCGACATACACAATGAAAACACTCAATGCGCCATTCAATTGCGGATCTTTGGTCCACCAAGTTAACCAAGTAAATCTTGCCCAAAGAGAACCGGTGATTAGTCCTAAAATGCAAAATAACAATCCCACTTTAACAGCTGCAATAGCCAAGTCATCTTGTTTGTGATTGCCCAACAGGGTGCGAATACTGGCAACAAATCCAATGGTCATCAAGAAAAACATGGAAAACCACATGGGGACGTGCAACATCAAATTACGAATGGTCTCAAATAAAATGGGTTGAAAAGGAAATCCCCATTGCTGGTGATCGTCACTGGAAACCTGAGGCTTTACGGTCACTTTCAATGCGTGATGTGTAATGATCGCGATGTCTTTGTTTTTTAATGCGGTAGAAATGTATACAGATCCATCCTTGATGTCATTGACATAAAATGCAATGGCTGAAGAAGGCAAAGTATCAGGCCAATTCACAACAAACGAAACATGCTGATTGTCTTGAACCGCAACGTTTTGTACCGGTAAGTATTCCGATTCAACGCCAACGAAACATTGTAAGTTGGAATTTTCTTCTTGGAAGTGGGTATTGTAACCGGTTAACGTGATCCGCTGTTCCCCGCGATGAATCTCGTCAATATCAATTGAAAGTCCTCCAGGTACCAATGGGGTGATAAATGCAGCTACCAAAACATAAAGGAGCAACAATACCGCGAGCAATTTCCACCAATTTCTTTTCATAATCAATCGCGCCAAAGGTAAGGATACAATACATTGGACAAAGCAAAAGGAAGCAAGATCATCATTGAAATTAACATCCATCCCCAATCTACCTGACTGGAGTTTGGATTTAATGTCAAGGCCTTCATCAATATAACGGCAGAAAACAAAATGGGAATTAATGTCGCAAATCCTAAAATGGCCAAAATGCCGCCGGGCTGACGTGTTTTCAAACTAATGCCATGAACGAAACTTAAAGTAATCCCCAACGCAAAACTGATCAGCGCGATGGCCAATACCACTAACCCAGAGTTGTTTTGAATTACCCAGCTGCTGCCAAAGAAAAAAAGCAACAACATCCATTGCAATAAATTCACTGCGACAAGAAACAAACCGGTATAAATACTCTTAATAGAGATGTACATTCTTGGGCTGACTAATGTATAAAGAAACAATTGCGCTCCTTTGTTTTGCCCACCATCTTCCTTTTGAATGGTGTAAAAACTAGCAAACAAAATGGCAAGCAACCAAAACGTAATTAAAAATTGACCATCCAAAACGCTGGGATTCATCAAGTAAGCGGAATAAATGGAGCTCAATCCAAAAAGCAATACTCCCGCCAATGCGCTTTGATTCTTGATGTCCAAACGCAGAAGATAAAGGAATAAATGAATGGCCTTATTCATGGCTCAAAGATAACGTTGAATCCATCATGTCGTGGTGAACAAAACCAACCTAATTTTGTTTCTCGATTATGAAAAATCTCATTTTACTTTTTTCCCTCTTTCTGGGTCTTCATGTTTCTGCGCAAAGCGGAAAAATTACGGGTCGCGTTACCAACGGTAAAACCAATGAGCCAATTCCATTTGCCACCATGCGTCTGCAAGGAACTGCTCTTGGTGCCATCTCTGGAGAGGATGGGTCTTTTCAATTTGAAGTGGTTCCTCCGGGATTGTACAACCTTGAATGCAAAATGATTGGATACAGATATTTTGTGAAATACGAAATTGAAGTGACCTATTCTCGCGTGGCCAATGTGGAGGTAGTTCTAGAACCCGAGGTGTTGGATGGAAAAACGTTGGAAATTAGAGGTTCTAATTTGACCAATCGAGACGAATCGCCGGTTTCAGTAAGAAGCATAGGTGCCAATGAGATCAAAAGAAATCCGGGAGGAAACCGAGACATTTCAAGGGCAATTCGAAGCTTGCCAGGAGTGGCTGCAATTCCTTCTTTCAGAAACGACATCATCATTCGTGGTGGTGCGAGTAGCGAAAATCGATTTTATATCGACGGTATTGAAATTCCAAACATCAATCACTTTGCGACACAAGGCGCAAGCGGCGGTCCTGTCGGAATGATCAATGTTGATCTAATCGAAAAAGTACAATTCTACTCCGGCGCTTTTCCTGCTATGCGCGGCAATTCGTTGAGTTCAGTTTTTGAATTCGATTTCAAAGAGGCACGCAAAGACAAGGCCGCGGTTAACATGGTACTTGGTACCAGTGATGTTGGGATAACACTCGATACACCAACGGGTAAAAATTCTGGGTTGACCATGTCCATGCGAAGAAGCTACTTGCAAGGGTTATTCGGTGTTTTGGGGCTCCCATTTTTGCCGACTTACAATGATCTCAATGCAAAATGGACTTGGAAAATTGATAAAAATAACAAGCTGACTTTCCTTGCAATTGGTGCGTATGATCAATTCGAATTGAACTTGAAATCGGCCAATGACACGGCCTCAGAAAGCTATTTGGAAAACCGATACATACTGGATTATTTGGGGATTTTTGAACAATGGAGTTATACCACAGGAATGAAATGGGATCACAAAGTGGATAACGGTTTTTGGTCGGTGATTGCTAGTCGCAATCAATTGCAAAATGACAATTACAAGTATTTCAATAATGATAAAAGTTTGGGTAAAAAATTCGATTATTCGTCCAGAGAAACAGAAAACAAGTTCCGAATTGAAAGAAGAATTTTCTCAGACAATGGATGGAAAATGAGTTACGGAATTTCTACCGAATGGGCAGACTATACCAATCGTTCTAGAAATATAGTCTATCTCGTGGCGCAAGATACCCTTGCGGAATTCAAGTCCAAGACCAATGCGGGATTGCTGAAGTATGGTGGGTTTGGACAAATCAGCAAAGTGATGTTGGACAATCGTTTGACACTCTCTTTGGGAGCCCGCATGGATGGCAACAATTGGGGTGTGAATATGAAGAATCCTTTGGATCAATTTAGTCCGAGATTCAGCGCTCGATATGCATTTGCGCCCAAATGGTCGATCAATATGAATACAGGTATTTACTACCAATTGCCAGCCTACACAGCCTTGGCGTTTGTGAATCAACAAGGTGATTATGTCAACAAGAACATGCGCTACATCCGAAATAACCAAGCAGTGTTGGGTGTTCAATATGATTGGGATGAGCGTAACAGTGTCATTACTGTAGAAGGTTTTTACAAAAAATATTCGCATTATCCCATGTCAACCAATTTGGGAATCAGCTTGGCCAATTTGGGTGCTGATTTCGGTGTTGTGGGCAATGAGCAAGTGGTCTCTACCGGTTTGGGACGAGCATACGGAGCGGAAGTTTTATTTCAACAAAAACTGCTCAACAACGGATATGGAATCTTGGCTTATACGTGGGTAAGAAGTGAGTTTACCAATTTAAATGGGAAATATGCCCCTTCAAGTTGGGACAGTCGACACATCATCTCTTTGACCGGTGGAAAGAAATTTGGTAAGAATTGGGAAGTGGGTGGTCGATTTGCCTTCAGCGGAGGATTGCCCTATACACCAGATAATATTGATGTTTCGATGCAAAAGTTTTATTGGGATCAATTCGGATTTGCACAAACAAATTGGAATTTGGTGAACTCAAAACGCATTTCAGTCTACCACCAATTGGATATTCGGGTGGATAAAAAATGGTTCTTTAGCAAATGGACATTGGATGCCTTTTTGGATATTCAAAATATTTACAATCATGCGACGATAACAAAACCGGCATTGGATGTTGTGAGAGACTCGAAAGGAAATCCCGTTACAGATCCCAATGATTCTTCGCGATATTTGCCCAATATCATCCCACAGAACAATGGATTTTTGCAGCCAGCGATTGGGATAATTGTAGAATTGTAATGCGAATTGATAAATTTCTTTGGTGTGTAAGACTCTATAAAACGCGCTCTCTAGCGACGGAAGAGGTCAAATTGGGAAAAATCACAGCGAAAGGTGAAACATTAAAGCCCTCAAAGGAATTAAAGGTTTCAGAAGAATTTGAGATTAGAAGAGGTCCTGTTGTTTTTTCATACAAAGTTTTGGCATTTCCCAAGGCCCGTCAAGGCGCGAAATTGGTGAGCGAATATTTGCAAGATATTACAACAGAGGAGGAACGGAAAAAGTGGTTGCTCCTTCAAGATCAACTCAGACTGACACGGGAGAGAGGAACAGGTCGACCCACCAAAAAAGATCGACGTGAGATGGATGCTTTTCTCGACATATTTCAAGAATTGAATGATGAAGAATGAAAGAAAATGATTTATTAATTCAGACAATCCGTCAAAGGGTGTCCTTATCCAACGATGAGGCACAAATTCTCTGTCCTTTTTTTCGTCGGAAGAGTTTAAACAAAAAAGAAAAGCTTTTTCCCAATGGTGCTGTAGCTCATGATGTGGCCTTTGTTCTGGATGGAGTTCTGCGTGTATGGGCCTACGATGCTGAAGGTCATGAAAGAACGCTACAGTTTGCACCAACGGATTGGTGGATTACAGATTTGGCCAGTTTTATCAAGCAAACGCCATCGGACTGGCATGTGGAAGCGATGGAAAACACGGAGGTTCTGTTGATTTCTCGAGAGGATCAGTTAAAGTTATTTGAAATTCTACCTCAGTTGCAGACCTATTTCAGGGTCATTACAGAAAACGCCCTGGTGGCTTATCAGCAAAGATTGCAAGAGGCCATGGGCGCTCCAGCTTTAGAGCGATACAAAGCTTTCTGCTTAAAATATCCAACTTTGGTCGATCGAATTCC
The DNA here is from genome assembly GCA_947448135.1 of Flavobacteriales bacterium. Lineage (GTDB taxonomy): Bacteria > Bacteroidota > Bacteroidia > Flavobacteriales_D > Sanyastnellaceae > CAMCTV01. The sequence continues at coordinate 60,783 of CANFLZ010000008.1, forward strand.
TCAAAAGTACATCGCTTCATATATCGGAGTTTCTCCAGAATTCCTGTCCAAGATGAAAAGTGAAATTTTACGGGCTGGTAAGAAATTGATATAATTTCTTAAACCAGATTAAGTGAATGGATGCGAATCCACATTCAAATTTGCACCATCAAAAAAGCAAATTTGTTTTGCTGAAAAAAAAATAAAATGAAAAAAAATTGGAACTTGGATTTGACACACAGCGAAGTGTCTTTTAAAATCCGTCACATGATGATCTCAAATGTATCAGGAACTTTCAGCGAATCATCAGCAACGATGAGTGCCGCTAATGATGATTTTTCTGATGCTGAAATTAGTTTTTCTGCCAAAGTTAACAGCATCAATACCGCCAACGAACAACGTGACGAGCATTTGAAATCTGCAGACTTTTTTGATGCAGCTCAATTCCCAAACATCACTTTCAAATCAACTCAAATTGAAAAGAAAGATGCTGAGAACTTCACGTTGCATGGTGATTTAACTATAAAAGGAATTACTCGCCCTGTAGCTTTGGCTGTGGAGTACACAGGAACTGTTGTTGATCCATATGGACAAACGAAAGCTGGTTTTGAAATGTCTGGAAAAATCAGCCGAAATGAATTCGGTTTGACTTGGAGTGCCGTTACAGAAGCCGGTGGAGTTGTTGTAGGTGATGACGTGAAGTTGCATTTCTCCATCCAAATGGTGGCAGCGGCATAATATCCAACTGTCGTACAAGATAACAAAGGGATCTAAATAGATCCCTTTTTTTATTTTCCAAATTTATACTCCTATAATTTATAGGAATGTTATGCCGATAATTTGTTGGAAATTGGGACATGAATCTAAAATCGGAGTTGACATTTCAATTGTTTTTTTGGAATGAAATGATGGGGCAGAAGTGGTATACCTTGTCTGGGGATACCATTGAATTTCAAAGTTTGGGAGAATGGAATTTTCATGATGGTCCAGATTTTATTGGCGCTGGAGGCACAATCAATGGCGCACAATGGCACGGTGATGTAGAAATTCATACTGTAGCCAGTGATTGGTATTTGCACCAACACCACAAGGACAGAGCATACGATCATGTGAAGATTCACGTGGTTTACGATTTTGGTAATTTGAATAAATTTCCGGAATTGCCTACCATAGTTTTAAAAGATCAATGGAAGCCCAATCCAATTCTTTGGCAACGCAAAGCGATGGATGAAAAGATTTTTGATTTGTCAGCCAAAGAAAAAAGATGGGGGGCATGGTGCCATAGATATGAATATTTCAATGCACAAATGATTGCCGTTTCAAGGTCAATGGGTAGGCATGTGCAAGGGGATGCTCTGGAGCTTTGGGCCCAGCAAATTCCCTGGTCGCAATTACCAATGGATTGGTCTCCAGTACAAATACACGCTTTGTTTTTTCTGGTTGCAGGACATTTGGATGGGATCACAAAATCAGACCCATTTATTCATTTATTATTATCGCAGCAAGAAGTTTTTCTTTGGGCCAACTTGCACCATCGTTCACCCATCAATTGGCGGAAAAGAGTGAGCCTCTATTCGAGAAGTCATCTGAAAATCGCTCAAATCGCTCAATTGTATCTCATTATCAGAGAAAACAAATCGGAACATTGGTGGAGTCCAACTTTTTTTTCAAGGGCTTTGGAATTTCTAAATGTTCCGGAATATTGGCGCTGGCATTATCAGCTGGGGCAGTTGATGCAAAAACCGGCATCGATTGAATTGTCAGAACAGGCCATAGAAACCATTGTTTTTAATCTATCTGCTTTCATGTTCGACCAAAATGTGCCATATTTGAAAAAAAACACAACTGATGATTAGAGCCATTTCCGCATATTTTGAAAAAAAGGCCTATGGTGTTTGTAGTGCTATTGCAGATCGCATGGGACTAAGGGCCAAAAATGTACGGTTGAGTTTTATTTATTTGAGTTTCCTCACAGTCGGTTCACCAATAGGCGTGTATTTGATTTTACTTTTTTGGAGAAGAAATCGACATGTGTTCAAGCCATGGCTCTGGGGACAAAGAAACATGGATCATTAATTCATATTGGAATTGTAGGGTGGCAATGAGGTTATCGTTTATATTTGCCGCTCTCAAATGGAGACGTGTCCGAGTGGTTGAAGGAGCACGCCTGGAAAGTGTGTATACGTCAAAAGCGTATCGAGAGTTCGAATCTCTCCGTCTCCGCCAAAAAATCAAATGCCCCAAAGGGGCATTTTTTTATGAATAAAGTTACAATATGCAGCCTGTTTAAAAACTATTCGACTCCCGGGATAAAAAATTAAAGTTGTTTCTAATTTTGTAGGAATGTCGATTGTTACTTTCACAACGGATTACGGACCTCGCGATTACCATGTCGCCATGGCTAAGGCTCAATTGCTCAATTGGGCACCGTCAGCGATGTTGGTCGACATATCTCATTCAGTAGAGCATTTTGACTTAATCGAAACAGCTTATTTGATCCGCTCTTCATGGCCCTCCTTTCCGATGGGAACGACCCATGTTTTGGGAGTTAGTTCTCAACTCAGGAGAATGCCGCTTATTGCTGTAAAAGACAATCAGTATTTTGTGGCGGCGGACAATGGCGTTTTGGCCATGATTTTCGATCAATATCCAGACGAATTGTATGAGGTGGATTTGCCGATTTTGGATTCGGATACCATGTTTCCATTGGGTAATATTTTCATGCAGGTAGCAGCGCACTTGTCCAGAGGGGGCAGTCCACAGATGATTGCGAAGCGCACAGATCAATGGGAAAATCGAATTTTTCCGAAGGCATACCTCAGTGGTGGCGGCATACAATGTCAGGTTATCCATATTGATGATTATGGAAACATGGTGCTCAACTTCACCAAGGAAATGTTCAAGGATTACATCGGGAATAGAAATTTTGTTATCCATGCACGGTCCATTCAGAAGTCTGGATTGAGAACTATTTACAATACCATGCACCCAGAAGAGTTGGGGGATGGAATTCCATTTGCATATTGGGGAGTGAATGGCTATTTGGTCATCGCCATGAAGAACGCAACTTTGCTCAATGGTGGTGGTGCAGCGCGATTGTTGGGTTATCCGAAAATGTCCAATTTATTTATACAGTTCAATGATTAAGCGAGTTGTCCGCATGACTTTTGCGCCCGAAAATTGTGAGAAGTTTGAACAACTTTTCATGGCTTATCGTGAGAAGATTCGCGCCACGGAAGGCTGCTCTCATTTGGAATGGTGGCAAGATATCGACGAGCCCAATGTATATTACACCTTCTCTCATTGGGATTCTGTTGATGCATTGAACAATTATAAGAATACCGAAACTTTTAAAACCGTATGGCCCTTGACCAAGGCTTTGTTTGCGGCGTCTCCCAAAGCATGGTCAGTAAAAATGAAATGATATGAAAGCGTTGTTATTAAAGGAATTGAGAAGTTTTTTAAGTTCGTTAATCGGCTACGTCGTGATGGCTGTTTTTTTGCTGATTACGGGTCTGTTTTTGTGGGTGTTCCCTGGTGATACCAATGTTTTAGACATGGGATTCTCGTCATTGGACGGGTTGTTTTTTGTGACCCCTTGGGTATTTATTTTTTTAATTCCGGCCATCACCATGCGCAGCTTCTCAGAAGAAAGAAGAACGGGAACCATAGAGCTATTATTGACCAAACCGCTTACTGAATGGCAAATAGTATTGGCCAAATTTTGGGCAGGCTTGATTCTGGTTGTTATTTCATTGCTGCCCACTTTGATTTACTACATCACTGTTTATCGCTTGGGAAGCCCGGTTGGAAATTTGGATTCTGGTGGAATTTGGGGATCGTATTTAGGATTGATATTCTTGGCTTCGGCGTATGTCTCCATTGGATTGTTCTGCTCTTCATTAACGGACAATCAAATTGTCGCTTTCTTGGGAGCAGCCTTGCTCACATTTGTTATCTACAGCGGGTTTCAGTCGATTGCCAGTTTTGATTTGTTGGGGACTGCCGATACTTATCTCAGCAATATCGGCATGCAGTCGCATTTCAATTCTTTGGGGCGCGGGGTAGTAGACTCCCGCGATGTAGTTTACTTTGTGATTTTATCGGCGTTATTTCTGATGTTGACTCGACTGGTATTGTTGAGTCGCAAGTGGTAATCAACGCGTCTTGCTGGATCGGATCAAATGAGAGATGATCAGGGTAAAAAGTCCTATTAATTCGAGGACGATTAACATTGTGGGCATTTTTTGCTGAGCAATGGCAAACGAGATGGTCAAGAAAATGACCGAAACAGCAACGTTTAATTTACGAATCAAGTTAGCGGAAGCTGCGTATTGACGATCTCTGTTTTCGTCCGTTATTGTACCAATATAGTTGTGTTTTTCAGGATGCATCGCCGTATACTCCAACAAGACATTCAACAATACTTGTATACCAATTAGCATAAAAATACTGTATTTACTGCCCCAACCATCGATGGTGCCCGAGGCGTTGAAATGGGTGGGGATAATATCTGGCAATCCTGGCAAAATGTATAATACGTAGCCAATATTGGTCAGCAAAAGAAAGGCAATTAAAAGACGAAATTTATTATTCATGGTATAGGTTTTTCTCCGATAATATTTCCGTGAGGGTTGTATCGACAGACAACAAAAGTTCCGTGTTTGGACTGCGCTGCACCACATCCCACTTCTGTAGTATTGTACCAAATCATTTGGGTGTAATGCCCAAATTTTTGATAGTTGCTGTTGTTGATTTTGGTTCCTGGGCGATAATATTCCTTTTCACTAGCCCAAGCGTTAACCGCCATCTCCGGTTCACAAACTTTTTCTGAAAACCAAAACAAGTTTTCACCCAAATCAGTATCCGAATGTTCCATTTTCCCGGTTTTAGCCAGTTTGGCTGCATACCATTCAGCGTCTTCTTGAAATGATTTGTTCCAAGTAAGTGGTGGGCTTCCGACTTCCTTTCTCCACTTGTTATGGGCATTGAGATATTCAAGTTCATCTTTCTTGGTCATCATCACCACAAACTGCCCTTGGCTGGCCATGGTGATTGTACAAGCGAATAGAATAAGTAGACTTTTCATGATTGAATAACAAAGATAATTGCAATTTGTTGCTCTAGAGTTGAATTGCATTCGTCCAGTAAATCAGTGAATCAGAGTATCGGAAATTTCCCATCCTACTCGAACGAAGTGAGAGAAAGGAGGGGTGTCCTGACGAGCGCAAGCGCTGTCGGGACGGGCCCGGACGAGCTACGCTGTCTGGGCAAGGTGGTCTTGTCAGAGCGAGAAACAGAAGCAGAATGCGAAGGCTGTTGCACGGAGGAGCATCGATGTCAACTAACTCTGCGCAGCTCTTTAGGATATCAAATTTGAATTATACCTGCAAGTCTTGATCAAGAAAACTTTGGATGTACTTGTTAATTTAAGGTTCGAGCATTTAGAATGAGGAAATTATAAATTTTCGAATAACTCGGATAAAGAAATACCAAGGGCAGTGCTAATTTTTTTAAGCGTAGCAATCGTTGGATTTGTCCCACCAGCTTCAATTCTTCGCATGTTAGAACGTTCCATTTCGCATCGATAGCTTAATTCTATCTGGGTTATTCCTTTCTCTTTCCTCAATTCTTGGATTCTTTCTCCTAGCGCCACAAGCAATTCCTTCTGAGGAGCTGAATTGCTCAACTTTCTTTCACCTTTTTCCGTCCCTTTGCTCATAGGTGAAAGGTTGAATTATATTTTTTCTTTTATGTTATCATTTATGATAACAATTGTGTATTTTTGGAAAAATGAATTTTATGAAATCGATAAAACTTTTTCTTTTAATGATGTTTTCGTTGCTGAATCAACACTTATCATCACTGCATGGTCAAGTACCTCCAGGTATCCCTTACCAAGCAGTAGTTCGAAATTTGGATGGCTCGATATTATCAAATTCAACAATTACGTTGCGTTTATCGATTAGAGAAAATAACACCAATGGTAGCATTGAATTTCAGGAAACCCATGCTCTAACTTCCAATGTACAAGGATTGGTAAGTGCTGTTGTTGGTCATGGCACATCAACTATGGGCTCATTTTCAATAATCAATTGGAGTAACACCACCAAATTCTTGCAAGTTGAAATGGATCTTGGGCAAGGTTATATTGAATTAGGAACCCAACAATTGATGAGTGTGCCGTATGCGTTGTATGCGGGAAGTACCAATGTGTCGGTAAGTCCAACAGGGGATACCTTGACAGTAGGAGCGCAGAGTGTCATAGTTCCCGGGATTAGTGCTGCTAATCCCCCGGCTTTATTCAATCAAGGACCTGGGGTAACAGATATCGATGGTAATTTTTATCCTAGTATAATCATCAATGGACAAGAATGGATGCAGCAGAATTTGGCAGTGACCAAGTACCGCAATGGAAATCCTATACCGACTGGATTAGCTAATGGAACATGGCAAACTACCTCCAATGGTGCCTATGCCATCTATAATAACGATGTTGCCAACAATGCTTTGTATGGCAAACTGTACAATTGGTATGCTATCATAGATAATAGGGGTGTTTGCCCTGCAGGATGGCATGTGCCTTCAGATGGCGAATGGACTCAGCTGATTGAATTTCTTGATTTAAATCAAGTTTCAGATGCCACAAATGATGTACAAAGTCCAATCGCTGGCGAAGAAATGAAAAGCATTGAAGGGTGGAATATTGTTTCAAATTTAAATACGAATTTATCTGGATTCTCAGGACTTCCTGGTGGATATAGATCACTGTTTGGCGATTTTTGGGATGAAGGAACTAGAGGATATTGGTGGACTAAATCAATAAGTTATACTAATGTTGGTTGGAATAGGATGTTGTATAATTCCAATCCTTATATAACTCGGTATCAAACAGATTTTCCCGCGGGATTAAGTGTTCGCTGTTTGAAGGATTGAACCAAAGGCTATGCGGTGCTAGACCGTGATAGAATATAATAGCCATTACTCGGCGAGATAAATTTGGGTTTTGGTCATTACAACTGATTGGGTTATTTTGTAGAATTCGATATTAGTAGAATGGAATCCAACCCATAAATTATGCGGGTTTATGCATGTTCTTATGGTCTCATACTTCATGGATTTTGCTATCCCGGTAAATCGTTCTCGTCAGAGCATGAAACAGAAACAGAAACAGAATGAGAAAGTAGTTATCCTAACGAGCGACAGCTAGTCGATGAAGAACACGTCACTTTCTCATTCTCATTCTAATCATATCATCTCCACCTGCCTCGTCACCTTCTGCA
>CANFLZ010000009.1 GCA_947448135.1 Flavobacteriales bacterium
ACACAAGCCAAAGGGACAGAGACATCGCAATCATTGCGAGAACAAGTCATTCAAGCACGTTGCATTCAGATACAACGTGCCAATCAGCACAATGCCGCCCTATCAACGGCACAACTCAAAAAATTTGCTCCTTTGAATCCTACCTGCTTGAGTTTACTCAAAACCGCCATGGAACGACTAAAGCTTTCCGCTCGCTCTTATGACCGCATCATCCGGGTCTCGCGCACAATCGCAGATCTGGAAGGATGTGAACACATCCAAACCCACCACCTCTCAGAGGCCATTCAATACCGGAGCCTAGATCGAGAAAATTGGGCAGGATAGTTGTTATTTTAGCAACATGTTCCATTTCAATCTGCGCACCCGAATCTACTTCTCCATGCTCGCCATTTTGGCGTTGGCCTTTCTGGTAACCGGTGTTGTTGCATTGTACAACGATGTCGAACAAAACAAAGCCTTTAACCAAGAAGCGCTCGAGAAAAAAGAAAGATCCGTGCGTGCGTCTCTGGATTACTTCCTCAGACACGAAGGGGGTCACATGTCGCCCGATAGCGTGGCCTATAAATTCGGTGATAAAATATGTGAGTTGGCTGATGTACACGACATGTTCATCGGGCTCTTTGATCTAAAGGGGGAGTACCTCATCTCCAACAACAGCGCGTATTTGGACTCGCTTCAAATTCCAGAACAAGTGCCCGTTGATATTGTGGAAAGTATCAACAGTGGTTGGGATAAAAAGTTGGTCTACGACAATTACCAGCACAAAAACTATACCCTGGCCTATTGGCTCTTTACGGATATGGACCAGCATCCCATCGCGATCATCGCGATGGACTACTCCAATTTGGACGAAGAATCGAAGGATGTAAAAGACTTCTTGTTGGGCATCAGCGGAAGTTACATTTTGCTGTTTTTTGTTGCCGCCTTTTTGGCATTCTTCCTTTCTCGCTATATCACGCGCTCCCTGCGCGTCATTGCAGCCAAGATGAAATCCACCGACCTTCAAAATAAATTCGAACCGCTGACTTGGGAATCGAATGACGAAATAGGAAATTTAGTATTAGAATACAACAAGATGTTGGCCGTATTGCAAAAGAGCGCCGATCAATTGGCAGAAAACGAACGAGAAGGAGCTTGGCGCGAAATGGCGCAACAAATTGCACACGACATCAAGAATCCATTAACCCCCATGCGCCTGCGTGTGCAACATCTGGCCAGACAATTCGACAACGGCAATAATCCACAATTTGCGGGGCAGTTGCAAACTTTTGTTCAAACCATGACCGAACAAATTGATATCCTGGCCAATATCGCCAATGCCTTTGCTCAATTGGCAAAATCAGAAAATTTGCAGTTAGAATCCATTCTCTTGGAGAATTTTATTCTCAATCAAGTGGCCTTATTCAAGGATGAAAACAGCTCGATTCAATTGTACAATTTGTATCCAAAAACAACCATTCAAACAGAAATCAATAGTCTTAACCGAATATTCTCCAACATCATCACCAACGCTTTTCAAGCGAAAAAAGAAAATGTCCCCTTACAGTTGGATATCAATGTTTGGCGGAATCATCAAAATATATTTATCCGAATTCATGACAACGGAGTTGGCGTTTCCAAAGACATTGTAGAGCGCCTGTTTCAACCGCGTTTTACCACCAAAACTACAGGTTCTGGAATTGGATTGGCCACGGTAAAAGCATTGATGGAAAAGATGAACGGTAAAGTAGTTTGCAAGAGTCAACCGGGAGTTGGCACTTCATTCTTTTTGATTTTCCCTATTTCAGAGGGCGCGTTGGATAAATAATGGGACGAGATGGAGCCGCGTCCATCTCGAAAGAAGGTGGTTGTAATGAAAGACAATACAAACCGTCACTGATTTTATCTTCAACAAATATCATTTCACTGATTGTTGCTTCGTATCTGGGATTTTCTGGATATCCCCAAAATGCATGATGACATTGCAGTTTTCCCTCATCCGATTCCCGATCAACACTGGGTAAATCGACCAACAAATGCACTACGCCCAATCGATTCAAGTGACCGCCAATTTCACTTTCCAAATAAGGAAAATTGGTATCTGAATAATCATGATGCCGTTTGGACAAACCATTGGGCAAGGTGCGGATAATCAACGCCTGAGGTCGGTATTTTTCCACCAACGATGCAATGTCTTTCCAATAAATCACCGCGTCACCATTGCTCTCCAACATAGGCGAAACCGTTACCAACAAGGCATGCGTAAAAAAGGGGCCCTGCCATTTGGAAATGGGAAACTGATCTTTATCGATATGGCCCAAGGTCTCAGTATGGGTTCCATGACCATGCGGATTCATATGCACTTCGAAGAAATTGACTTTTCCACCCAGTGCTATGCTTCCGACGAAACCATTTTCCATAACGGGTTGAATCTTGGGCGGTGCAACATACCAAGCTCTCGGTCCTTGAGCAGACAAGGGCAATGACAATGAGATAGGCTTGGAGAAATCGGACTGCCACTCCTCACCTTGGTGGTGATAATTGAACAACATACTAAAAGTAGATTTTGGGATCAATGGCATTTCCCGATCGCCACATTTCAAAATGCAAGTGCGCTCCCTTTTCTTTCTCCCAAGCATTTCCCACCAATCCCAAAACGGATTGCCCTTGCACACTTTGGCCCACGTTCACCATGAGCCTTTGCAGATTAGAATAAACCGAAAGCCAACCATCCGCGTGTTGCACTGTCACTTGCCAAGCTCCTGATGCGACAGGAACAACACCAATCACCCTTCCTTCAGCAATCGCCATCACAGGAGTGGACAGTGCCGTCGCGTAATCCACGCCAAAATGCTTTTTTTCCAAAGAGAATTTCTGAATGGTATTGCCCACAACAGGTGCGGTAAAATCGGTAGCCGATAAACTAAAATTCTTCCGCATCTTCTTGGCCTTCATTTCCAAATCATACAAGCTATCTTCAGAAGTCCACTCCAATTTCTTGGTCTTCAATTTTGTGGTGTCCACTTTTTGCGTGACAACTCCTCCCGACAATATGGTTTTTACACTGCTCAAATAAGCTTGGTTTTGAACCAATACCCGATTCAAAGAATCTGCTGTGATCCTTGCCTCTCGAGCCTGCTCGCGATATTCAATATCGACATAGCCCGGAACCAAATACACCTTCAGTGGCGTGAAGGCAACCAACAGATAAATAATCAATCCAAAAACAAACAGCAATCCACCAAACATCACAATGACGTTCATGGGCGTAAGAGAATAACTAAAACGTTCCTCGAAGGTGCTTTCATTCAAAACAGTCAATCGAAATTTCGATTTTAGTTTCTTCAGCAATTTTTTCCTTCTGGGACGTTTCTCTCTTTTCATGGAATATTTTCAATTCCTACAAATTAAAGAAGGAAAATGAAATAAATTTGGACTTTTGCGGTTTATACCCAATTTAAAATGATAAAGTCAACCCTATTACGCCCGATAGCATTGCTGTTTTTCCTGGCCATGCTGGTGGTAGCCTGCACAACCAAGCGGGATGGTGTGGCTTATCGCATTTATCACAATACCACAACGCACTACAACGGGCACTTCAATGCCGATCAAGCCATGATCAAAGCTGAAGGCAAAATTATTTCCAATACAACGGAGGATTATGATTCCATTCTTTCGGTCATCGCTTTGGGCAATGATGATGCGGCAAAGACGGCCTACGAAGATCTGGAGCGCGTTATTGAAAAAAGTGAAAAGGTCATCGCCAAGCACACCATTACAGGAGAAAAAAAGGGAAGCATCAAATGGCCTGAATACAACCGCTGGATTGATGAGAATTACGTTTTAATTGGCAAGGCGCATTACTACAAGAAGAATTACAATGAAGCAGAAAAGCTGTTCCAGTTTGTTTCCAGAAAATACACAGAACCCAATGCTATCGGCGTAAGTAGCTCTTGGTTAGCTTTGGATTTACTGGCACAAGACGAACCCGCAAAGGCCATTCAATTGATGACGCGAGAGGAGTTTAATCCTGCGCTCATGACGGCAAAAAATCAAGTTTTTTACCACAGCGTTTTGGCGCAATTGTACATCTACACGCAAAAATGGGAAAAAGCAAAAGTTGAACTTCAGCATGCTTTGGCTGCAACGAAAAAGAAAAAAGAGCGCGCTCGTTTGTATTTTATTCTGGGTCAGGTGCATGAGAGACTTGAGGAATTTAGCGCCGCGCAGACGCAATATGCCAATGCCCTCAACTCCAAACCCACTGTTGAATTAGGCTTCCAAGCACGCATGAAAAAAGCCCTGAATGCGCTGCGAAATGGTTCTAGTTCTTTGATCGCAAAGGCTGAATTGCTCAAAATGCTGGAGGATGTAAAATACTCTGATTACAAAGACCAAATCCTTTATACCCTAGCCATCATGGCCGATGAGCAAGGCGAAACAACGGAAGCCAAACAACTCCTGTCCCGATCAATCAAAGAATCAAAAAAGAACAAAAAGCAAAAAGGAAAATCTTTTTTAAAGTTGGCCGATTTGCACTTCCTCGGAAAAGAATATGTCTCAGCGCAAGCGGCGTATGACAGTACCCAAAAGTATATCACCGACAAACATCCGAGATACGATGAAGTGAGCGGTCGCGCCAAAAGCCTCACCGAGTTGGTTCAATATCTCAATAAAATTGAATCCGCCGATAGTCTCCATAAAATTTGCGGAATGTCCGCACAAGAGCAGTTGATGGCCATCAAGGATATTCGTCAAAAATTAATTACCCAAGAAACAGCCAAAAGAGAAGAGGAGGCGCGATTGGCTGCTGAACGGCAAGCAGCAACATTGGCCAATTCGGGGACTGCGGGATTTTGGTGCTACAATAAATCCATGCGAGACAAGGGGTATGAAGAGTTCTTAAATTATTGGGAGGATCGCCCACTCAAGGACAACTGGCGTTTGCAGGCCAAGCTCACCACCATGAATGACATTCCAGATGAGCGACCCGGAACAGCCGAGTCTGCTGAAGATCCGGCCAACAGTGTAGAAAACGCTGTGGCCAGTGAAGAGGACCTGCTCAAAAGCTTGCCTTGTAAAGATCAAACCAAAATGCAAACCATGGCATCCGAGCGTTGCGAAGCCTACTACAAAGCTGGTTTGGTGTACAAAGAGGATTTGAATGATGAAAATGCAGCGCTACAAATCTGGGAAACGTCTTTGAAAAAAGTGGAAGAGAATTTATATACGCCGCTGACTTATTACCAAATCTATCGCACTTGGAAAACCGTTGAAGAATGGGGCGCCCAATCAAAAAATTGCGCCACTTGTTCTTCCAACTATTGGGGCAACGAAATCAAAAAGAAATATCCTGGCTCAGAATGGGCGCGCTTTGTAGACGATCCCAATGCCAAGGACGAAGAAGAAAAAAAGAAACAAGAGGAATTGGCTGGTTACGAAGAGGTGTATCAGATGTATGCCAAACGACATTACCCAGAGGCCATGACCGCCTGCAACCAAGTGCTCAGAGAAGATAGCGCCAATCACTTGTTGTGCAAATACAGAATCTTGAGAGCCGTTTGTGTCGGCTATGTCGACGCAATGGCTGGTTTGACTGACCAATATCAAGAAGCTCTTCAAGATGTGATCAATCAATGTCCCGGTTCTCCTGAAGCAGAAAAAGCAAAAGAACTATTGCTCCCTTTCAAACCGAAAACAGAGGTAAAACCAGAAGAAACCAAACCCGCACCACCCTTGACAACAGAGGCCAATTTCACATTTGACGAGAACACGGAACATTACTTCGCCATTGAAATTCCAGCCTCAACACCAGACATCAACAGCTACAAAGCAACAGTAGCTGATTACCTCCAAAAGAATTACGCTTCCAATAAGCTTACAGTGACTGGCAATATGCTCAATACCGACACGCAGCTGCTCATGACGAAAAGTTTCAAAAAACTGGTTGATGCTCAAGATTTTATGAGTACTTTCGCAAAGAATAGTACTGATCTGAAGTCAATTAATGACAAGAACTTTAATTATTTCTTGATTTCAAAATCAAATTATATTCAGCTTTTTAAAGCAAGAAATTTAGACGCATACAAAACATTTTATAAACAAAACTATCCTTAAACCAACCGCTTATGGCACGTTTACCAGAAAATCCTGTTGACACATCCATCAATCGTATTGTCGAAGGAACTTCCATTAAAGGAGACATCCGTTGCGAGAGCAACATTCGTATTGACGGAATTTTTGTTGGAGACTTGATTACCAAAGGTCGTTTGGTAGTAGGTCCTAACGGAAAAATCGAAGGCAACGTTACTTGTCAAAATGCAGAGTTGGAAGGTCAAATCAAAGGCAAGTTGCAAGTTCAACAATTGCTTACCTTGAAATCTACAGCAAAAGTAGAAGGTGATATGATTACTGATAAATTGGCCATTGAACCGGGTGCCAACTTCACAGGAAGTTGTAGCATGGGTACCAAAATCAAGGACATCAAAATAGATGCTCCAGTTGAAGCCAAAGCAGTCTAATTCTCGTTCTTTTCTACAATACGCCGCAATGGCCAGTCAAATGACTGCCATCATGCTCGTATTTATTTTTCTGGGAAGATGGCTCGACCAACAACATGGTCACACCTATACCCTTCTTGGAGCCGTCCTTGGCGTTTCATTGGCCATGTACATCATGATCAAACAGTTTATCAAAAAATGAAAAATTTTATCCCTCCATTTTTATTTGCATCGATTATCGCAGTAGGAATAGCCATGTCCAGCTATTTCCATCTGATTACTATTCCTGTGGCGAATTGGGCATTTGGATACGTTGGGGTATTTACTTTACTCGTTGTGTTTTTTTACAATCAATTGAGTCAATCCAAAAACAGCAAAACATTTATCACTCAATTTCTGGGATCAGTTGCTGCAAAAATGTTTGTCACATTGATTTATCTCACCATTGCGTTTTATACCCAAAAAACCTGGAGTATGGGCGAGAAAACCCAATTGGCGATTACAGCATTTGTTGCTTACATCGCTTTTACATTGTTATTGGCCAAGAGTAAGCCAACACAAGAATCCTAGTATCGCTTTTTTGAGAAGATAAGCGTCAACGTGATACCAATGGTATCCGCCAAAACATCCCACCATTCTCCTGAACGATAGGTGGTGAGCAATGCTTGGGCAGACTCTAAAATCAATCCCAATCCTATTCCTACAAAAGCCAATTGGCCCTTTGAAAATCGAACGGATACCGGAGATGACAGAATAATCATCATCCATCCTGAAAACAAAATCAAATGCACCAGCTTATCCCAAGAAAGCACCTCCAGCCATGTCCATTCAGCAGGGGTTGAGATTTTGGAAAGATGCAGAATAAAAAGAAAAAGGGTTGCAACAACGGCAACCCTATTATTTCTGAAAATCAGTTTCAATTACAAAGAAGCTTCATAATCCGCAGCTGACATCAAACTATCTAGGTTAGCATCAGCAGCAATTTTTACTTTAATCATCCAACCCGCTCCATATGGATCTTCGTTGACCAAAGCTGGATTAGCATCCAATTCTGGATTTACCTCCATCACATTTCCTTTAACAGGCATGAACAAATCAGAAACGGTTTTCACAGCTTCAACTGTTCCAAACACCGCATGCTCGTCCAAGTCTTCACCTGTTGTTTCTATTTCTACGAAAACAATATCGCCCAATTCGCCTTGTGCAAATGCTGTAATTCCGATTGTCGCTACATCACCTTCTACACGAACCCACTCGTGATCTTTGGTGTACTTTAATTCTGCTGGATAGTTCATAAGTAAATAATGTGATGTAAAAATAGAACATTATCTTCGAAATTAAATGACATTCTAAACAAAAAGACGAATATCATAATGCTTCGAAAAATGGAGGTTTCAACGATTATTATTTTGGCTATGATTGGTGTCATGGCCGGAATCGTCAGCGGGTTTGTTGGCGTTGGGGGAGGTGTAATTATTGTCCCAGCTCTGGTTTATTTTCTTGGCTTCAATCAATTGCAAGGTCAAGGTGTAAGCCTTATGGTGTTGGCAATGCCCGTAGGGATTTTTGCGGTCATCAATTACTATCGCGCTGGTAATATACAAATCGCACCAGCCTTGATTATCGCTTTGGGTTTTGTTGTTGGGGCCTACTTTGGCAGCAAGTGGGCTTTGGGGGTTGACATGAAAAAAGTAAAAACCATTTTTGGAATCTTCATGTTGGTCATGTCGCTGAAAATGATTTGGGATGGCCAAAAGAAATCCTCTGATTCGAATAAAGTTGTTTTAAAAGAAAATAATAGACCATAAAAAAAGGGAGCTTTCGCTCCCTTAATGTTTGTATAGAAAGTCAATTATTTCTTTCCTTTCTTGGCTACCTTTTTTGCAGCTGGTTTCGCGGCTTTCTTAGCAACAGGCTTTGCAGCCTTCTTTGCAACTGGTTTAACAGCTTTCTTCGCAGCTGGCTTTGCTTTCTTTGGCTCTTCTTTCACTTCAATTGCACTATCTAACAATTTAGATGATGACATGTTGAATACACGAGCGATTTTTTCCAAAGTCAACAAAGTAATGTTACGTCCTTTTTCGATGCGGTAAGCGTTAGATTTATCCAATCCAACTACATCGCCAAAAACCTCTAAGGTCATTTTTTTCTTCTTGCGAAGAGCACGGATACCTGCTCCAATTGAAGCCAAGTAAGCCTTTTCGTTAAATTTTTGCGCCATTTTTATTTTTTTGTTTTCGGTTACAATCAGCTAATTTAAACAAAATTTCTATTCACCCAAATTATCTCTCCCAACGATCGACGGCAACAGTGGCGACTGCATTGCCTACAACATTGGTTGCAGACCTTCCCATATCCAAAAGATGGTCAACGCCTAGAAGCAAAACCAATCCGGCTTCTGGAATTCCAAAGGCTGAAATTGTGCCTGCAATAACCACCAATGATGCTCTGGGAACTCCTGCTATACCTTTACTCGTGATCATTAAAGTCAACAACATGGTCACCTGATCTCCCATACTCAAATCTACGCCATAGGCCTGAGCAATGAACAAACTAGCAAAGGTCATGTACATCATGCTACCGTCTAAATTAAAAGAATATCCCAACGGCAAAACAAAACTGACAATTCGATTTCTACAACCAAAACGCTCCAACTGCTCTAGCATTTTTGGATATGCCGATTCACTAGAAGCTGTGGAAAATGCCAATAAAAGAGGTTGTTTCAAATGACCAATAAAATTTCCTGTGCGATTTCTGAGCATAATCCATGCTACAAAAATGAGAATCGACCACAACAAAATTAATCCCAAATAAAACTCTCCAATAAAGGTGGCGTAAGTGGCCAAAACGCCCATTCCTTTTTTAGCAATGATGGTGGTGATTGCTGAAAAAACCGCAAATGGGGCGACATACATCACAAAAGTTGTAATCTTTAACATCACGTGGCCAATCGCGTCCATAGCCTTAATCAATCCCTCTGCTTTCTCCCCCATGGACGCAGCCCCAACTCCAAACAACAATGCAAAAATGACAATTTGTAAAATCTCATTTTTGGCCATCGCATCCATTAAACTGGTGGGAAAAATGTGGGTGATAAATCCTTTTAATGTAATCGCTGCATGCTCCAATCCTATTCCTGCTGCACTATCTGGCATCTCCAACTGTAACATCTTTCCTGGCTGAAAAAAATTGACCAACACCGCGCCCAATGCCAATGAAATCAAAGATGCTGTCATAAACCACAACAATGTCTTTCCTCCAATTCTACCGACAGCTTTCAAATCTCCCAACTTTGCAACTCCTGCAACCAAAGTTGCAAAAACCAAAGGCGCAATAATCATTTTAATCAATCGAAGAAAAACCTCTGTGAAGATGCTGAGCACTTCGAGTATCTTCTCCAATTTGCTGTCCATTTTGGATTCGCGATTGGAAGCTTTGATCAATTGCTCTTGAAGCGGGGCTTCTTTTCCAGATTGAACCTTCTTTAAAACAGCTGTGTACTTCTCTTGATTCGAAAGCAACGTATCTTTTTGAATTTGCTGCAATTCTTGATTCAAATCCGATGGGTGTTCCTCTTGAATCAAAGCAGACATATTCTTCCAAGCCTCTTCTTTTGAAAGACTTGGTGTTGCTGGAAATTGAATATTCAGCCATGCGCCGATTCCAATACCCAAAAGCAAAGCAATGAAAATCCATTGCGTTAAATTTAATCTCTTCATTTTTGCGGTTTAGCCGCACGAAGATAAATCAATACGCGCGCTCATTTCGCCCTTCCATGTAATTGATAAAGGCTTGATTGACTACTTTGTTTCCTCCTGGGGTTGGATAATTGCCCGTAAAATACCAATCTCCGGTATGGTTGGGACATGCATGATGCAGCCCTTCGATGGTTTGGAAAATAATTTTTACTTTGGCTTTTAAATCAACTGGCGTTAGCAATTGAGCAATTTTATCATTGATTTCCTCAATGGTAAATGCATCATACACTTCTTGAACATAATTCTTGACTTGCTCTTTGGGCAAGTTGATTTGCTCTTTGCATTTGCGATAAATCAAATCCAAGGTATCCCTTGATCCCCTTTCTTTGTGCAAGGCCACACATGCTTGAAATGCAATAAAATCGCCCATTTTGGCCATGTCGATGCCGTAACAATCAGGGTAGCGAATTTGAGGGGCTGAGGAAACAATGATGATGGTCTTGGGATGCAGACGATCCAATATTTTCAAGATGGATTTCTTCAAGGTTGTTCCTCTCACGATAGAGTCGTCTATCACGACCAAGTGGTCTTGATTCGGGATTACAGCCCCATGCGTTACATCATAAACAGAGGAAACCATCTCGTCGCGTGCAGAATCTTGGGTGATAAACGTACGCAGTTTCACGTCTTTCAATGCGATTTTCTCAATTCGCGTGCGGGTCAAAATGATTTTCTCAATATCCTCTTTGGAAATGTTGTTTCCAAGTTGAGAAAGTGCATCAATTTTCTTGCGATTCGCCGCGTCTTCCAACTCTTTGATCATTCCATAAAAGGCTGTCTCAGCAGTGTTGGGAATGAAAGAAAAAACAGTGTTGTCCAACTCGTGATTCACGGCCTCTAAAATGGCAGGAACTACATTGCGCCCTAACTGTTGGCGCTCAAAATAAATGTCCTTGTCGTTTCCTTTCGAAAAATAAATTCGCTCAAATGAGCACTGGGTTGTTTTCTCAGACTCACGAATTTCTTTCAAACTAACCTGACCATCTTTCTTAATAATCAACGCTTGTCCCGCAGGTATTTCTTGAATTTGCTCCGCTTGCACATAAAATGCACTTTGAATAGGCGTGCGCTCACTCGCCACAACCGCCACTTCATCATCCTCATAAAAAAATGCAGGGCGAATTCCATTGGGATCTCTCACCACAAAAGCATCCCCATGTCCAAACATTCCTGCCATGGCATAGCCTCCATCCCACTCTCTTGACGCTCTCGACAATACCCTTTGAACATCTAAATGCTTGGCGATTAAATCTGAAATCTGAACATTGGAATATCCTTGGGCTTTGAAACGCTCAAACAAAATTTGATTCTCTTCATCTAAAAAGTGACCAATCTTTTCCATGGCGGTCACGGTGTCTGCCTTCTCTTTGGGGTGCTGTCCCAATTCGACCAACAATGAAAAAAGTTCATCAACATTGGTCAAATTGAAATTTCCTGCCAAAACAAGATTCCGCGTCATCCAGTTATTTTGACGCAAGAAAGGATGGCAATTTTCGATGCTATTTCCACCGAAAGTACCATAGCGCAAGTGCCCTAAAAACAACTCTCCGGTGAATGCAAAATTTTCTTTTAAATAAGCTGCGTCCTTTAATTTCTCAGGCTCTGACTTTTCCAGACTAGCAAAGCGCGACATCACTTTTGCAAATACATCCCTTATCGGTTGTGAATCGTTGGAACGAATCCGACTGATGTATTTTTTTCCTGGCTCGACATCCAATTTGATGTTGGCCAATCCAGCGCCATCTTGCCCACGATGGTGTTGTTTCTGCATTAACAAATACATTTTGTTAAGGCCGTAAAAAGCGGTTCCGTATTTTTCGGTGTAAAACTGAAGTGGTTTCTTCAATCTCAGCAGGGCTATTCCGCACTCGTGCTTGATCGCGTCACTCATAGGGGAGTGTCTATTTTTTTAGTGAGGCAAAGATAGGTTTGAGCCCTGCTCGAAAAAAAAATTAATTCAGAATTGTGAAATGTTTGTTGCATCTGCATCAAAATAAAAAATACAAGATGAAAACACTAATCACCCTTTTCCTTTGCTGCTCAGTAGGAGCGGCTTGGAGCCAAATTTCTGGAAGCATCATGGGAACAGTCAAGGAGACCAACCTCAACACCATTCCTGGGGCGATTGTTTCTGTTGAAAATAGCTTGGGTCAAATTCCCTACGGCATTCAAACAGACATCGATGGGCGCTTTCGTATCAATGGCATTGAGCCAGGAACCTACAGTGTCCATTTTAAATTCACTGGAAAAAATGAATTGATCAAAACCAATGTACAAGTCACCCCTGATAAAATTACATTTGTTGATGCCGTACTTTCCGATGAAGATAAAATGGGAAAAGTATTGGTGATAGAAGAACAGAAGATTCCATTGATTGATAAAAATGGCGGAACTTTGATCACCATGACAGCCAAAGAAATGACCCATCTTCCCTCTGCACATGGCGGCAATATCAAAAATATTGTGGCAGGAATGATCTCTGATGTAAAAACCGGAAATCGCGGAGATGAATTGTATTTCAGAGGAAGCCGTGCAGGATCTGTAGTATATTACATCGATGGAGTGAAGGCTCGGGAAAGCGTTCCCAATGTTCCTTCTTCTGGTATCGCATCCATCTCTGTATACACGGGGGGAATGCCCGCTACATATGGAGATTGTACAGGAGGTGTTGTTGTTATTAATACCAAAAGCTATCTCCAAGAGTATTACAACAAGATCAACAATAAATTTGAAAAATAAAACAACATATGACACCATTTGGGAAGTGATTCAAAGAGATCCTTCTCTAGTAAACATGGGCCTTTTGTACCAACAATGGGCCCATATTGTCTATGCGGTAGCGTTGAAATACTTGAAAAATAGAGACGATGCGAATGATGTAGTTTCCGAGATTTTTGAAAAACTCATGCATCATTTTCCTGAGGAAAAAATCGACAATGGCCCCGCATGGTTACACAGTGTCACCAAATTCCATTGCTTGATGAAATTGCGCAAGGAAAATGCACAATTCAGACAATTGCACCAAGATCCTTGGCGTGAAGAGGGTGTCAACCAACTTGAACCCCAGCTCGTGGCGATGGAAAGTGCGCTGTATCAAATTCCCGAAAAGCAACGCCTCTGTATCGAACAATTTTTTCTTTTGAAAAAAAGTTACCAAGCCATCGCAGATGATTTGGGATTGACGTTCAATGAAATCAAATCACACATCCAAAACGGAAAGAGAAATCTCCGCATTCAACTAGAAAAACAAAATGAACAATAATTTGCCCAACATACCGCCCAGCATTGAAGAAATGAAGCTTTGGCAGAAAGGTCAATTTCCCTTGGGCAAGCGTCACGATGAACTTCAGATTTGGTTTGATCAAGATCCCTTTTTGCAGGACGCTTTAGCGGGCCTGCAGTTGGATCCTGAATTCAGCGGATTTGGTCAGAAAACTCAAAAAACGCCGTCACACAAAAGTCATTTCAAGGGTTGGATATTGGGATTGGTTATCGGTTTGGGATGTGCCGTATTAGCGGTGAGCATCTGGAATCCACTTGAAACATCTGTCGAGAAAGTAAGCTCTTTCAATTCCCCATTATCTCAGGTTGATGTCAATCAAACATCCGAATCAATTCCGACCCAAGAAGAAAAAAAGTCGGCTGTTCAAACCAACCCATCATCCGTTCAAAAATTAAACGATGAGCATGTATCCAATTCAAATATTGCCAATGAAACTCCCTTGCGCTCAATGGACGCCCGGTCAGGTCAGCTGAGTTTATCCAGAACAAATGGCTATCCTTTGGCCAAAGTGAATGTTTGCATTGATGTTCATGGATACGAAGTGTATCCGTACAAAGAAAGGAGTGAAATAAAGACTTTTGAACTAACCGGAATGCCTGCTGACAATGGGCAAAGCCAAGAACCCAATAAACGCGTTTCCTATTTGACCTATTTAGAAGAAGCCATTGTCGCTTTTCAAGAGCAAGATTTGGAATTGGCGCAAGATCATTGCGAGAACATATTGCATCAATTCCCCAATGACATCAATGCTTTGTACTTAAAATCAAAATGTGTTTTTAATAGCTCTCCTGCTCAATCCTTAAGAGGATTTGAAAAAACACTTTCGTTGAACAACGGTCGTTTAAACGAAAAGGAAATCAAGGAATTCATCCGATTGGCGCAATAAAAAAGGCTGCAAATGCAGCCTTTTTCAAACCTCGTATTTTCGATTATTCAACAGTCACTGACTTTGCCAAATTCCTTGGCTGATCTACGTTGCAACCTCTCATCACTGCAACGTGATAAGACAACAATTGCAACGGAATTACTGAAATCAATGGCACCAAACTGTCGTCTGATTTTGGAATCTCAATCACATGATCCGCCAAATCTTTCACCACCTTGTCGCCTTCTGTTACAATTGCAATGATTTTTCCTTTTCTGGCTTTCACCTCTTGGATATTGCTCACCACTTTTTCATAGCTTGATCCTTGGGTTGCAATGACAAACACAGGCATTTCTTCATCAATCAATGCAATCGGTCCGTGTTTCATCTCAGCCGCTGGATAACCTTCAGCATGGATGTATGAAATCTCTTTCAACTTCAGCGCTCCTTCCAAAGCGACTGGAAAAGAAAATCCTCTTCCCAAGTACAGTGCATTTCTCGAATCCTTGTAGATTTCTGCAATACGCTTTACTTCGTCGTTGGTTTTTAATACATGCGCAATTTTATCAGGCACCGAATTCAATTCTGCCATCAAGCGATTCAAGCGCTCTGGCTTGATCATTCCTCTGGATTGCGCAACAGAAAGTGCCAACAAATACAACACGGAAACTTGAGCTGTGAACGCCTTGGTAGAAGCCACACCAATCTCTGGACCGGCGTGGGTATAAGCGCCACTGTGGGTTGCGCGCGCAATGCTTGAACCGACTACATTACAAACCCCGAAGATGAAAGCTCCGGCCTCTTTCGCCAATTCGATAGCGGCCAAAGTGTCCGCCGTTTCTCCACTTTGTGAAATCGCAATGACTACATCAGAAGGATAAATTACCGGATTGCGGTATCTGAACTCTGACGCGTATTCTACTTCAACTGGAATGCGCGCAAATTCTTCAAAAAGATATTCCGCTACCAAACCGGCATGCCAACTGGTTCCACAAGCCACCACCAATATTCTCGTGGCTTTGCTCCAACGGTCCGCATGTTCGTCCACCCCACTCATTCTGACAGTGCCCAAACCAAGATTCATTCTACCACGAATGGAATCATTGATTGATCTCGGCTGCTCATGAATTTCCTTCAACATGAAAGAATCATAGCCACCTTTCTCAATCGCCTCTAATTTCATTTCCAACTCTTGCACATATGGATCTTTGTTTTGATTGGAAATCGTGACGATTTTCAATCCATCCGTTCTGTCCAAACGCGCAATTTCCTCATCCTCCAAGTAAACCACATTTCTGGTGTATTCAATAATGGGAGTGGCATCAGAAGCAATATAAAACTCATTGTCTTTACCAACTCCAATCACCAGTGGACTTGACTTTCTGGCCGCAATCATTTGATTGGGGTTGCTTTTGTCTAAAATAACAATGGCATATGCGCCAATTACTTCAGACAATGCAATTCGGACGGCATCAAATAAATTTGCTCCGGTTTTATCTCGAATGTCTTCAATAAAGTGCACCAACACTTCCGTATCCGTATCGCTTTGAAACACGTGACCTCTATTGATCAACTCCGATTTCAAAGATGCGTAATTCTCAATAATTCCATTGTGTATTAACACCAAGGAGCCATCATTGGAAGCGTGTGGATGTGCGTTGACATCGTTGGGTGGACCATGTGTAGCCCATCGGGTATGACCGATTCCCACATTTCCACTTTTATCCTGCATACCAACGGCTTCTTCCAAATCAGAAACTTTGCCTTTGCATTTGAAAAGGCTAAACTCTCCATTATGAATCATAGCCACTCCGGCGCTGTCGTATCCGCGATACTCCAAACGCTTAAGACCTTTGATCAAAATATCATACGCTGGGCGATCACCCAAATATCCTACTATTCCACACATAACTATAATTCCTTATTCAGCGAAGGTAACTATTAGACGCATATTTTCCGATGGGTTGGCTGAATTGTATTCAGGGCCATGCGCTACGATGCGTTTAACACTCACTCCTGTTGTTCCTCCTATCAAATGCAAAGACGATGGAGCAATTTCGTCAGTCATCAAACTTTGCACGTAACGGGTAATATTAAATCGATATTTTTTGGTCGTTGAGTTGTACAATCCCCCAATAGTTTGCGCCGTTTCATCAGGAAGTACTTTCAAATCTCCATCCTCATTCTCATACCGCAAATACAAAACATCAAACTTTGTAAAAGATGG
The DNA here is from genome assembly GCA_947448135.1 of Flavobacteriales bacterium. GTDB lineage: Bacteria > Bacteroidota > Bacteroidia > Flavobacteriales_D > Sanyastnellaceae > CAMCTV01. The sequence continues at coordinate 16,613 of CANFLZ010000009.1, forward strand.
ATCATCCTCAACGGGGATGATCAATTCAGCTCGATTGATGACACGATTTCCCTTTTTCAAATCCATAATGGTGGGTAACGAAATAATGGATTTTAATCCGCCTCCACTTTGCACATAGAATGCCTCTGATCCATCCACTGGTCCATTGACTACAGCTGACAATGGGGCTGTTGTGTAACGGTGTTTAAATCCGTTGTATCGGGCGCAGTCTGTATTCACTACAAAGTCATACAACATTGTATCCGGTAGTGTTCCGGAAAGATCGCGATAATAAATAGTGATTTTTGTGGTGGGGTCAATTAAATCATAACGCATCACAGCATCATAACGACCTCTGGACTCAATAGACAAACCCTTGAAATACTCCAAAAAAGAATCTTGTGTATCCAAAACAGAAGCATCTGCAGGATGCGTCAACATTTCACCAAATGCGATATCCAATGGGATTCTTAATTGAGGAACCGTAGTATCACCTCCCACCACTGCTGGATTTTTGGTGTCAATTTTGATCAATTGATGACCATCCAAAACGATGTCATCCGAATTTACAGCAACTTCACGTGAAGCCAAATAAGTACTGTCTTTGATAAGAGCCTCCGCCAAAGTGTGAATGGAAAAATACTGCTGGCCAGGAGTTCCATAATAGGCACTGTTATAGGCCAAAGCCAACACCACAGAATCAATTTCCATATTGCTTGGAAATTCTGGAGTCAATGCACTCAATCGAAATTGTGTATACGCCTTGCAGAAGGTTTCGCCAAAAACGGGGTCGCTTTGATACCCAACCAATGACAACGACAACTCATCCGTCGTAACATCCTCTTCAAATGTGGTTTTAACAGCCAATTGAAACGTGTCGGTTTGAAATGCATTCAGCATATCTTCATCGGGTAAAAACTCAGCTCCGTCAGTAGCCTCAGGCTTTTGACAAGCCTCCAAAAAGAATAGTCCGATCAAAGAAGTGATCAGGAGAATGAAAAATATGCCTTTTTTTATCTTCAAGCTAAAACTGTTTTCACCGACAACACTTGGTCAAAAAACTCATCTGTCGCAGAGAGATAATCGGTTTCAGTAGCTTGAAATAAAATGGGAACTTCCAAATCTTGCGCAAACTTCTTTACTTCCTCTGGCGATGTATCATCACCAAAAATCACTCCGTCTGCAAATTTCATTGCATTCTTCATTAATTGAGAATGTGTTGCTTTTTTTAACATGTCAATATCGCCAGCATCAAAACCATCAAAAGCAACTTTCTTGTGAATGTCTTTGCTCAAAGCACCTTCGAAATCCTTTTCATAGACAGAAACAACAATTTTACTGTCTGCAAAATGAGGGTCTTGGGCGTATAATTTTTTAACGTACAAAGGCATTAAGCTACTAAACCATCCATGACAATGGATGATGTCTGGGGCCCATCCCAATTTCTTGACGGTTTCTAAAACACCTTTGGTAAAGAAGATCATGCGCATATCGTTGTCTTCAAACAAGACATCATTATCGTCATGAACGAATGCCTTTCTGTGGAAATACTCTTCGTTATCGATGAAATAAACCTGCAAACGAATTTGAGGAATACTGGCCACCTTGATAATCAAAGGGTGGTCGGAATCGTCGACAATCAAATTCATTCCCGACAATCGAATCACTTCATGCAATTGATGTCTTCGTTCATTGATTTTGCCAAAACGAGGCATAAAAATTCGAGTCTCCTTTCCTCGCTCATGCACGGCTTGCGGCATTTGACGGCAAGTTTGTGCAATGTGGCTTTCTGGCGAAAAGGGAAGAATTTCGTGACTAACGAATAGAATTTTGGGTTTGCTCATGAAAGGGCTACAACTTAATAAGTATGCAAAGGTAAATAAAAAACTTTTTTGAATTGCGCAAATAGGTAGTTTTGGGGCGGAAATTCGAATAATTCAAAATTCATGATAGTACTGCAGACGATTCAAGATATTTTAAACTGGCGAAACGAACAACACAAATCGTCACTTGGTTTTGTGCCGACAATGGGGGCGCTTCACCAAGGACACTTGTCACTGGTGGATCAAAGCTTGGCTGAAAATGAAGCGACCATCGTCTCGATTTTTGTCAATCCCACGCAATTCAATGACGTTAATGATTTCAACAATTATCCCCATACCATTGAGAAAGATCTAGCATTGCTTGAAGAATTATCGATTTCAGCCGTCTTCATTCCATCGGTGAGTGAGATGTATCCTGAAATGGAAAAAGAGTCTTTTTATGCGTCCATTTTGACAGAAACACTCGAAGCCAAAATGAGGCCTGGCCACTTTGATGGTGTCATCACCATCATTCGAAAATTATTTGATTTGGTTCAGCCCACCAAGGTTTATTTGGGCGAAAAAGATTTTCAACAATTATCCATCATTTCGGCTTGGGTAAAGAAAGAAAACCGTTCTGAGGTCATTGTTCCTTGTCCCACATTGCGAGAACCGCACGGTTTGGCCATGAGTTCGAGAAATGTCCGCCTATCTGAAACGGGAAGAAAAAAAGCGAGCTTGATTTATCAAATTTTGAAGGCGACTAAAGAGCAAAAACACCACAATTCACCAGCGGAATTGGAAGTTTGGGCGAGAAGTGAGTTTGCGCTGTATCCTGAATTTCAGCTCGAATATTTTGAGATTATCGACGCCCACTCCTTTGCTCCATTGGCAGATTGGGCGGACTCTGACCAAGCACTTGCTGTAACAGCTGTTTTTTTGGAAGGGGTGCGATTAATTGACAACCTGAGACTGTAACTCAGGGTGCAATCAACTTAAACCCCTTACCATGAACGTTGATGATTTCCAATCGGTCGTCAGCTTTTAAATGCTTGCGCAATTTGGCAATGTACACATCCATGCTTCTACCATTGAAATAATTGTCATCACCCCAAATCGTTTTCAAGGCAAAACTTCTTTCCAAGATACCATTGCGATGCTTGGAGAGTAAAAACAAGAGTTCGTTTTCTTTGGTAGTCAACTTGGTTTCTTGGTCTCCCAAAATCAATTTTTGCTTTTTGTACTGAAAAACAAAGTTTCCCAAACTATCATCCACTTCCTCTTCGTCCGCTAAAACAAATGGATTGGAACGTTTTAAAATTACATTGATTCTAGCCAGCAGCTCCTCCATAGAAAACGGCTTGGTCATATAATCATCCCCACCGGCTTCAAAGCCCTTCAGGGTATCCTCCTTCAAGCTTTTGGCTGTTAAAAACAAGATAGGCGTATGCTTGTCCTCCGCTCTAATCTCTTGGGCTACCGTAAAACCATCTTTGATTGGCATCATCACATCCAATATGATAAAATTGTAACTGCCGCGCTTGAATGCTTTGATTGCTTCCTGTCCATCCGTGGCCAAGTCGGTAGTATATCCTTTGGCATTCAAATATTCCAATAGCAGTTGACCTAAATTAGGATCATCCTCGCAAAGCAAAATGTTAATTGACTTCTTCATATTTTCTTGGTAATTGAACCACAAACTGAGTTCCTTTTTTTAATTCACTATTGACCTGAATCATACCGCGGTGCTTGGAAACTACGCCCAATACGTAGCTTAATCCCAAACCATATCCCTTTACATTGTGAATATTTCCTGTTGGCACGCGATACAATTTATCAAAAATTCTTTTTTGGTTTTCTTTGCTAATTCCGATTCCTTGATCGGTTACAGTCAAGACAAAATATCTACCCTGATCGGTTGTCTTGACGTCTATAATTGGATTTTCAAGGGAATACTTCAGTGCGTTATCAATCAGGTTGTAGACCATATTGGTTATGTGCATTGGGTCTCCCTCAATAATAGGAGAAACACTTTGGTAATCCTCGGTAACCATCGCCCTTCTGTTTTTGAATTGTAAATCAAAACTCTTCAACACCGACTGAATCACATCATGCACATTCACGTCTTGAACTTTCATACGCATTTGGCCCTGCTCAAAAAGAGAAGTGCGCAGAACATTTTCCACCAACATGCCCAACCTGATGTTTTCTTCTCTTATCATTTTTAAATACCGATCTCTACTCTGCTCAGACTTTTTGACATCTTCATCTCCCAAGACTTCACATGCCAGTGAAATGGTTGCAATGGGAGTCTTTAATTCATGGGTCATGTTATTGATAAAGTCACTCTTCATTTCACTCAGTTTGCGCTGTCGATGGATAGTGAGCGTCGAATAAACAAACAATACAATTATGGAGAGTAGAAGGAGTGAGCTAAGAATCAACATACTTCCCATGGAACCCAACAAGTATTTTCTTGTGTTTTCAAATCGTACTTCTATCGAGTATTCTTTACTCAATGGATCGTTGGGAAACAACAACACGGAATAGACATCTGATTCAGGATTGGTAAGGCCCAACATGGAATGTTTCCAAAAAACTTTTCCGAGATGATCCACCACCTGAACGGAGTAGGGAGCCTTGACTCCTTCTTTTTCCATGAATCCTTGAAGCAATTCTTTCACCATAGCAGTGTCCAATCGCTCTTCCAAAGTGGGTACAATTTGAACCTCTACCCATTCAGAGATGTCAGGAAAAAAATTGGAATCCAACAATACAGGTTCTTTACCTTCATTTGAAATATCGGGAGAGTGTATTTTCATCATAGGTTCATCAACGCGTTCCAACTCACCAGTTGTTTTATTCAAAGCACTGTATACGTGGTCAGCGAATGCCTGCTGTCTGAGCAAATATGTGTTGTGAACCCAATAAACCTGCAAAACCAAAAGACCCAAAAGGGAAAACGCCCCTACCCATACTAGAAATTTTACCAGCCCCTTTCGCATGTCGGAAAGTTACGGAATTCTAGCAGAGTGGGGCGTTTTACTTAACTTGATTTAACAGGGTTAATCTTTGATCCATTGGTAGGTTCCCGTGTCATCACCCCTTCGCCAAATCAAGTAGTAGATTCCATTGTTCCAATCAGAAACATCAATTTCGTGAATATTACCTGAAAACCCATTTTCAATATACAATTGCTGGCCTAATGAATTAACGACCCTCAAGCTTGTGATTTCGTTATCAGATGGAAATTGCACATGAACTTTATTGTGTGCCGGATTCGGCCAAAAAGCAATTTCTAAAGCCTTCGATTTTATATCTCCAATCTGGGGTTTATCCGGATCATCGGAATTACAGTCGACATATTCCAATTGTTGTCCAACTGACCAGCTATTGGAATAACCGCTGGTATTGGTTTGAGCATCCGACCATTGTATCGAAATCAACTCTGAATCAGACGACCATTGATTTCCAGGCCATGTAGCTATAACATCATCTAAAACACATCCGATTACACTTCCCATTATTTTGAAAGTACCAGAGATATCAAAATAATTTTGGCCCTTATACAATCTAGGTAGTCTCGCTCCATTGAATACCAAATGAACGTTGTTATCTCTGAAGTGATTTTTTCCTGTCGTAGCATCAGCTATTAATTGCCCTCCTTGACTCATTTCAATTCCATCTTGACAATCAGATAGCTCAGAACATGATAAAGCCAAGTCGCACCCTTTTAATCGAATACCGTAGTAATAATCAAAAATTTGACTTCCAGTTATGGTTAAAGTTGCATGATCAGAAGATATGCCGTCTATCCCCCAATCGCAGCCTTCACCACCCAAAATGCAGTCTTCAAACAACCACGTGTGGTGCATGTCCGAGAAATGAAATCCATGTCCGATGATTCCACCTTGAATCATCCACCAAGTTCCTTTAACGATATCCCACATCTCATCACCAATGGATTTTACTCCCATGAATCGCAATTGGGTATTTTCTCCTTGCATCGAAACATGATCAAAAATAACATTGGTGAAACTTGCCTTATTGGCAATTTGACGAAGCTCGTAATGGCCATTGCCAATTTCATTTTCATATAAAAAATGAGCGTCTTTGACATCCATTTGTGCTCTATTCTCCATCTGTCCGTGATCGTCAAAAATGACTACTCCTTTAAAAATTTGAATGCTCGAAGTCGGATGAACGACTTCATTCCACAAGGCACCTGACTCGATTTTGATGATTGTATCCATGTTCCCTGAACCTTGAATCAACAAGCGCGCATTCTTATCCAAATACCAATCTGCATAATTTCCAGAGTCATAGGCCTTGCATACCACTTGTCCTCCCTGATCATTGTCTGGCATTAATGCCAATGTCGCGTTTTGCTTGATCATTACTGTGCCTCCTGCCATGATCAACTTGGACTGTTGGCCAATCAGCAAAAGTTTGCCAGAAGCATATCCAATACTCGAACCTGGAAGCAATTCGATTTCACCTTGAAAACAATTCACTCTTCCCTCCTCTGATATAACCAATCTGGAGCCTTTCTCCATCACCAACTTACTTCCAGGATAAATATTCAACTCACCGTTTTGATAAACGGAAATAGTTGTCCCAAAAGATGCTCTCAATTCTGCAGTGCTTACACCGTTAGAATCACCAATAGAAAGTTGGCCATGATTGTGAATCCGTATTTCTGGGAGGTCACAAAACACTCTGGTTTCCATGACGCAATTGCTTCCTGTCATTGGAATTTGCTGGGTAACATGCATCGGAATTTGAGCGTTAATAAGAACGCTTTCATTCTCCCCAATGTCTGTTGCTGGAAAATATTGATCATTGATTTCGCCAAAATTGAATTGATTCCATTCCGACTGAACCGACTGTGCGTGAAGCCATTCCACGTAATCGATAATTTCCAAAATAAATTCCATGTGGCCATTTGTGATTTGAACATGGGCCTGATTCTCTGAAAAATTGCCATAAATTCTATCAAATGGACAAATATTGGGTTCTGCGATGTAGGCAGAGAACACATCTGCATTCCAAGTGGTGTCAATCGCCAAGGCACTATAGGTTGGGACAAAACTGTGGTTTTGAGTATACTGATCACTCTCAATCTGTCCACAATTGTTGGTAAAAGAATTGTTGTTATTTAATACATCTACCAACTGCTGTACAGACTGTCGAACTCCTCCTGCGGCATAATCAATGGGAATCATATTTGCAGGAACTTTGCTCACGATGTGATGTTGACTGAAAACGGGAGGCAAAGCCCATGCGGATTCAGTATAAATCGCATCGCAGATAACTGTTTCAGTTTCAGTGCTGCCTTCATGGGTAAGGTCTCCCGGCAAAGCGGACAGGCGCAACTGAAATTCATTGCCTGGTAAAAGTGAAAAGGCATCACAGTTTTTTTTCAATAACCAGGGCTGATCGTACCAATTGTATAAAGATTGACCTGCGATATTTCCGTTGGCAATGGCGACGTTGAAAGTAGAACTTGGAAAAGGCAATTGATTCAAGTAATTCATGTATTCCTCTCTTTTCCATGGATGGTCGACATTCCCTTCTGAATCCAGCCATTGATAAATCAACAACTGCTGTGCAGCCGGACGGTCCAAAGCGCTGGAAACAAATGACTCCGCATCTGCTGAGAATTCGGCTAAAAAATCGATTCCTGCTTGTAGGCCAATGGGAATGTTAGCGCCCAAATGGGGAGAGTCCATCGATATGTAGGCTCCCGCGCAAACCGTGTTTCCCGAGCTTTCCAATTCACTAATCGCAATTCGAGCAACTTGTCCGCCCATGCTAGCGCCGGCTATGACCAATTCTTCTGACCCTACCTTGTACAAATTGCAGAGGCTAATCAATCGCTTGAGTGCTTGTGCATTGCCGCGGATGTCTGCCGCGCCATCATCAAAATCAATCAATATCAAATCATATCCTCGCGAGCGCAAGGCTGTATACAATTGGCTTGAGTTGGCCAGCATGGGATAATTTTCGGCATCGAGTCCCATGAATTGACACCACCCAAAATCACCATTCGCATAAGTGCTGTGGGTCATCGAAAAATCGATGCCCTCAACAAAAATAAAAGGCTTGTCCAAAACACCATCATCACTCCAAAGCGTATAAGCGTTAGCATTGAACACTTGATTTTCAAATGTTCCGTGGACACGCCAAGGATGATTTTGATCTTCGATTGGCCAACTTGGCAAATGGGGCAGCCACAGCGTATTCTGGCAGCTTGATGCATTCAGCTGAGTTGCCGTTGTTCGCCAATTATTGTTGACTTTGACTCTAATTTGAATGTTTCGATTGGTACTCACATCCCAATAAAAAACATCTACAAATTGATCAAGCGCAATGGTTCGCCAACCAGCGCCGTCATCAAAGTTGAACTCGAAGACACCTTCTACATCATGCCAAAAAGTAGCCGCAGGTAAAAAAAATCGTACCTGACGATCCTGATAAGTTGACTGAGACATGGCCATGAATACCGTCATCGCGGTATCCAAACTGGCGGAATCTGACAAGGAAGGTTCCAAATAGTTTTTGATAACAGGATACAACACAATCGTTGCGTTTTCTTGCTCCAAGTGTTGATTTAATTTTCTAACCTCGGTAATACCTCTGTGCTCCAGAGGGTCACTTGCTCTTTGCAAATTTTTCCAAATCTGCCATGCATTTTCATTCGTGATGACGTCGTCATTTCCCTTGGGAGGTCTCAATTCCTGTCGGGCCGATTGATACATAGAAACTCCTGAATATCGTTGTGAAATAATGGTTTGTGATTGCACTAAAATACAATTCAAACATAGGAAAATTAAGGCAAGGCTAAGCCTGCACGTGTAATAGTTGCACATGTGATTGTTTTTAAAAATTATTGATTTATTTATAGAAAAATGGGGACCGCTAACGTATCCTGCGGAGCGGCATTGGTAAAATTCAAATAAGTAATAGGGCCAGATGTTCCATTTGCATAATCTATCTGATAAGCAATCCTGTTGGCGGCCAATCCCAGTGCTGGAATAGTCTGCCAAGGATGTTGATCATACAACACGTATAATTGATCCGACAAACTCGAAAAGGGATACAGTTGAACACCCGCAATTGGAGTTACTTGACCCGTATCTTGGATAGAAAAAGTTACCCAAGATTTTCCGTACAAATAGAAATTCTGCACCATCTCACTGGCCTGTATTGTATTGGAATTGGATACACCCAAATCGATGTAATGCGAATCGCCAACGGCATAAAACAAGGTAGCGTGATAAGTATCCGGAATTTCAAAATAGCCATGCTCGTTGGTTTCAGCCTGAACAATAGCCTGGTAATTTGAAGTGGAAAAATTGTCGATCGGATGTAGCAAGAATATGTTGGCGTTGGCTACTGGATTGTTGGTTCCGTATTCTTTCAAATAGCCTTTAAGCCCCTGAGGAGTCATGGAATCCTCGGGTTGACAGGATTGCAGTATCGCAATTAAAAAAATGAATAGTGTTATTTGTTTCATGGTTTTATTTTTATTGATGATGCAAATTTTCGGCTTATCTACCATTTTCCTTATAGGAATTTCAACATATTTTATATGAGGATTATGGTGTACTAAAAGTCAAATTATAATCCTCGGAAAAATCGACTTGATCTTCCTCCATCGCCTGATTTAATCTACTCTTTAGTGTCTCAATATTGCTGTTGATTTGCTTCATTTCTAAACGATCTTGCTGCTGCGTTCGAATAAACATAAGCTTGAACAGTTTGCTTTTGCTTTGGTATAACGGGAGCAGACTATCGTTCACCCCTCGCAACCACTGCTTCGTCTGGACAATGAAAGTAGAATCTCCATCAATGGGAGAAAGCGTATCCAAAACTTGGTAAAATCTTTTTGCCAGCAATTGAACAGAATCTTCTTTCTCGGACAAAACACGAAAACTCGAGGTATCTGAAAATCCAATATCCCATCGATTGTAGACAGATACCAATTCATGTTGATGCACCATGATTTGATTGCTCAGCCATTGTCCCTTCCGCGGGTCTCCAGAACAAGCTTGCAGCACAGCAAAGGTTATCCAACACCAAAATAATCTTTTCATTGACACGAAAATAATCATGTTTGCTAGAGAATACGTAGCTTTGAAACCGATTTGAAAAAGCCTGAAACATATTTGGACCTCATCGAAGGATGGGTGCTTCTGGTGGACAAGCCCATTACTTGGACCAGCTTTGATGTGGTGAATAAACTCAAGGGTCATCTCAAGGGTTTGAAAAAAGTTCAACCTGAGGAATGGCGTGATCGAAATGTAAAAATTGGCCATGCTGGCACATTGGATCCATTAGCCACAGGCCTTTTGGTGGTGTGCGTAGGGAAAAAAACCAAAGAGCTGGACCAACTCCAAACTGGTGTCAAAACGTACACAGGCACCATTCACATGGGACAAGTGACACCCAGCTATGATTTGGAAACAACACCTACTGGAAACTTTCGATTCGAGCAACTTGCTTTAGAAGACTACAAAAAAATAGCGGCTTCTTTTCTCGGAGAGCAATGGCAAACACCTCCCGTTTTCAGTGCCAAACAAATCAACGGAAAGCGCGCTTATGAGTTTGCTCGTGAGGGAATTGAAGTGGAGATGAAAAAATCGTTGATTGAGATTTTTGATTTTCAAATTACGCGTTGCCAACCGCCCGAAATTGATTTTGACATTACGTGCAGCAAAGGCACCTATATCCGAACCATCGCTCATGAATTTGGACAACGACTCAACAGTGGTTCTTATCTCCAATCTTTGCGCAGAACCAAAAGCCTTCCTTTTGATGTAAAAGATGCCATTTCTGTAGAAGAATGGTGCGATTTTTTCTGGAAATGGAAGAATAATGAAAAATAATTCGCTGTAATTCAGTTGGTTAACCCCAGCCCTCTTTACAACGGCTTCAGAAAGTTGTACATTCGCGCTCCTTTTATAAATTAATTAATTGATTGTCAAATGAAACTCGGCCAATTTCGCTATAAAGTACCAGAAGAATTAATCGCTCAATATCCTGCTCATCATCGTGATGAATCTAGATTGATGGTTGTTCACAAAAAATCTGGAAAGATTGAACACAAGATGTTCAAAGACCTTTTGAATTACTTCGAAGAAGGTGATGTTTTGGTGAACAACAATACCCGTGTTTTCCCTGCTCGTATGTACGGCAACAAAGAGAAAACAGGTTCTATGATTGAGGTTTTCTTGTTGCGTGAATTAAATGCTCAAAATTTCCTTTGGGATACAGTGGTTGACCCTGCTCGTAAAATCAGAATCGGAAACAAATTGTATTTTGGAGAAAATGATGAGTTGGTTGCCGAAGTAATTGACAATACCACATCTCGCGGAAGAACATTGCGTTTCTTGTTTGACGGAACACATGAAGAGTTCAAAGCTTTGATTTATCGTTTGGGAGAGACACCGCTTCCACGTTACATCAATCGTCCAATTGAGCCCGATGACGAGTTTCATTATCAAACTATTTTTGCAAAACACGAAGGTGCTGTTGCCGCTCCAACGGCTGGATTGCACTTCTCTCGTGAATTGTGCAAGCGTTTAGAGATCAAAGGTATCAACATGGCAGAACTGACGCTGCACATCGGTATCGGAACTTTCCGTACTGTTGAAGTGGAAGATTTGACCAAACACAAAACGGATAGTGAGCAGTTGATTATTCCTGAAGAAACCGCTCGATTGGTGAACGAAGCCAAAATCAAAGGAAACAGAATTTGTGCTGTTGGTTCTACTGTTGCGAGAGCATTTGAGTGCAGTTTAAGCACGGATCAATTATTGAAACCTTTCGATGGTTGGGCAAGTAAATTCATTTTTCCCCCTTATGATTTTGTCATTGCAGACAGCTTGATCACCAATTTTCATGAGCCTGAAAGTGTTTTGTTGATGCAAACAACGGCTTTCGGAGGACATGATTTGATCATGCATGCATACAACGAAGCTGTGAAAGAAAAATACCGCTTCTTCTGCTATGGAGACGCGATGTTGATCTTAGGCTAAGGCTGTGACCAAGACTTTATTATTCATTCCACCATTAACCCAGCTGAATACGCCGTACCCCGCGACGGCTTATTTAACTGGGTTTTTACGTCAACAAGGGCTTGTTTCCCGTCAGGCCGATTTGGGTTTAGACCTCGTTTTAAAGATGTTCAACCGGGCGGGTTTAACGCTCATTTTTGATGAAATTGAGACGGGTAATTTTGATTTAAACCCGTCACTTTTGAGTGTTTTTCAAAATCGACATTTGTACCAAAATACAATTGAATCGGTTATTTCCTTTTTACAAAATAAAAACTACACCCTTGGCTACCGCATAGCCAAAGGACAATACTTGCCGCAAGGATCTCGCTTTGAACAAATCAAAGATTTGGAGTGGTTTTTCGGAAACATCGGCGTTCAGGATACCGCTCGATACAAGTGCACAATGTACTTGGAAGATCTTTCCGATTTGATTCAGGCTACCATTGGACCTCAGTTTGGTTTTTCGAAATATGCTGAACGCATTTCAAGAACTGCTGTTTCTTTTGATCCGATCGAGGCTGAATTGAAAAAGGAAACTTGCTTTTTGGATCAATTGCTTCTCGATTGTGTTCAGCATTATTTTGATGAAGAGATCCCTGATTTCGTAGGATTTACAGTGCCTTTCGGGGGAAACCTCTATGGCGCATTGAAGGTGGGGCAATGGATTAAACAACATTATCCCCAAGTAAAAATCGCCATGGGCGGTGGCTATCCCAATACTGAGTTGCGGGAACTCTCAGATCCCAGAGTTTTTCAATACGTAGACTATATTACTCTTGATGACGGTGAGGGTCCCATTTTGAATTTGATTCAGAATATTGAGATTCCCGATGCTGAGAAAAAATTCAAACGGACATTTCATCTTGTCGAAAATCAAGTTGTTTTTACAGACAACATCCTTGGCGGTGATTTTTCACACCAGCAAAAGCCTGCACCATCTTACCAAGGGTTAAAATTAGATCAATATCTTTCTGTTATCGACATGCCCAATCCCATGCATCGCTTGTGGAATGACGGCCGGTGGAATAAGATGACAGTAGCCCATGGCTGTTATTGGAAGAAATGCAGCTTCTGTGATATTCACTTGGACTATATTGGTCGATATGACAAAGCCACTGCAGAGCACTTGGTGAATCAAATGGAGGAGTTGATCGCAGAAACTGGAGAAACCGGTTTTCACTTTGTCGATGAGGCGGCGCCTCCAGCAGCCTTGAGAGACTTGGCCATTGAGATCATCAACAGAAAATTGCAAGTTTCTTGGTGGGCCAATATCCGTTTTGAAAAATCTTTTGATTCCGACCTCTGTCAACTTCTAGCAGCCTCCGGGTGTATCGCAGTAACCGGAGGTTTGGAGGTGGCCAGTCCGAGGATTCTTGCATTAATCGACAAAGGAATTACGGTTGATCAGGTAGCGCGGGTTGGCAAAGCATTTAGCGATGCGGGTATATTGGTGCATGCTTATTTGATGTACGGATTCCCCACACAAACCGCTCAAGAAACGATCGACTCTTTGGAGGTTGTTCGACAATTGTTCCAACACAATCTATTGCATTCCGGTCACTGGCATCAGTTTGCGATGACCGTTCACAGCCCAGTGGGCAAGGATCCTGAAAAATATGGCGTCATCCGAACAGGTCCAGAATTTAAAGGTTTTGCCAACAATGACTTATACCACGAGGATCCCAAAGGCGCACAGCACGAATTGTTCTCTGAAGGATTGAAGAAAGCATTATACAATTACATGCATGGAATTGGCATCGACTTTCCATTGAAGAAGTTCTTTGGCTTCGCGATTCCCGAACCATTGGTGCCAAGGACCATGATTGAAAGAAGTCTAAAAGCCGCGCCCGTTGACGAAATGACAAAATTCGGTTATCGTTTTTGTCTTCTTGAGACACATTTGATTTTAAAAAAACAAAATGGCGGAAACAAAGAAGTGTATATCAATGGTGCAAAGGGCAAAGAAATGATTGAAATTCCTATGCACGCAGCACAGTTCTTGGTGGATCATCAATCACAATTTCAATGGGATGCACAAAACGATTGGAACTACAACACCACCATCGAGAAAATTGCCTCGTTGTGCAAAAAAACAACAGAAGAGTTGGTACAACAAAAATGGTGGAAGGCCTTTCGACGGTATTTCATCGTCATCAAGGGTTAATTATTCTCACTTTACTTCGCTCTGAGTGCTGCGTATTTCAATCGGTATTCTTCTGATTTCTTGGGATTCAACCTTGGCGTACTTGCGCCGTAAAATCGGAAAAGCAGGTAATATCCACGAATGTCATCATGATCCATTTTGACCAATTTCTTACCCGCCATTTCTACCTTCTCCCAATCTTGCATTCGCTCATTGACCAATCCAAGTACCCACCAATAATCAGCGCACTTTAAAAAGGAATCTGGTATATTTTTCAAGATTTCATTTGCCCTCTCTAAAAATTCATTTCCTGAGTTGAAATTGGTTGCATGATGCAAGTAGAGTGCATAAGCCAAACTAAAATAGGGATATTGGACATACTTATCGCTCCACTCCTCATATTCAAGGATATCAAGCGAATTATACCCATATCCTCTATTGGCAGATTCAAAAGCAAATTGAGCAGCCTCTTCAATATGTCCGGTTAATTCTGCCAACCTCGCCATTTGAAACCACCCGCTACAATAGGAGGCCACTCCAATGGGCTCACCTTCCCAGGGCTCATTGCTTATCTCTTGCACGCGCTGCTTTCCGCTATAGAAAGCTTCTTCTCTTTTGTTGGTATACTGGGCTAAAAACATCCAATAATCCCATACATATTCCGGGGATTGCCTGATCAATACTTGGTAGCAGGAATCCGCTTTGTCGTAATCCTTAAATTGAATCGCTAAATCTTTGCCATGCATATTCAAGGAAAAATCCTTGGGATACTTTTTCAAGAGTTGGTAGCAATAGATGCGTGCAGCTTTCCACTCTTCCATTTCCTTGAGCAATATTAGACGCTCGGTAGAAAACATCATTCCCTCACTGTCGTTTCGAGCCATTCCAATCGCTTTGTCGATATTGGCTTGGGCATTGTTCCATTCTTTTTTCCGACGCCACTTCATGGCTTCACCGAAATAATAAACAGGTGAATAATGCATTTGTCCAGAAATCGCCGAAGACCAAAAATTATTCTTCTCCCAAGTGGCTTTCGTATACCGTGTAATGCCGTACGATTTTGATGTCTCCTCCTGCAAAGGCCAATAGGGGTTGAGGTTCCAACTCCAATTGCCTTCAAAAAATTGAAGGCTATCAAATTGGGGAGTCCAACCCGCACCATTTTCAGGCGAGAGCTCTATTACATCCACCCGCATGGTTTTGTTGGATTGATAAAATTCCAGTCGAAAATGTTGCTCCCCTCGACTCAATTGCCAATATGCCGATGGGAAAAGAGAGAGTCCATTTTCTATTGAAATAAGATTAGAATAACTGACCCATGAAGGATTGCCGATATTTTCCAGTGAAAAAAACCGTGCAGAATCGGCTTGCATGCCCTTGAATTGAAGATGAGCCCCTCCGCCACCGCCGGGTTGACCCCGAGATTGAAAAGCCAATAAGATCAACCCAAAAATCAGCAACCTCATTGTAGTCAAAAATTACAACGGAATATTGCCGTGTTTTTTCTTGATGGGCGCCTCTGCTTTGTTCTCCAACATCTCAAATGCACGAATCAACTTCTCACGAGTTTGCTCTGGAATAATCACTTCATCCACATAACCGCGTTCAGCAGCACTATATGGATTGGCAAACAACTCGGCATATTCAGATTCCTTTTCTTTCCATTTTGCTTCGCGATCGGCCGCCTCAGAGATCTCCTTTTTGAAAATAATTTCAGCAGCTCCTTTGGCGCCCATCACCGCAATTTCTGCTGACGGCCAAGCAAAGTTCATGTCCGCGCCAATGTGCTTGGAGTTCATCACATCATACGCGCCACCATAGGCTTTACGAGTAATCACCGTAACACGCGGCACCGTGGCCTCACTGAATGCGTACAACAACTTGGCTCCATTGGAAATAATACCATTCCACTCTTGGTCGGTTCCGGGTAAAAATCCTGGAACATCCTCTAACACCAACAACGGAATATTGAATGCATCGCAAAAACGCACAAAACGCGCAGCCTTATTGCTGGATTTAATGTCCAATACGCCCGCCAAATAAGCAGGTTGATTGGCAACAACACCTATGCTTCTGCCCGCCAATCTTGCAAAACCCACAATGATATTCTCTGCATAATCTTTATGAACCTCCATCCAAGATTCTGCATCGATAATTTCTTGAATTACCTCATGCATGTCATAAGGCTTCTGAGCGTTATCAGGAACGATTTCGTTCAGCTTGGTGCGTTTTTCATTTCCCAATTGATATGGAATGCTGGGCGCATCCTCTTCACAATTGGAAGGCATATAAGACAACAAATGTCTGATGTTTTGCAAACAAACCACATCGTTCTCTGCTGTGAAATGCGTCACCCCGCTTTTGGTGCTGTGTGTACTCGCGCCTCCCAAAGCTTCACTGCTCACTTCTTCATGGGTAACTGTTTTCACCACATTTGGACCCGTCACGAACATGTACGATGTGTTCTCGACCATCATAATAAAATCCGTCAATGCAGGGCTATAAACCGCACCACCAGCACAAGGACCCATGATCGCGCTGATCTGAGGTATGACGCCACTCGCTTGTACATTTTTATAGAAAATATCGGCATATCCGCCCAGAGAAACAACGCCCTCTTGAATTCGAGCCCCGCCACTGTCATTGATTCCAATCAAAGGAGCTCCGTTTTTCATAGCCAGATCCATCACTTTGCAAATCTTCTGCGCATGGGCTTCGGCCAATGATCCTCCCAAAACGGTAAAGTCTTGAGAAAAAACATACACCAAACGACCGTGTATTTTTCCATACCCTGTGATCACTCCATCTCCCAGATATTTCTCTTGATCCAATCCAAAGTTGGTACTGCGGTGAGTAACCAACATACCAATCTCCTCAAAACTACCCTCGTCCAACAGTACCGCTACGCGCTCTCTCGCTGTCAATTTTCCTTTTTGATGCTGTGACGCAATGCGTTTTTCTCCACCACCCAACAATGCTTGGGATTGAAGATTCTGAAGTCTATTTACCTTCTCGTTCATATGGCGAAGATAAAAAACTCACGCCCTGTTATTTCGATAAAAGTGATTGAGAATAGGGGTGTTTTGGATCACTGAAAACTTCCTCCGTCTCACCAGACTCAACTATTTTTCCTTTTTGCATAATCATGACACGATCGCACATGTAGCGAACAACGTGCAGGTCGTGAGAAATAAACAAAAATGTAAGTCCCAATTCGGCCTTTAGCTGATTCAATAAATTCAGCACTTGTGCTTGCACAGAGACATCCAAGGCCGCAACGCTTTCGTCGCAAATAATGTACTGGGGCTCTGCCGCTAAGGCCCTTGCGATAACGATACGCTGCCTTTGTCCTCCGGAAAACGCGTGCGGGTATTTGTTCAGACTTTCTTCTGGATCAGGCATTCCCACTTTTTCCATCCATTGCAGTGCCTTTTGAAAACGTTCCTTTTCTGAGCCTCCAATCCCATGCACCCGCATGGGCTCCATGATTTGTTCCCCCACTTTGATCTTCGGATTTAATGATGAAAATGGATCTTGAAATACCATTTGAACCCTCCTTCGCTCTGACTTCTTCATGCCGCGATTACTCGACAACCATGGATTTTGCTGCCAAAAAACCTCCCCGGAAGTAATCGGAATCAATCCCATTAACATTCTAGAAAGCGTAGATTTTCCACAACCACTTTCCCCTATCAATCCCAAAGTTTCTCCTTGAAATAGATCAAAACTAACCTCGGAAACAGCTACAAAATCACCGAATTTTTTGGTGATGGCCTTTACTTGAAGCAACGATTCTCCGACAACTGTTTCAGGTCGTGCATCTTGACCAAACGGATTTTGCAATGTGGGTAAGTAATACAACTTCGATTTTCCGTGAGGACGGCAATTCAACAATCCCTTTGTGTAGTCTTGCTGGGGATTTTCTATGACGGATTGCGCATCGCCTTGCTCAATGACAAGACCCCGCTGCATCACGATAATGTCGTCCGCTACCGACTTAACCACGGCCAAGTCATGAGAAACAAATATCATCGCCATTTGACGATCCAACTGAATTTTTCGAAGTAAATCCAACACCGCTTGCTGAACAGAAACATCCAATGCTGTTGTTGGCTCATCCGCTAATAAAATCTCTGGTTCGCAACTGATAGCCATGGCTATCATGACGCGCTGCCTTTGTCCCCCAGACATTTCATGGGGATACTTGTCGATGGCTGTTTCAGGTGATGGAATTTGTACTTCATTCAACAACGCGATTACCCGCTGCCGAGCTTCCGATTGGGATAAATGTAAATGGTAGACCAAGGCCTCGGTGATTTGCTCTCCTACACGCATCGCGGGATTGAGCGCACTCATTGGTTCTTGAAAAATCATCCCAATTTTTTTTCCTCGCCATTCTCTGATAACACTACTATTGGGATTCCATTGGCCCTCCTTGATAATCACTCCTGAGGGGTACTGAAATGATAAAGGGTTCAATTGCAATAGCGTCAAACAAGACAGTGTTTTGCCACTTCCCGACTCTCCAACAATGGCCAAACATTTTCCGGGAAATAAATCGAAAGAAATTTCTTCGACCAAAACTTTCTCGGCCACCTCAATACGTAAATTTTTTAAAGACAATATGGGTAATTCCATGCGGGCTAATTTGGTCAATAACAATTGAAGAGAATTGAAAAAACCATTTTTTTTTCATTCCCCAACGTGTGAATAAAGCTAATCACGATTAAACACTCTCAATCCGCTACTCCAAAAGGAGTATTTATGGGTGTCCGTTGTCAAAAATGGAAGAAATCAGAAAAAAAATAATTACGTTTAAAAAAAAAACTATGAAAACAAAACTTCCCGCTATTGCATTCTTACTGCTCGCCATTGGCGCAATTTTTAAATCGGAACATTGGCCAGGAGCTAATATGCTTCTCCTATTGAGCGCATTGTCCATTGTCATTTCAACAGTAATGGAATTCACCGAGCTTGACCAAGATTCAAAAAACAGAGGCCTGCAAATCATTACGTCTGTCATGATTGTTGCGTGCTCAATAGGTGCCGTATTCAAGATTTTCCATTGGCCCGGTGCTGATTTCATTGTGAGCATCGCTATGAATGTAACGGCACCAGCGGCAATAGTTTTTTTTCTATTCAGCAAATCCAGTTACAATCTTTCTCGCAATTTGGTTTCTGGAATTTTTTATCTCATGCTTCTTCTCATGGTCTTTTTTCCTGGAAATCCCATCGGAGAAAAAGCAAATCTATCGCATCAAGAAAATATACAGCATCAAAACGAAACCGATCCAGCATCGAATTAACGTAAGTGTTTCTCAAATAAAAAGGGGCTTTAAAGCCCCTTTTTCTATTTAAACCAACTCGCGTACTTGATGTAATTATTGGCAATCCGCTGAACCTCTCCTTGAAAAAGTTCCGGTGTTAAGTCCTTTACCTTTTTGGCTGGAACACCTGCATATACACTTCCCGATTCGACCACCGTATTTTCCAAAACAACAGACCCTGCGGCAATGATGCAATTTTCATGAATCACGCAATTGTCCATCACAATAGCACCCATTCCTATCAGCACATTATCATGTATGGTGCAACCATGAACGATGGCGCGGTGTCCGATACTAACATTGTTGCCAATGGTTGTCGGTGCTTTTTGGTACGTACAATGGACAATTGCTCCATCCTGCACATTCACCTTGTTACCCATTCTGATTTGGTGAACATCTCCACGAACAACTGCTTGAAACCAAACGCTGCATTGATCGCCCATGACAACATCTCCAACAATGGTAGCGTTTTCAGCAATATAGCAATCCGCTCCCATTTGGGGTGATTTGCCTTCTACGGGTAAAATAAGTGGCATTGGATTTATTTTTTCTGTGCAATTGATTTCTTTAACTCCGCTCCATTAAAGGCGCGCTCGTTGATTCCCATGAACGTCTTGCGAATGTTTCCATTCCACAAGTAATGAACACCGGGAGTTTCTCCATCTTCACCGATGATGGTCCAAAAGGTTGGAATATCCAAAACACGGTATGGGAATTTTTTTCCTGCAAATGCAAAGAACTCCGGAATGCGCTCTGCTTCTTCATCCATGAAGAAAATATAGACGGGAGGGAAGTCTTTTTGTTTTGACATTTGTGCCAACTCTTTGGCGGTCGCTTGGCAATGATCGCAGCCAGGAGCAAAGAAACAAACGATGACCTTTCCTTGACTGAGATCGACATTTTTTCCATTGAAATTGGCATACTTGCTAAAGGGAGAAACAACCTTTGCGGGGCCTTCTTCAAGCGGTTTTGCTTGGGTAGTATCTTTTATTGAAGTTGAAGTGGTAATCGCCGTATTTGTCTCTGTTGGCTCAGTTGGCGTTTGCATTTCTTCCGTTGTTGGTTGTGCCTCTGTTTCAACTTTAGGAGCAAAGGGGAATCCGGCAAACACAACCAACGAACTCATCGACCAAATCAACAACAACAAGCTAAAGCGATGGGTCATTTCCTTCTCAGTAGTCATTTTATACAACCACACCAGCAAACCGATTGCTGCCACATTTTTAATAACCGCTTCTAGCGGTGTCATGGGAATTAATTGTCCAAAGCAGCCACAGTTGCCATTCATGGCACCATGCTTAACCATTTCAATGGTAAGATGAATACAGAAAACTACCAGCAATCCAATGGTAGAAGGAATAACGATTCTTTTCAAATAATGTGGCTGCAAGACGGCCACTCCAATCGCCAATTCGACGCCCAAAAGAAGTCGGGCAAAATATGGAGCTGTTGTCCACGAGGCGATTCCCAAATCAATCAATTGTTTTTCAAAGGCCCATATGGGAAACATTTTGGCCAAAGCAGAAACGATAAATAGCGCGAAGATGACGAAGCGCAAAATCCATGAAAGGGTATTCTTATTCATTGTGGTAATTTTTTGACCGTGCTTTACAAAACTAATGCCGAATGGAATATTTGAAGCGGCTTGGATTATTTTTGTTCCATGCGTTCTTGTTGGAAACCCTTTTACAAAAAAACATTGCTCTTTCTAATTTTGATTTTTATAACAAAATTGGGGTTTTCATCAAGTCCTTACAAAGGGCTTGAACATTGGGCACATCGCCCTGATAATGCGAGGCGTGTGGCCATTGCTTTGGATTGTACATTGGGCTTTTTTGGGGTTCACAGAATGTATCTGGGCACAGATCCGAAAGTTCCCGTTTTTTACACGCTGTCGATGGGCGGAGGTGGTTTGTTGTGGTTGGTGGATTTGGGCATTTTGATTGCCCACAAGGATATCGAGCCTTATTTAAACAATCCGCACATGTTCATGTGGGCTAAGAAAGATGATGTAACAACAGTACCAGAATCATTGCCTGCGGTTAGCGAGTAAGATGGGAGGCCCGCCCGCAAAGGGATTGCCGCTCCCGCCGATGCTTTTCACATTCAATCCAGCAGCACTCATGATGGCTCGGTCACCAAATTTGTTTCTTATCTCATCCAAAGCAGAATACAAATCTTGACGTTCATCGGCCTCATCAAACAAATTAATTTGTTGTCCACCACTAACGAGATGGCTAAATTTTAAGCCAATCAAACGAACCAACATTCTTCGGTCAAATAGGCGATTGAACAAGTCATGCACCGCCGGCATAATCAAATGATCGGATGAAGAGTAAGGAATTCGGCATTGCATGGTGTGGGTCTGAAAATCAGAATAGCGAATCTTGACCGTAATACAAGAAGTGAGCTTGTGTCCTTTCCGAAGTTGGTAAGCCAAATTCTCTGTCATCGCCACCAAAATACTTTTCAATTTTGCAACATCAATGGTGTCTTTATCAAACGTGCGCTCTGCCGAAATGCTCTTTCTTTCTTGGTAAGCAACAACAGGGGAATTATCTTCTCCATTGGCCTTCTTCCAAATCATGAGTCCATTCTCGCCCAAAGCAGCGTGCAGTAAATCTGGTTTCATTTCCTGCACAGTACCTATTCGTTGAATCCCCATGTTGCGGAGAGTTTGATAGGTTTTATCGCCCACCATTGGAATTTTTCTGATGGATAATGGCGATAAAAAGGGACGCTCCGTTCCTTGTTCCACCCACATTTGATTGTTGGGTTTTGCTTCTCCGGTAGCGACCTTTGAGACTGTTTTGTTGATGGAAAGACCAAAAGAAATCGGGAGCCCTGTCTCCTGAATCACCCGCTGGCGTAGCTCTGCAGCAAATCGGTAACATCCAAAAAACTTATCCATCCCTGTCAAATCACAGTAAAACTCATCAATGGATGTTTTTTCAAAAACGGGAACGCTGCCTTGTACAATCTCACTCACCATATCGGAATACTTCATGTAATTGTGGGAGTTTCCGCGAATGATCACCGCCTCCGGACAAAGCTGCTTGGCCAATTTCATGGGCATCGCTGAATGCACACCAAATGCTCGTGCCTCATAACTGCATGCAGCAACAACACCTCGATCACTGGTACCTCCCACTAAAATGGGTCGCCCATTCAACCGACTATCCATCAATCGCTCCACGGACACAAAAAAAGTGTCCATGTCCATGTGCATGATTGATCGATTCTTTTCCATTACCGTTGGCGCTGAGAAACGAAATTACAGGGTTTTCAGCGCTTGTATTCCATTGTGAAAAAATTTAAAGATTGTTCATCTCTTTTCACCTGCTTTTGAACTTGGAATAACTTGAAGTAAAAATCTTGGCGATTTAAAATCATATTGCACTGTTTTCGGTCAATGATAAAACTTAGGGGGATGGATTCAACGGAAGACTCCCCCTTTTTTTATTATTGCTTATCTTCGCTCTTTAACATTCAAAGCATGAGCGGAAGTTTGAAAATTGGAGTTCTAGGTGGTGGTAGCTGGGCTACAGCCTTGGTTAAATTACTCTGTGGACCAGAGAGCAAGGTACATTGGTGGATGCGCAATCAAGAGGCGATTGACCACATTCAGCAATTTGGACACAACCCCAACTACATCCAAAGCATTGAATTCAATCTCGATCAGCTAGTAATTACTTCCGATCTTCAATCAGTTGTAGACTATTGTGACTACTTGGTAGTAGCCATTCCTTCTGCATTCTTGCACGAAACCATGAGCCATTACCAACCCAAAGGCCTCGAAAATAAAATCATCTTTTCTGCTGTAAAAGGAATTGTGAACGAGTTCGACGCTATTCCAGCTCGCTACTTCCACAAGCAATTCAACATTCCTTACGAAAATATTGGAATCATCTGCGGACCTTGTCACGCAGAAGAAGTGGCAATGGAAAAGCTATCTTACTTGACCATCGGCGCAATCGACATCAACAAGGCCGAGGTGATGAGCAAAAGACTGGCTTGTCGTTTCATCAAAACAACAACAACCGAAGACGTGTTTGGTGCAGAACTCGCCGCGATTCTGAAAAACGTTTATGCCGTTGCATCAGGTATCTGTCACGGTATTGGCTTTGGCGACAACTTTCAAGCAGTGTTGGTTTCCAATGCTATTCGTGAAATTGAGCGATTCTTGGATGCCGTACATGAGGTACATCGTGATGTAAAATCTTCTGCCTACTTGGGCGACTTGATGGTTACAGCCTACTCTCCATATTCTCGCAACAGAACATTTGGAACCATGATTGGAAAAGGGTATAGCGTCAAATGGGCAACAATCGAAATGAATATGGTTGCTGAGGGTTACTACGCCACCAAAGGAATTCATGCCATCAATCAAAAATTCAACGTGGACATGCCCATTGCTGATGCCGTTTATCGCATCTTATATGAAAAGGCTGCTCCCGCTATGGAGATGCGCAAATTGACCGATTTGTTAAACTAATTCGATCATCATGCAAAGGGCAACCTATTCCACTCTAAATGGTCTTGGAGTTGGGATGCGCTGGGCTATCTTAACCTTCTTCTATTTTTTGATTGCTCCACTGTGGAGTCAATTCAATATTGTACCCAACAATGGACAATGGCCCTCAGAGGTTCGGGTGATGACGGAAGTCCCTGGAGGACGTGTTTGGTGCAATAAGGACGGTTTGCGGTTTGAGCTTTACAATTCTGCGTTTTTCCAATCACTTCACCCCGGAAATGACGCTTCCAACGCCATGGGGCAGGTCTTTGATTGCAAATGGAAAAACACGTTGCCCGCTGCTCAATGGCGTGGTGAAAAACACAAGAATTTCTATCACCAATATTTTCTCGGATCACAAAAAGGAAAATCGCTGATCTACGAATCAGGAACCCTTCAAAATGTATATCCAGGAATCGATGTGCACTGGGGATCGACCAGCAACCACCTCAAATATGATTGGATCATTCAACCCCATATCCAACCTGAAATCATTCTATCAGAATGGGAGAATAATGTGGAGATTCAATTGGTCGATGGTGACCTTATTATTCGATCTAAAACGGGCACCCTCATCGAAAAAAAACCCTATGCCTACCAATGGGTGAATGGAAAAATCAAAACCATTGAGTGTGCGTATCATTTGGTGGATCATACCGTTTCGTTTGAACTGGGGACTTATGATCACAATCTCGAACTGGTGATCGACCCTGAGATTATTTTCTCCACATACATCGGATCAACGTCTTCAACTTTTGGATTCACTGCCACCAATGATAATGCGGGAAATTTGGTTAGTGGCGCCACTGTATTTGGTCAAAACTACCCCCTTACAGCCAATGCATTTTCAGCCAACTTCAATACCACCGCTGGCAATCTTTATGACATTGCTATTTCCAAATTTAGCGCTGATGGTACCTCGCTTCTTTATTCCACTTTTATTGGTGGTGAAGCACAAGAAACGCCACACAGTATTGTTGTAGACAACAATGACAACATATACATCATGGGAGTAACCGGTAGTGCTAATTTTCCCGTACAGACCGGTGGATACGACCTTTCATTTAGCTCAGGAACTTCCCTGAACATGAATACTTTCTTCTATGGCACACACCCCCATGGCGCTGATATTTTCGTAGCCAAATTGGACAATGCAGGAGGGCTTTCCAGTTGTACTTATTTCGGAAATGATGAACAAGACGGGCTCAATTACGCCACCGGATTATTTTACAATTATGGCGACGCTTTTCGTGGTGAAATCAACATTCATCCCAACGGAAATATTTTTATTGCCACCACTACCCGAGGCAATTTTCCGACGACTCCCAATGCGGTTCAGGGAACATTTGGCGGAGGATCTTCTGACGGGGCATTGTTTGTTCTTTCTCCCAACCTCAACAATCTCATTTACTCCACCTATGTAGGCGGTGCGGGTGATGACGCTTGCTATGCGGTTCAATTCGACAATGCGGGACAGTTGCTGATTTGTGGCGGTACCAAAAGCACCAACTTCCCCATCCCAAGCAATGGATTTGACAACAATTTCAACGGAACATTGGATGGATTCGTGCTTAAACTCAATCCCACTAATTTCAATATCATAGGGGGGACCTACATTGGAACCGCTGATTTTGATCAAGCTTTTTTTGTTCAATGTGACAACAGCAACAATGTCTTTGTGATGGGTCAAACCAACGGTAGTATGCCGATCACAGCGGGATGTTACGGCCAGAATAACAGTGGATTATTCGTTCAGAAATACAACCCCGCACTTACCAACCAAATCTGGAATACCACCATCGGAACAGGAAGCGGCGAGGTAGATGTTTCTCCTACGGCCTTTCTGGTGAGCGATTGCGAACAAATATATTTGAGTGGTTGGGGAGGTGGAGTGAACCACTATTGTGGGGGCGCTCCTTACGGTTGTTTGGCTACCGCCAGCACGACCAATGGACTTCCCATCACTGCTGATGCCAGTCAATCAACTACGGATGGTAGTGATTTCTATTTGTGTGTTTTGTCTCCTAATGCAACGAGCTTGGTTTATGGATCATACTACGGAGGCAATGTTTCTTCAGAACACGTAGATGGTGGAACTTCTCGATTCAGTAAAAATGGTTTTGTCTACCAAGCTGTTTGCGCCGGATGCCAAGCCAATGACGACTTTCCCACTTCTCCCAGTGCTTACAGCACCATCAATCCTAGCAACGGCTGCAACATCGCGGTTTTTAAATTATCCTTGAGCCCCATCTATGCTGATGCTTTGGTGGATGCGCCAGGTGCAATTTGTCCCAACCAAAATATTGGACTTCAAAACCTATCAACTGGCGCTACCATTTTTGAATGGAACTTTGGTGATGGTCAAACATCCACTGATTTCGAGCCGCAGCACGCCTATGACAATCCTGGAAATTATACAATTCAATTGATTGCGTCGGATGCTGTTCTTTGCTTGTTGGGTGACACGATTTCTATTCCGATCACCGTTTCTCCCAATCCCGAGATAAACATCGATCCCATCAATCCTTATTGCGAAGGAGACTCTACCATTGTCACTGCCACTACCAATGGGTCCATTCTTTGGTCGCCTACTTCCATTATTCAAAACTCCACTTCCCTCAACGCCTGGGCTATTCATGACACCAGTACTTGGGTATATGCCGCCAATACCAATACTTGCGGAACAGCCATCGATAGTGCGTGGATGGAAGTATGGCCCATCAATATTCAAATGATGGATGATGCCAGCATTTGTTTGGGCGAATCCATCGTGCTCAATGTCAGTGGTGGAGATCAATACACATGGAACAATGATCCAACTTTGAGCGATATCCATATCGGTCAGCCAACCGCAACGCCCATCACCACCACTACATACAGCGTAGATGTGATAACGATGGATGGATGCCCTTATCTGGATTCTGTTGTTATTTCAGTTTTTGATGAATTGCCTGGGCTTACTCCTCATCCTGATATCCATGTCTGTTGGGGAATTCCAACTTCTGTATCTGCAGAAATAGCCAACACCTATCAATGGCAACCCGTTGCTTTTTTTGACAACGCCAATGCAGCAACGCCATTTGTCACATTACAAAACGACACCTACATTTCCGTTCAGATGACCAACGGTTGTGGCACTGGAAACAGCAGTTTCTGGGCCTTTGTCGAACAACCCAACGTTGCGCTGATTTGTCCCGATCAAGTCTGTACCCTGGATTCTATTCTCGTCAGCGCCTCTGGAGCACTATCCTATCAATGGTTTCCAGACAATTGGTTGGTAGACACCATTTCCAATACCGCCATCATTGCCCCACTTTCTTCTGACACTGTGGTGGTAATCGGAACAGATGCATTTGGTTGCCGTGATAGCGCCAATCATGCCATTACTTTACTGCCTCTTCCTTTCATCAATCTTCCCGACTCTGTTTATTTCGAATACCCTGAAGCCGCTGAAATCAAACCAGAAACCAATATTCTGGAAGGTCAATGGTGGCCAACCGATTTTGTACTTTGTGACACTTGTGCTTTCACGCTTATTGCTCCAACTTATCCAACCGAATACCATTTTACCATTGCAGACAATGCTGGATGCGGAGCATCAGATAGCATCAAAGTAATCCCAATTTATCCATTTTGGGTCCCCAATACTTTTACTGCCAACCAAGACGGTACGAACGATGGTTTCAAGGTCGTCAGCTTTTTCCTACTTCCTTTCTTTCACCTTCAAATCTTTGATCGCTGGGGGGCGCTGGTCTTCGAAACCACGGACCCCAATCGTGGATGGGACGGGAGCTTCAATGGGTATTACGTTCCGCAGGATATCTACACTTGGCAATTGAAATTTGTTCTCCCTTCAGGAGAACAGAAGCATCGAGGACACGTTACAATTCTTCGTTGATTGTTTTACATTTGCCGTCATAAATTAAAACCATGGCCTACTCTTTTATTTCACTCGACCAACAAGATGCAGTTCTTGTTTTGACCATCCAACGTCCTGATCAATTGAATGCTTTGAACAAAGCCACCATCGAAGAATTGAATCACGCTTTGAACGAAGCGGATAACAACTCTTCCGTGCGCTGTGTCATCATCACGGGTTCAGGAACCAAGGCTTTTGTTGCAGGTGCAGATATCAAAGAGTTTGCAGGTTTTTCTGTAGAACAAGGCGAAGCCTTAAGTCGTGATGGACACAATTTGTTGTTCAACCGCGTAGAGAACATGAGCAAGCCTGTCATCGCTGCGGTAAACGGATTTGCATTAGGAGGAGGATTGGAGTTGGCCATGAGCTGCCATTTCCGCTATGCTTCTGAAAATGCCAAATTGGGATTGCCTGAAGTTACTTTGGGTGTCATTCCTGGATATGGTGGAACGCAACGCTTGGCGCAATTGGTGGGCAAAGGAAAAGCAATGGAGATGATCACGTCCGCGCAAATGATTGGCGCTACAGAAGCCAAAGAATGGGGATTGGTGAATCAAGTGGTTCCTCAAGAGGAGTTGTTGAATGCTTGCATGACCATCGCGCAAAAAATCGCTAGCAATTCTCCTAGAGCGATTTCCGCTGCATTGCGGTCTGTATTGTCCGGCTATGCTTATGCTGAAACCGGATTGAATACTGAAATCAAAGAATTTGGTGAGTGCTTTGGTACTGCAGATTTCAAAGAAGGAACAACAGCCTTCATGGAAAAAAGAAAACCTACTTTCGAAGGAAAATGATTGAGGTAGCCATCGTCAATCAATCGGCATTTGATCTTCCTGCTTATGCCACAGAAGGCGCTGCCGGATTGGATATTCGCGCCAATATCACAGAACCGATTGTACTTGCTCCATTGGAAAGACAGTTGATTCCAACTGGACTTTTTGTCGCTATTCCAATGGGATATGAAATTCAGATTCGTCCCAGAAGCGGATTGGCTTTCAAGCACGGCATCACGGTGCTCAACACCCCTGGTACCATTGACGCGGATTATCGCGGCGAGATTAAAGTTTTGTTGGTCAATATCAGCAACTCCTCATTCACCATAGAGCCAGGAGAACGCGTGGCGCAAATGGTTTTGGCCAAGCATGAAGTATTGTCTTGGAAAACAACACAAGAACTTCCTTCCACCGAACGTGGTGCTGGCGGTTTTGGAAGTACCGGTGTAAAATAAATTAATATCCTGCCTTTTCTCGAACACGCTGTAGCGTAGCGCTAGCAACGGTTCTCGCCTTGTCTGCACCTTGCTTGAGTACATTGTTCAACTCCGCTGGATTAGACATCCATTGGTTGAATTGCTCGCGCTCATTTTTGAATCGATCCAATATCGCACCCAACAAATCCTTCTTGGCATGTCCCCATCCGTATCCGCCTGCGGTCAACTTGTCACGCAATTCTTGAGTGGGTTGATCACCCGCAATCAATTGCATCAATGCACAAATGGCATTGGCGTTAGGATCCTTGGGGTCTTCCAAAGCGGTGCTGTCTGTGGCTATTTTCTTGTTGATGACATCTTTCAATTCCTTTTCAGGAAGAAAAATATTGATGAAGTTGTCATAGCTCTTGCTCATCTTCTGTCCGTCAGTGCCCGGAACGTACATCGTGTCCTTGTTCAACTTCACCTCAGGTACCACCAAAGTTTCACCGTAAATGCGATTGAAGGTACTGGCGATGTCGCGCGTAATTTCTAAGTGCTGCACTTGGTCCTTTCCTACTGGTACCCAATTCGCATCGTACAATAAAATATCCGCAGCCATAAGGACAGGGTAAGTAAACAAACCCGCATTCACATCGGCCAAGCGATCACTTTTGTCTTTAAAACTATGGGCATTGGCCAACATAGGGAAAGGCGTCAAGCAAGACAAATACCAGCAAAGCTCTGTCACTTCAGGAACATCGCTCTGTCTATAGAAAACAGATTTATTCGTATCTAACCCCATCGCCAACCAAGTAGCAGCAACGGCCAAGGTATTTTCTCTCATCTTAGCCCCATCTTTGATTTGGGTCATCGAGTGAAAATCTGCGATAAATAAAAACGACTCATTGCCTGGCGTTCTACTCATTTCGATCGCAGGTAAAATAGCACCCAAGATGTTCCCCAAGTGCGGGACATTGGTGCTCTGAATTCCAGTTAAAACACGTGACATGTTGCAAAGATAGGAACTGTCGGAATCCAATGAAGTCTTATTATCTTAGCGCCATGGGATTTGTATTTGGAAAAAAGAATTATATCCTCTTGGGAATTGGCTTGGCCATTCTCTTTGTAGGTTACATGTTAATGAGTGGCGGAGCGGCTACCAGTGCGGAAGAGTTTAATGCAGAGGAACTTTTTAGTGCTCGACGCATCACCCTAGCGCCCATTGTCGTTCTATCGGGTTACCTGGTTGTTGGCATTGCCATCATGTACCGCGATAAAAAATCCAATGACTTAGCGAAGTCGGAGGAAAGTAATATTTCGAAGAAACGCTAACCATACTCCGGTGACCATTTTAGAAGCGATAATCATCGCCATCGTGGAGGGCATCACAGAGTTCCTTCCAATATCCAGTACCGGTCACATGATCATTGCCCAAGCCATATTGGGCGTGGAATCCGATCAGTTTACCAAAGCCTTTACCGTTATCATTCAGTTCGGCGCCATCACCAGTGTTTTGGCCTTGTACTGGAATCGTTTTTTTCAGTCCATTGATTTTTATTACAAACTTTTGGTGGCCTTTATTCCCGCTGCTATATTTGGATTGCTGCTGGGAGATTACATCGACGACATGTTGGAACAGGTAGATGTAGTGGCCATTTCATTGATGTTGGGCGGTTGGATTTTGATCTATTCCGATAAGTGGTTTGCCAAAAATTTTGATTCTGCCGAAGCACCCGTTACATCCAAAAACGCATTGGTGGTTGGATTGTTTCAATGTATCGCTTTGATACCCGGCGTTTCTCGTTCAGCCGCTACCATCCTTGGTGGAATGACCATGGGTTGGAACCGCAAGCAAGCTGCGGAGTTCAGTTTTTTCTTGGCTGTTCCCACCATGTTTGCTGCATCGCTAAAGAAAACCTACGATGTTGTAAAAATCGACTACCACATCATCACCGACCATTGGGGCATTATGCTTTTGGGATGTGTGGTTGCGGCAATTGTTGCCTTCTTGTCCATCAAAACATTGATGGTCATGCTGCAGAACAAAGGCTTTGCTGCTTTTGGCTGGTACCGTGTAATTCTTGGCGGCACCATCCTCGCGCTGTTGATGGCCCGTGTGCCATTGGAGATTATGGATTGATCAAGCCCTTTATAAATCATGTGTAACATGACCAAACAATTGTCTTTTTTCTCTCTGAATGTAGCGCTTCTCCTTTTTGGGGGTTGTGCAACTGCACCGAGTAACAATCAACTCACAAACAAACCTCTTGCAACTTTACAAGAAGGAGATTTGCTCTTTCAAGATTTGAATTGCGGCGAATTGTGCGATGCGATAGAGGCCGTTACACAGGGTGTTGATGGCAGAGATTTCTCACACTGCGCGTTGGTCGTGAAAATCAACGATACCTTAAAAGCGGTGGAGGCTATTGGAGACAAGGTTCAAGTAAATTCAATCAAGAACTTCTTCGCAAGAAGCGGGGATACCGCATCGATTCAAAACATCACAGTGGGTAGAGTTTTAGAAAAATACCAACCTATCGTTGCAAAAGCTGCATTGAAAGCCAAAGCGCATATTGGTGAACCTTATGACGATGTTTTCTTAATGAACAACAACAGCTGGTATTGCAGTGAATTGCTGTTTGACGCATTCAAAGAGGCCAATGACACCAAAGATTTTTTTGAGCTAAATCCCATGACCTTCAAGGATCCCAAAACAAAAACCTTTTTTCCTGCTTGGGTTGACTATTACAAACAACTGAATCAAGACATTCCAGAAGGAAAACCCGGAATCAATCCGGGACTTATTTCGAGATCGGACAAGATTCAAATCATCCCCATTCAGACATTTAATCCCTAATCTCTTTTCTTCTCCTCCTCTCCTTCAAAATCAAAGACAACTCCCTGCTCGTTTGCCCTTTCACTGAAGTATTCTCCTGCGCGCGACGCAACAAATAGGGCATCACTTCTTTGATGGGACCATAAGGCAAGTATTTCACCACTTGATATCCCGCATCCGCAAGATTGTAACTAATGTGATCACTCATCCCAAACAATTGAGCAAACGCTACACGGGGGTCGTTCTTGGCAATACCACGCTCTTCCATCCATTGCGCCAAAAGCATAGACGACTCCTCATTGTGCGAACCGCAACACAAGGCCATATCCTGTATATTGTCTAAACAATACAATACGCCCGAATTAAAATCACGATCAGTCGCTTCTTTGGAGGGTTGGATGGGATTGACATAGCCCATCTGTAATGCGCGTGCAGCTTCCTTTTCCATATAGGCGCCACGAACCAACTTCACCGCATAATGCAATCCCTTGGCTCGTGACCATTCATGGGCATTCTTCAAAAATTCTAACCGATCATGTCGATACAATTGTACGGTATTGTAAACAATAGGAGCCTGGTGATTGAACTTCTCCATCATGTCGTGACACAACGCATCAATCGCATCTTGAATCCATGAATCCTCTGCATCAATAAAAATTCTCTGCTGGGCATCATAGGCGGCTTGGCAGATGCGCAACACGCGATCCTGCACTCTTTCCCATTCTCCTAAATCAGCTCCTGTCAAGGCTTGCACGTGTCCTCGAATCACCTCATTCTGTTTTTCCAACAACTCAAAACGAGCTACTCCTGTAACTTTAAAAACACAAAATGGAATCGTTTGATTGCCTTCGGCCGCGGCAATCGTGCGAATTATCTCGTCCGCTGTGGCATCAAAGTCTGACTCTTTCTCCTTTCCCTCTACTGAATAATCCAAGATGGTTCCGATACCATATTGCGCCAATCGATCAGCGGATTGCTTGCACTCTTCGATGGTCTCTCCGCCGCAAAACTGCGCGAAGATGTTATTCTTAATCGCCCAACCCAATGGAAAGTTGATTTTTAATGCAAAATTAGTCATCTTACCTCCCAACTTCACCAGTGTGGGGTTGCCTATCAATCGGAACAACCAATAGGAATTCAGCAAGGCAGCATTGTCTTTACCCTTAAAGGCAATCGCGGTATTTTCAAAAGAAACTTGTGACATACATTGGCAAATATAACGTGGTGATGTGCGAACTAAGCTTTATCTTGCACCCATAAATTTTAACCCCATGGAAGCAGCTCAAAAATACATTCTCGAAAACAAAGAACGTTTCTTACAAGAATTGTTTGAATTGATTAGAATTCCCAGCGTTAGCGCGGATTCCGCATACAATGCAGATGTCGCTAAATGCGCAGAATTGGTCGCTAAAAATTTACGTGAGGCTGGTGCAGATAATGTAGAAGTTTGCGCTACCGAAGGTCATCCGATTGTCTATGGCGAAAAAATGATCAACCCTGCTCTTCCTACGGTTTTGGTTTATGGACATTATGATGTTCAGCCTGCAGATCCCATCGAATTATGGGACACTCCTCCTTTTGAGCCAACCATTAAAGTAACAGAAATTCATCCCGACGGGGCGATTTTTGCTCGTGGTTCTTGCGATGATAAAGGACAAATGTTCATGCATGTCAAAGCTTTTGAAGCGATGAACAAAACCAACTCTTTGCCTTGCAACGTAAAGTTTATGATTGAAGGTGAAGAAGAGTGCGGAAGTTCCAACTTGGGTCCATTCTGCCGCGCCAACAAAGAGAGATTACAAGCCGATATCGTTTTGATTTCCGATACCAGTGTCATTGCCAACGATTGTCCAAGCATCGACTGTGGATTGCGTGGATTGAGTTATTTGGAAGTAGAAGTAACAGGACCCAACCGCGACTTGCACAGTGGTGTGTACGGCGGCGCTGTAGCCAACCCCATCAACGTGTTGGCCAAGATGATTGCTTCATTGCATGACGAAAACAATCACATTACTGTTGGTGGTTTTTATGACAACGTTTTGGAATTGACCGCAGAAGAAAGAACTGCATTAAACCTAGCACCATTTAGCGAAAGTGATTATTGCAAAGATTTGAATATTGAATCAGTATACGGTGAAGCCGGTTATACCACTATCGAAAGAACAGGAGTGCGTCCAACCTTGGATTGCAACGGTATCTGGGGAGGTTATATCGGAGAAGGCTCCAAAACCGTATTACCTTCTAAAGCATCTGCTAAAATCTCCATGCGTTTGGTTCCACATCAAACCCAAGAAGAGATTACCGAAAAGTTCACCAATCACTTCATGAAAATTGCGCCCAAAGGAGTTCGTGTTGAGGTGCGTCCTCACCACGGTGGAAATCCGGTCGTTACACCAACGGATAGCAAAGCCTACAAGGCTGCCAGCGATGCAATGGAAAAAACATACGGCAAAAAGCCTATTCCAACACGCGGTGGTGGATCTATTCCAATCGTGGCGATGTTTGAATCTGACTTGGGGTTGAAGAGCGTATTGATGGGATTTGGTTTGGATAGCGACGCGTTGCACTCTCCCAATGAACATTATGGATTGTTCAATTATTACAAAGGAATTGAAACCATCCCTTACTTCTTCGACAACTTCGCTAAGTAATTTCATGCGTCGATTCCTTTACCTCCTGCTCATTGTGGGGTTAACTTCTTGTGGCATTTACAAAGATGTCCAGGTGGAGAATGTCCGCCAATTGGAGTTTGAGGAATTGGCAGAAACAGGAGTCAAAGGAAGCATCAAAGTCACCATCGACAACCCCAATTGGTTTTCCGTGGACATCATTGATGCAGATATCGACCTCAACTTACAAGGTCGAAAAATCACCCGTGTACGTTTGGCTGAACCCGTTCACGTCCCCAAACACTCCAAAAATGAATACTTATTAAAAATTCAAGGAACGGAAGCCAACCTCAATGCAGTACTTTCTAGTGCCTTTTCTATCCTTTTTTCAGATGAAATACTAATTGGTGGGGAAGGTTATGTGGAAGGTAAGGCGTTGAAAATCAGTAAAAAGCTTCCTATAAAATTTGAAAAGCCCATAAAAAAATCAGATTTGAAAAAAAAGAAATCAAATCCATAGTGTAAATTGTTGAAAACATTGTATATTTGCCACCCGTTTAAAAACTTTGACGATTATGAAACGTACTTACCAACCCTCGAATACAAAGCGCCGTAACAAACACGGATTCCGCAAAAGAATGGCTGATGCTGCAGGTCGCGGCGTATTGAACGCGCGTCGCCGCAAGGGACGTAAGAAATTAACCGTTTCTGACGAGCGTCGTCACAAAGGTGTAGAGCGTCTGTAATCTTATTAAAAATAGAGTAAATTGCCACGCAAAAGCGTGGCTTTTTCATTTATGCGTATAGCAATCAATACCCGACTTTTAAAACCTCAGCAATTAGAGGGTATTGGCCATTTTACTTTAGAAACACTTACCCGAGTAATTGAGCAGCACCCTGAACATGAATT
This sequence comes from Flavobacteriales bacterium, assembly GCA_947448135.1. Lineage (GTDB taxonomy): Bacteria > Bacteroidota > Bacteroidia > Flavobacteriales_D > Sanyastnellaceae > CAMCTV01. The sequence goes on from CANFLZ010000009.1 coordinate 51,907, forward strand.
TCACTTGCTCTTTGATCACTACCAACGAGAATTGATTCCAGAAGGAAAAAATGTTTTTCACCATACATTATTTCCGCCTGCAAGACGACCTTTTTTATTTGATTGGTGGTTCAATTTTTCTGTTCCTTTTGTGCTCAAAAGGATCAAAGCCGATGTCTTTGTTTCGCCCGATGGACATGGGTCAATCCACTGTCCCTGTCCTCAATTGACCGTGATACATGACCTGAACTTTGTTCATCATCCTGAATTTCTTCCTAAGAAATATGCGGATTATTGGAATAAAACCACCCCACAAGTGATAGAGGCTTCGCAACGCATTGCAACCGTTAGCGAATTTTCAAAATTGGACATTGCCGCTACTTACAACATTTCTCCAAACAAGATTGATGTTCTGTGCAACGGGGTCAATCCGATTCATTTAAACAATGATCTTAAAAGACAACCTTATTTTGTTTTTATTGGTGCGTTGCACCAACGAAAAAATTTGCACAATACTTTAAAAGCATTTGAACTTTTCCACGCGCAGCATCCGCAATTTGAATTAAAAATCGTAGGACAATCCCTTTTTCATGATCATCACATGGGAGAAAAACAAGCCGGCGTGCAGTGGATGGGCAGGGTTGATCACCTGAGTTTATTTCCATTGCTTCAACAATCCTCGGGATTGATCATGGTTAGTCACTTCGAAGGCTTTGGGATTCCCATTTTAGAGGCCTTGCAATGCAACGTTCCCGTATTGGCAGGCAACAACACCAGTATGCCAGAAATCGGTGGTTCCTGCTGCCTGTATGCGGATTCTAGCAATGTGAAGGAGATAGTAGACAAAATGAAAGACTTGTCAACTGTTGATACACAAGAAAACGCTTGGCAAGCTGAAAGAAAATCCATCTTGGAAAAATATACCTGGGAAAAGGCCGCCAATCTTTTGTGGGGGAGTATTTTAAAAACTGTCGCCGATGCTACAAAATAGGTTTTCCGAAAACTATATCGAAGTAGGCTGTGATGAGGCGGGTCGCGGATGCCTTGCCGGACCTGTGTTTGCGGGTGCTGTGATTTTACCAGACGACTTTTTCCATCCGCTGCTCAATGATTCCAAGCAACTCACCGAAAAGCAACGAGATATTCTTCGTCCTATCATTGAAAAAGAAGCCGTTGAATGGGCCGTTGTGGCGGTTTCAGCAGAGGAGATTGATCAAATCAATATTCTCAATTCTTCCATCATCGGGATGCATCGATGCGTGGACCAATTGGTGACCCGCCCCGAATTGATCTTAGTGGATGGAAATCGTTTTAAACCCTATGTTGGAATTGTGCACCAGTGCATTGTAAAAGGAGATAGCAAATTCACCTCCATTGCTGCGGCGTCAATTCTTGCTAAAACACATCGAGACGAATACATGGAAAAAATCGATCGCGAATTTCCCATGTACAAGTGGTCCGTCAACAAAGGCTACCCCACCAAAGATCATCGCGCAGCAATTGCAGAACATGGCTCTACTCCGCACCACCGCATGACATTCAAGTTGCTTTAAGAACGATACTTGACTTTCTTGGTCCATCGCAAAGATGGCTTTTCTACGACCCGATAAAACAAGCCTGCTAAAGCTATGGCGCCTATCTGAATCATCACAAAAACGACCAAAGATCCTACAGGTGTTTTTTCATATTGATAAAACCAATAGTTGGCCATTGAGATCACAAACCAATGGGTCAAATAAAATGAATAAGACACCTCTCCCAAAGCATCCAAATAAGGGATTTTTTTACGCACAGCGTAAATCAACAAAGCAGTAACGATGGCCACTGTGGCCAAACGGTATGACAATCCGTGCAAATGTCCTGTTATATAAAGCGCTGTAGCAGAAGTCATCACCATTCCCACCCAAAACTCTTGTTCGTCGATTCTGTCTTTCAATCGCAAATAGAGATAATAGCCCAACGTAAAAACAGGAAGGTGAAAGAACAATTCTAACTTGACATATCGCCCTGTAAAAAACTGCGATAACAACGCCAATGCCAATCCACCAAATAACGCAAGAGTGCGAATGGTGCGGTCTTTATGTGCAATCAATGGGAAGAACAATGCCAGGTAAATGTAGAATTGAAATTCAACAAAGAGAGTCCAGTACACGTCATTGATCCACTTCTCACCAAAAAAAGGAGCGGTAAACAATACACTATGCATCATCTTATGCAAGATGATAGGATTGGAAAAACCTTGCAGCCCCACAAATCCAAAAGTGCAGATAATCACAGAGACCAAAAAAGGAGGATACAATCGAATCCATCTTTTGAATATAAATCGATCGGCATTTTTCCATTGGTATTTCCCAGCATCCATAGACCACGGCAACACAACTCCACTGATTACAAAAAAAACATATACCCCTTCTTGACCGATGTCAAAAAAATGATACAGTCCTGGATAAAATTCTTTGAGTAAAAACGAAGCATGAAATAAACACACCATCCATGCGGCAATACCACGCAAGGCATTCAACAAGTCCAATTGATTCTTCTGCTCCATTAGCGCCAAAGATACGGGTTAACTTATCTTCGTGGAAAATCCGATTGCTGTGTTGCTTAAATCCATTGTCTATCTGCTTCGATATGCTTTAAACATAGGCGTAGAGAATCCTTTGCAACAATGTGCGCGCCATAACTTGTTGTACAATATGTCCTATCGATTGGATGCGACTGCAAACAATGATCGATGGATTGGTTTTCGTGAATGGTACCGTCATGGATGGAAAAAAAGCAAGTTGAAATCTCCTCTCTCCATCGAATCAAATCTTGGAGAGGGTCATCTGTTGATGACTTGGAATCACCTAAAAGACAGAGCCGCTCTGACTTATGTGCAAGACCACTCCTCGCAAAATGTATCTCACTTTTTAGGCAAAGACTGCATCGAAATTCAACATTCACAGACTTCATTCTTCAATCGCCTCCTTTGGCATGTTGGCGCTTTGTTGATTTCCTTGCGTTGTTTTTGTATAAAAAGTCAACGCCCAAATTGGTCGTTAATCATCAGAGAGTCGATTGAATTGGCTTTTATTGCTGAGTATTGCCAAGAAGAAAATATCCGATTGATTTCTTTTTTCCATCCTTATGAAATTGACAGCAATGTGATTGCTCACTTCTTGATGAGTAAAGGAGTTGTTGTTCAATTTATCCCTTCAATCATTCCGCTGTACGTGCACAATCATCATTTGATTTGCGATCAACTCGTCATTACGACACCCTATCAATTGGATGAAATCAAGCATCAATTTTCCAGTAGTATTTTCTACAAACACTTGGTCTATTGGTCTGCGGAATCAATCGGGCGCAACATTCAAAAAAACAAAAATTGGTCCTCGCAGTGTCACAATCCCAAAACAATCGCGTTTTATTCCCATGGTCAGTGGTTGCGAAATGAGTTACAACGGGCGGACAATGGCTTAAATCTCGAACAAACGGAAAATGAATTGTTGCTCGTCTTGAATCTGGTTGTTCAAAAATTCGACCTGGCACTAACCATATTCCTTCATCCATTAGAAAAGAAAAATCTGGCCCGTGCAGAACAACACTACCATGAACGATTAAATATACCCTTCCAGTGGGCAAATATCGAAGAGCGCTCTGCGCAATCATTTCATGCGTTTCATTGGGGAATAGGCGCCATGTCTTCCGTTGTATTTGAGCGCCTACTGATGGGGCACAAAACGATTTTATTTCAACATCCTGGGTTTATATTTCCCATCAAAAATTCAGGAATTCAAAATATCTGTTTGTTCCAAGAAGCGGATATATCCGCCTGTCTAGAAGCGTATGAAAAAACCACCGCTGAACAATTTTTTAAAGAAAAAAATATTGCCTCTTATTACCACTTTCCTGATTTCAGGTAATCATTAAATTTTTCTGCATCCCAATTTCCGTAGACTTCTTCACGGTTTTGAATCAGTTTTCCTAATGATCGTTTGCTGAGAAATACTGCAATTGGATCTTCCGTTTCCTCAATCCCAACTGCGACTTTAGCATCCAGCATTTCTTGAACATAGGCATCATAAATACCGGTATTTTGCAAAGCAAAATTTTCGACGCCATAACCAATGCTGTCATAGAAAGTCGTGCTATAAATACTCAATTGAATCTGTGCATGCGAAAACCAATCATGCAATGAACCGGTCTGTACAATTTCGGTCTGATCATTGGCCAAAGCTTTGTATTTAGGAACATCAGCTGCTGGTTCGTACGGATGTAGCTTGACCACCATTTTCCAATCAGGATGATTTTTCAATTGCGCTTGAATCTTGGGGATCCATGCCAAGTATTGATCCGACAAGAACTTTTGTGCGCACATCAAAATCAAGTTGTCTTTCTGCTCTGATTTTTGTGCCGATTGGAACAAATATGTGTAATCTCCCATTACAACCAATTGTCCATCTTTCCATTCAATTCCCTTTTTCAATCGCTCGTACCAAAGGTTTCCATACATTAAAAGATAATTCGGAAAAAAAGCATTTTCAATCCAAGGACGATAAGCCTCGGAATAGGTGTAATACAAATCCGCTTCGCTGATCAATCCATGCTGCACCTCGATGGTCTTAATTCCCATATCGCGCATAGCGGCGATAAAACCTTCGTTGATGTAATGCACCGTAAAAAATACACGCCTCACTTTTTTAGTGGTGTAAGAGCCCATGCAAGACATGTAACGCAGCAAATAAGAATGCAAGGACGAATCCAAATAATGCAATTCCTCATCGTTCCATCTTCCTGATTTTCTAGCGTTTTGATACACCTTACGCAAGTCTCTCCATTGTTTAAATACCTTTCCAAATGGCAATGCCTTGCGCTCCTCTCCTTGCGCTAAAGGAGCAAAGTAAAGATCGGGGTTCGACGGCCGACGCACCAACAACTGTACTTTATCTTTTCCCAACTGCTTGATAATCTTAGAAAAAAAGATGGACTCCCCATTTTCCAAAAATCTTCCTGGATCAATAATCACATTCTCTTGAACCAATTGTCGATTTTTAAAAATTGTCTTGCAGGACAAAAGAAAAATATATACCCAATGAAAAATGGCTGATTGCTCAAATAACCGTTTCTTTTGTTTGGCTTTAATCCGACGATTTAAATAATAGTGCAATGCCGACTGGAAAACCTTTAAATACGATCCGCACTCTCCTATACAATCCCTTCTTCCCTCCAGTTTCTGCAATACATAGGCGTGCACCTCTGGAAAAGGAGTTGCAATAGGTTCTACAGGTGTTTTCTTTTTTTGCACGTGACCAAGATACATTCGGCTTGAAGGCTTTCATAATTTTTCTTACATTGTGGTGATTTTGAAAACCAAGATTTACCATATACTTCAAAGTGCTGGACAATGGATATTTATCTTTTTGTCATTGACCTTCGTTTTGCAGTGCTTTCGTTTGATGCTAGGCTTGCCTGGTGCGGCTTATACGCCCATCATCGCGGCGCTGATCACCGTTGCTTGGACGCATGCTCAACTAAAATTTTCTTGGTTGAGTGACGCATTAGCCATGGGGCTCATCGTTACTGCAGCGTTAACTTGTGACTATTATTACGACCTTTCTTTTGACGGACAATGGTATCACCAAGATGCCATCATACTATTGCAGGAAGGCTGGAATCCTTTCTGGGATGCGCCAATCGCAAACAATATCGCTTCAGGATTGAATGCAGATTACGTGAACCACTACGCCAAGGCATCGTGGTTTACTGCACAAGCTTTTTATGATCTGCTTCCATGGATTCAAATGAGTAAAATAGCCAATTTACTTTGGATATTCGCCTCTTTTCTCATCACCATGGGCGGCCTATTTCGATGGACACAACGCCCTTTCGTTGCTGGGATTATCGCTCTTCTTTTAGCCGCTTCACCCGCAGCCGTTGGCCAATCGCTCAGTTTTTATGTAGATGGGCAATTGTATTCTCTTTTGCTCATCCTGGCAGTATTACTAGCAGATGTATTCATTGATGGATATTCCGCCATCCGTTGGACGGGGATTGTTTTGGCTTTTATCTATCTCAGCAATATCAAGTTTACCGGATTGATTTATGGGTCGCTGATGATCGGCATCCTGATCATTGCTGTTGCTATTAAAAACAAACCCGCGCTTTACAAAACCATTCTCTTTTCTGGACTGACTTTCGTTTTAGGTTTTGGAATATTTGGGGCGTGTACCTATGTCCGAAATATCCAAGAAAAAGGTCATCCTTTCTATCCTTTGATGGGCGAAAACAATGAAGGGAAGCACATTGCTGAGGTTCAGTATCCAAAGAATTTCTTTGGGGAAAATCGCTTCGAACAATGGAATCTCGCCACTTTCAGCTACCCCACTTACACCTCTCCCGATACGCATCCTTCTCGCCCCAAGACTTTGTTCCGATGGAAAAATATTCGTGAATCGTTCACCTATTATCAGCTCCATCAGCCCATGGTGATTGGGGCATTAGGGCCGTTTTCGGCTGAGCTTATTTTACTCCTGATTCCGTTGTTGGCGATTTTGTTATACCGTCACTTCAAAGGTGTTTTTCCTTGGATATTATTGGGATTGGCGGCCATTGTCGTGATACAGCCTGAATTTTGGAACTACCGGTACGCGCCTCATTCACTTTTCGTTTTGGGTTGGATTATCTTATTTGGTCTTTTGGATACCAGCCGTTGGATACAACGTTACTCTTTAATCATAGCTGTTGGCTTTATTGCTAATTTTTCCATTTGTGGGTATGAATATGCCAAATGGAATCAAGCCGGCTCTCATGCTATCCATTCAGAAAAAAGACATCTGCAAAATCAACCCTTGTACATCAAAAAAGGATGGGTTCGCTCAATGGATGTGCGATTGAAAGAATGGGGCGTACAAGAAATCCCAGCGCCGCAAGAAAGTAAAAATAGCCTTTGGAAATCATTCGCTGCAGACGGAATGAGTGGATGGCAATATACCTTTGTGCCATGAAAGCCTTGTTGGAATTGATTCGCGTAAAAAGTTGGGTAAAAAATGGCTTCATTTTTCTGCCATTAATATTCTCTCTCAACTTACTTCATGCTGTGCTTGTTCAGCAAGCCGCTTTTGCTTTCTTATCCTTTTCTTTGGCTTGCTCATTTATTTACGTCATCAATGATTGGGTAGATGCCGATAAAGATGCCCTCCATCCCAGAAAAAAATTACGCCCGCTACCTGCTGGATCCATTTCCAAAAACACAGCGTTACTCATTGCCGTGCTTTGCTTGACGGGCTCTATTTCAATTGCCTTTATCGCTCAATTGCCCGCTGCCTTTGGGGGTATTCTACTGGTTTACATCGTTTTGAATTTGGCGTACTCGTTTGTCTTAAAGCAAATCAACATCATCGAGTTCTTCATCGTTGCGGTGAATTTTGTTTTTCGTGTTTTAGCGGGTTGTTATGTCATCGCTGTCAATCCCACTTCGTGGATTTTAGTGGTGAGCTTTTTCCTTGCTCTTTTCCTCATTCTGATCAAAAGAAAATCGGAATTGGTTATGCTCGATAATGGAGCCAAAAATCATCGCGCTGTACTTGCTCATTATAGCCAAGAGCTCTTGGATAAATTCCTCTTTATCGTTGCTACCATTACCATTACAGCTTATTTGCTCTACACAATGGACGCTAAGGTGCAAACGGCATTGCACACCGATAAAATTCTATACACCTCGATATTTGTGGTATTGGGAATTTTTCGATTTATTCAATTGAGTCACTTCAAAGCGTTTGATGGCGAAGGAGATCCTACCACCTTGCTGTTCAAAGATCGTTTTACGCAAGTCAACCTTTTGCTCTGGATTGTCTCTTTGATTGTTATCCTCTATGTCTAATACCAATCGCGTTGCTGTTTTCGACTTCGATGGTACTTTGTATCAAAAGGATACAATGATTCAATTCTGTCTTTTCATCTACCAAAAACATCCGTTACGATTGCGGTTTGCCATTTTGCAAGTAATCGCGGCGTTGCTCTATGCGTTTAGAATAATCTCTATAGAAAAATTCAAAACCATTTTTCTTTCCTATTTGAATGGGTTGGATGAAAACAAGGTAAATCAAGCCTTACAATTGTTTTGGGCAGAACGATTTCCGAACCAATTCCATGAAAACGTCTATCAAAAATTAAAAGATATTCAGTCCCAAAATATTTCCTGTCTATGTATTTCCGCTTCTCCCGATTGGATGATTGAAGAAGCTTGCAATCAACTTGGAATTACCCATGTCATGGGTTCTACTGTCGTTTACGAAAACAAGAAATGGGCCTGGAAATTCAATTGCAGAGGGAAGAAAAAAATTCATTTTCTTGAAAATGCATATCCCAACGCAATTGTAATAGAGGCCTACAGTGATAATATCGATGATCACTACTTACTCAAAAAAGCCGAAAAGGGTTTTCGCATTCACAAAGGCAACATCATAGCCTATTAAGAATTGACGTAAATCGCCTTCTCTTCTTTATTCGTGCACATTCCAATGCGATACACGTTTTGATTGGATTGACGCGCTTGTTCTATAAATTGATTTTCAAACCCTGGATTGACTGCAATCAACAACCCTCCAGAAGTTTGTGGATCAAACAAGGGAATCAACTGTGCCATAGCGGAAATGTCGGTCTCAGCGGCAAATCGGGAATAGGTTTTCATCGCCATATCGGCATAGATACTTTGTTGGATAAACGGCTGCGCGGCCTCTAAAATCGGTACGGCTGCAAAATTCAAATGGGCACTTAAACCCTTTGGCTGCAACATTTCCATCAAGTGTCCCACCAATCCAAAGCCGGTTACATCAGTCATTGCCGTTACATAAGACAATTTTCCCGCAACTGCTCCAAAAGAATTCAATTGCGTCATGCTTTCCAAAGCTGGTAAAAATTGCTCTTCAGAAATAAGGCCTCTTTTCAAGGCTGTGGACATTACGCCAACGCCTAAAGATTTGGTGATGTACAAAATATCCCCTGATTGAATCGTGTGGTTTTGCTTGATCTCCGATCTACTCACCCTTCCCGTCACCGAAAGCCCAAACAAAGGTTCTTGTGTCTCTATCGAATGTCCTCCGGCTAAAACAACTCCAGCTTGGTCACAAATTTCCCGAGCTCCTTGCATGGCTTGTGAAGCGCTTTCAGTACCCAACTTTCCTACAGGCCATCCCAAAATAGCCAATGCCATTTGTGGGGTTCCTCCCATGGCCCAAACGTCACTCAACGCATTGGCCGCAGCAATGCGCCCAAAATCAAAAGGATTGTCTACGACTGGTAAAAAAAAGTCGGTCGTGTGCACCAAACAACTATCTCCTTCCCATACCATAACTGCCGCGTCATCATTGCCAGAATTGCCAACCAAAAGACGGGGATCATTCTCCTCATTTCGATGCCCTTTTAAAATCTCATGTAGGTGTTGTGGTGATATTTTACAACCACAGCCTCCAGCGGTAGTTGTTTGCGTCAGTTTCAATTCCATTTCAATTCCAATATTTGTTGAATCACTTCCTCATTCGAATCGCTTGGGCGCAAAGCGATGTTTACTTTTTGCTGCGCGATTTTTTCGTGGTGATGCTGGTAATTTTTATCATAATAATGCAACAATATATCCAGCCAACCATTTCTATCATCCGCTCGCAATTTCTCAATAGCATCACGGGTTTGCTCTCTTCCCATTCTTTTATTGAGCTGCTCCGTTTTCTCCTCTAAATCCTCCACTGAAAAGACGCCGTAGATTCTCAAAATTTCCGCCTTTCGAAATGCTGCACTGCGCTGCACTTCTATCCTTGGGGCCATTAATATTTTTTGAAAAAAGGGATCTGGAATTCTAACACGCCCGATCATCCTGCTTTCACTCTCTACATACAATGGACCTTCCTGCAATTGCCACAAGGCCTTGCACAATACATTTTCAAACTGCTCTTGAGTGGGCTGTTCTGGCAATCCAAGCCCGCCAAAAGCGGAACCTCTGTGATGGGCCAATCCCTCTAAATCTATCACTTGTTGTCCCACGTGCTGCAGATCGTGAAGTAGTCCTGTTTTTCCAGCTCCTGTCAATCCGGAAACGACGCGCATCTCTCGATCCTTCTCCAATTGAGTCAACCAGGTATTGCGCCACTTCTTGTATCCTCCATTCACCATCAGTACTTCAAATCCGACTTCTGCCAATAACCCTGCGGTAATTTTACTGCGCAGCCCACCGCGCCAACAATGTAAAATGATGGTTCTTTTTGCTGTTGATGACAATGCCTTTTGCTGAATCTCGGGAAACAAAGGACTTACCAATGCATAACCGAGTTCAACGGCTTTTGACTGTCCTTGCTCTTTGTAACAACAACCTACCAAATGACGGTGTTCGTTGTTCAATAATGGAATATTAATGGCTCCTGGGATATGGCCCTTTTCAAACTCTTTTTCAGAGCGAACATCTACAACAGGAATATCACCTTGCGCATAAAGCGTTAGTGCCTCTTCTATCTCAATAAATTTCGGTTCATGCATCAGATGCCGTCTCCGTCCAATAGATTGCCCAATCCTCCTAATATGCTTCCTTCTTCTTTTCTTCCTCCCACCGATCCGTAGGATAAAATTCTACTCGCCAATCGTGAAATCGGTAAGGTCTGCAACCAAACCTTTCCAGGACCCTTCAGAGTGGCATAAAACAACCCTTCGCCACCAAACAGAGAGTTTTTAATTCCTCCAATAAATTGAATGTCAAAATCTACCTCTTGCGTGTAAGCCACGACACATCCGGTATCCACACGGAGCATCTCACCTGGCGCTAAAACACGCTCGATGATGTGTCCTCCCGCATGACAAAATGCAAATCCATCACCTTCCAATTTTTGCATGATAAATCCCTCGCCACCAAACAACCCTGTTCCCAATTTCTTCTGCAATTCAATACCCACACTCACTCCCTTGGCCGCACACAAAAAAGAGTCTTTTTGACAAATCAATTTTCCTCCCATCTGCTGCAAGTCCATTGGTATAATCCGACCTGGATAAGGCGAAGCAAAAGCAACGCGAGCCTTATTGTATCCCATGTGTGTAAAGGCTGTCATGAAAAGACTTTCACCAGTCAACATACGTTTTCCGGCACTCATCAACTTTCCAAAAAACCCATTGTTCTGAGCAGAACCATCACCAAATATGGTTTCCATCTGAATGCCTTCGTCCATATACATGAACGCTCCGGCTTCTGCTACGACGGTTTCTTGGGGATCTAACTCGATCTCCACACATTGCATTTCTTCTCCAAAAATGCGGTAGTCGATTTCGTGATTTCTTCTCATGTTGCTCTTTATACCAATTCAATATCAAAGTTTACCAACGATACAAATTCTGCTACACGCTTATTGATATCGTCTTGATTGATTTCTAATAATCGCTCCGGACCAAATTTCTCACAAGTATAAGAGGCCATCGCTGAACCCACGATAATCGCGCGTTTCATGTTTTCAAAAGAGAAATTTTGTGTCTTGGCCAAGTAACCAGCAAATCCACCAGCAAACGTGTCACCAGCTCCTGTTGGATCAACCACTTCTTCCAATGGCAATGCGGGTGCAAAGAAGACTTGATTTTCATGGAACAACAAAGCGCCATGCTCACCCTTTTTGATGATCAAATACTTGGGGCCCATTTTCAAGATTTTTTGCGCCGCTTTCACCAAGCTGTGCTCCTTGCTCATTTGACGCGCTTCTTCATCGTTAATAGTCAAAACATCGACACGCTTGATTACCGCCATCAAATCGTCCCACGCCACGTCCATCCAGAAGTTCATGGTATCCATAATCACCAAAGCTGGTCGCGTTGGAAATTGATCCAAAACTGAAGATTGAACCGCAGGAACCAAGTTGCCCAAAAGCAATACTGGTGCGTCTGTGTAAGAAGCTGGCACTTTAGGGTCAAAAGTTGCCAAGACGTTTAAGTCGGTCACCAATGTATCGCGCGAGTTCATGTCTAAATGATATTTACCCGACCAAAAGAAGGATTTTTCACCTTTCTTAATTTCCAAACCCTCTTGATCAATACCTCTGCTCTTCATCTCCGCCAAGAAATCCGTAGGAAAATCTTCACCCACAACAGACACCAAACCTGATGAATCTACGAAGTGAGAAGCGGTTAATGTGATATAGGTAGCCGCGCCACCAATCACTTTTTCTTGTTTTGCAAACGGCGTTTCAATCGAATCGAAAGCCACGGTACCTACGGCAACTAATTTCATTTGTAAAAATTTTTTACAAAGATATTGTGAAGTTAAAGTATTTGTTTATTTTTGCGCTCCGATTCCGACCTCAATTCGGTGTTTTACCTTGGTAACGACAAGGAGCTGAAGAACAAGCAGAGTGGTTTTGACAGATGGGAAAGCCCATTTCTCAAAAAGGTACACTCCTCAGTAGCTCAGCTGGTTAGAGCACATGACTGTTAATCATGGGGTCCCTGGTTCGAGTCCAGGCTGGGGAGCGAGTGAAAAGGCTGCGTTATGCAGCCTTTTTTTATTTTCTATCCCTATCTTCGAAAACATGATCAACTGGAATGATTCAACTCCGCCCAATGCGCCTTTCATTGCATCCATCTTCAATTACTACCTCTCGGAAAATTTAGTAGGGTATGCAGAATACGATATCCTAACGCTCGACCTCGTAAAAACAATGCCGGGCTACTTGGGATACGAAAGCATGAAACATGAAGGCCGTGGTAATTTTATCAGCTATTGGAGAGACATGGAATCCGTGCAGATTTGGGCATCACACCCCATCCATATCGAAGCCAAAAAACGGGGCCAAACTTGGTACAGATACTATCACAGCATGATTGCAGAGATCTCTCGTTTTCACACCCACTCTATTCAAGATTAATATCGACCATGTCAGAAAATACAAAAGAGATTTACATCTCCATAACGGGTCTCAAACCCAAGAGTTTTTGGGCAACCATCCGATTTTGGATGTTGGCCATCCCCTCTTTCAAACAAGCGCAATCCGCAAAAGGAAATTTATTTTGTGAGGTGAAAAACATCCAAAGATTTCAATGTACACTTACTGCTTGGGAGAGCCGTGACATCATGTTGGAATTCCTCAGATCCGGACCACATCTTAAAGCCATGAAGGCTTTCCATAACATCGCAACGGGAAAAACTTTTGGATATTCAGCAAGTGCTATTCCCAACTGGGAAGAAGCTTTTGAATTATTGCAATCGAAAGGAAGAAATTACGACCATTAAACCATTTATTGTTCAAGAAGCGACCTGTCCACCATCTTGCTAAATTGATGTGCCCCAACGTAATTCATATGGTGCCCATCATTAAAAGGAAGAACCCGATTCAATTCCTCAGGGTTCCAATATTGAACCTTCTCTGTATTACCCAAGGATAACATCTCCTGATCAAAAGATTGCCAAAACTGCTGTTCAAATGCTCTGAATTCAGCGCTGCAAGGAATTCTAACCAACATCACTTTTCCATACGGACGCAACATGCGAATTAAATTTCTCAAAGATTCGACGCGCGCAGTGGAAGGCCGACGACCTGCTCCTACATCCTTTTTGTAATTTTCTAACTTTCCTCCTTGCCTAATTTTTGCTTTAGCAGGATCAAATTTTCGTTGTACTTCGAGCCACCCATTGTCATGCAAAATCATGCCTTGCGTAGGTCGGTAATGTTCTAAGATGATATTGCCCCATCCGTAGGAATATTGTTCAATCAAATACTCCCAATTGGGATTCATCAATCGCTCTGTTTCACCTACCATTTTATCATTCTCAATCCAATTCTCTTCTCCTGTAATGGAGTCAAACGCAGACGACAACGACCAAGGGTCCACACACAACACAAACGCCTGACTTCGCTGAGTAGTATCAAGCTGCTTTAAAATGTACTTCGTGTAAGCCGGTCCATATGGAGAGGTGAGCATTGAAAATCCTGCATTAAATAATCCAGAGTGCTGCACCATATCATCCGGACAAATCGCTTGTGCAGCACGAGAGGTTCCTATGATCAATCCATGATTGGGATACCTCAAAAAACGGAGGTAGTTGGAATCAGTCGTGCCATTCATAAAATATCCGGCAACAATATGACTGAGTACGGCTATACTCCCAAAAACGACCAATTTTATTAAAAATGATTTCATCAAAATTGAAAGTAAATAAATTGATTAGCCGGATATACCGCCATGAAAAACAAAACAAAAAAGACAATGGTGTAGGTGGAATAACGAGCTGCTGAAGGCCAATGTTCAATATCCAATCCGAAAGATCTTTTTCGCAATAGCCATTCCATCGCAAAAAAGGAGATAATCATCAACCACAATTTTAGATTGTATTCTATGCCATTCCCTCCTTTGAAATGCACCAGCATGGTATCCAATTGGGTAATTGCTTGATGCATGTTTTCCGCTCGAAACAAAACCCAAAGACAGGTGGTGATCAAAAAAGTAATGGGAATCATCAACCAGTTTTTACCCAAATAAGCCGGCAATTTTACAAAACTGAAAATGACAAACAAAGCATTGAAAAATCCCCACCAAATAAAAGTCCATTGCGCACCATGCCAAAATCCGCTTAGCACAAATACAATCAATACGTTGCGAATTTGCTTCATTCGCGTCACCCGATTTCCGCCCAATGGAATATAAACATAGTCCCTAAACCAAGTGGATAAGCTGGTGTGCCATCGGCTCCAAAACTCTGAAATCGAACGTGAGAAATAAGGAAAATTAAAATTGGTAATCAGTTGAATTCCCAACAATTGAGAACTACCCCGAGCAATATCCGAATACCCCGAAAAATCGCCATAAATCTGAATTGAAAACAGAACTGCAGCATACCACAAATCAATGGTAGATGCTGTGTCCATTCCGAGATAAGTGAAGTTCACAATTTTGGCACAAGCGTCAGCAATCACGACCTTTTTAAACAATCCCCACAATATCAATCGCATGCCATCACTGGCCATTTGCGGTTTAAATATAAATGGTTGATTTAGCTGGTTGAGTAGATTCCCTGGGCGTTCAATGGGGCCCGCCACCAGCTGAGGAAAATACATGACATACAAGGAATAGGTCAAAAAATTGCGCTCTGCCTTTTGTCGTCCATAATACACCTCAAAGACATAGCTCAAACTTTGAAAAGTGTGGAAAGATAAGCCAATGGGCAATGCCCATTTCAAAATTCCAATCGAACACTCCCCACCAAAATATCCCGCCAAATGCGAAATATTCTCAGAAAAGAAATTGTAATATTTAAAAACAAATAATATCGCACAGGTAACAAACACACTGGTTACCAAAATGACTTTCCTTTTGTGCACATTTTGACTTTGCTCCAATGCGTGCCCTGCCCAATAATCCACCACTATCGTCAACGCCAAAATAACAATATACTTTGGAATAAAGAACATGTAGAAGTAACAACTCACCAAGAGAAGAAAAGCCTGCTGCAGCTTTTGCCTGTCCTTGATGACAAACCAAAAAACCAACCAGACCAATACAAAAAAAACGAGGTAGTTAAAACTATTAAATAGCATGTTGTGTGCGCCTAAAGCTAACAAATTTAATCGATATCAAGGCATTTGTTATATTTGCTAGACACTCCGTTATGAATGTAATCCAACCCATCAAAGTCGTTCGCATTCTTGGCGGAATAGGAAATCAACTTTTCCAAGTCGCATTTTATTATTGGCTTAAAAAGAAATTCCCGCAATACTCGATATTTTGTGACACTCACTACTTCCATTCATACGGATTGCACAATGGGTATTTAATGCCTCG
>CANFLZ010000010.1 GCA_947448135.1 Flavobacteriales bacterium
CTCCTTTCGATGATATTAACTTAAACCTATTTTATTATCATCATTGTAAGAGAGCATCTTTCATTTCCATTTTTAATTGAAACTTGATACAAACCTTGTGACAAACTACTGCTCCAATCTAGCTTTTGATTCCAATCTCCATCAACAAAGATTGTGGCAGCATTTACCAAATTTCCAGTATTGTCAAAAACCTGTAAATCAACTTGACCATCAAATCCAGAAAGCGAAATATTCATATCACTACCATTAGATGGGTTTGGATAAATCAAAACCTCTTTGGTATCGTTGTTCCATTTTGACACTTCCGTTTCGCTACTCATTCCGGCCGCTCCGATTGTTCGAACACAAGATGTTGTCGCGTTGAATTCAGAATATGTTACATTATCAACGTGTTTCGCTTGAATATTGACATCGTAACGCTGGCCACTTGCCATTCCTGAAACATTAGCCAATGGCAAAATACGGCTTGCGCCTAAACCACCTTCAACTTCCAAAGGAAGGTTTACCAGCGGATATTGTTGAGTGAATTTCCAATTGTATTTGGAAACACCACATACTGAGCGATTGGTAGAAATACTTCCAGAGATCGGGTTTTTGTAGACAGGACATTGGTCTGTGCTTCTTACACTCAATGCACTTTCAGGTGACAAAGTAAAACTAGTTGTACCAGACGAAACCGCCGTTAATACTGAAGTATTTCCAAAAGCATCCTTCACTGAATAAGTAACATCCACCGAAACATAGATGTTTTTTGCAGCACTAGAAAAATTAGGCACTACAATTTTACCCAATTGGCAAACCGTTGTATTCGAAGTTCCACCCAGCGTGTATGTCCACTCTGGTGTTCCTGTAATACTTGAAGTTGTCCAACGATTCACGATATAGGCGATTGCATTTGGACGGTAAGCTACTTTGAAGTTTTGACAATTGTTGGAGTATGTGTTGGTGTAATTTGTATACGGACCAATATCGGTTGTACTCGCAGCGAATTTGCTGATGGTTACCGAAACATTGGCTGCAGCGTTATTGGTATTGATTACAGCAATCATGTATGATTGACCAATTGTCAAACCATCATAAAGTAAAATTTCGTTTCCTGCATCTGTAGCAATTCCTTGGTTACCAACATGCACATCATCTTCTACTGCAATGGGAACCAAACTTGTCGATGGGTTAGCCACGTAGTTATACATGGCAATTTTATTATCATCACCAATTGTGTTATTTCCAACAACTGAAATGCGCACAGCATTTGCCGTAGCCGTGAATTTGAACCAACGATCGTTTCCTGCAAAAGAAGTCTCAGGTGAATCTGTGCTCGATCCTAGAGCTGCTTGAAAAGATGATTGCACACCCACTCCGAATTGACCAACGGAGGAAATAACAACAGGGTTAGAATAATCATCACCACAAGTTGCTGCAATACCATCACAGTTTTCGTCGATAGCGTTACCACATACCTCTGAGGCTGATGAATTGATGGAGGCACTTGCATCATTGCAATCACCACCTGTTGTTGCGTAACCGCTAGTTGGAATAGCACACAAGATTTGGGCATTTCCGGCTCCTTGACCATCACCATCTGCATCTACATAATAAGTCAAGTTTAAACAACAAGCCGAGCAACTTCCGTAAACATCATTTTTCACAGTGCCTGTTGCGCTTTGTCTATTGGCATAGTTGGCATAATCGGTAACAGGAGCACACGTAGCACCATTCTGCATATCATCAATCAAATTCTCTTGTGCAGCCCAGTTGTCAACCATGTATTTGTATTCAACATTGCCTGAAGGTAAATTGACGACAACTGTATAAATGCCATCTGCGTTGCCATCTAACAAATGATTGTAAGTATCGGCACCGCACCATCCGCACCATGGACCAGTAATATACACATTGCTGAAATTTACACCCGCACATGACATGTCTACATTAAATGTAGTGGCATACAAGCAAGATCCGTCACTGTATGTTGCAATAGGATTGAAATTCACTGCAGCAGCATCATTACATCCTGGCACTCCCTGCTGACAAGCAGTGCATCTTCCATAAACATCATTAAAAGTTGTACCGATCACCCCTTGACGATTCGCATAATTCGCATAATCCGTAACGGGCGCACAGGTACCTCCATTTTGCATATCATCAATCAAATTTTCTTGAGATGCCCAATTATCCACCATGTACTTGTACTCGACATTACCAGCAGCCAAATTCACAACCACCGAGTAAATTCCATCCGCATTGGCATCTGTCAAATGATTGTACGTATCGGCACCACACCATCCGCACCAAGGGCCCGTCACGTAAACGTTGGTATAGCTACCAGCGCAAGTCATATCTACGTTGAAAGTAGTGGCAAATAAGCATGTACCATCATCCGTGTTAGCAGCTGCATTGTAGTTAGCGGCAGCAGCGTTGGTACAACCAGGGACAGACACAATACAAGCAGAGCATGATGCATAGCAAACTGGACTCAATACAGTATTTCCTGTCACAGTTAAAGTACGATTGGTAAATCCTCCATTTGTAACTGTGCAAGAAGATCCTTCGGTTAATTGCTCAGAACCCGCCCAGTTGTCATGAGCAAATTTGTACTCATATGTACCCGCTTGCAAAGGAACTGTTACTTCCCAGATACCGTCAGCATTGGCATCGCTCATTGCAGCACAGTTTCCACACCAGTTGTTGAAAGTTCCATTTAATTCTGGAGTAGTAAAACCAGTGGTTTGTGTCATGTCTACCTTAAAGGTTACGTTGTATGTTGGAGCAACAGCGCTGCATGCTACACAAGCACCCCAACATACCGCATCCAAAACTTGACCTGATGAGGTAACTGTAATGGTACGATTGGTATATCCAAAATTGGTTGTTGTACAAGAAGAACCTTGTGTCAAATTTTCTTGAATTGCCCAGTTGTCTGCAGCAAATTTGTACTCATAAGTGCCAGGAGCCAAATTAAGAGTTGTTTCATAAATTCCATCAGCATTGGCATCTGACATGGGATTTGAAGTTGGCGTCCAACCGTTAAATGAACCTGGTAGTTGAACTGCAGTGTATGACTGCGTAACGTTGTTCATGTCCACCTTAAAGGTTACTGGATAGACAGAAGTACAAGAAGCGCATGCGCCCCAACATACCACTGGCATCACCATATCACCTGAGACTGTTACTGTACGATTGGTGTAACCAAAATTGGTCACTGTACAGGATGATCCAGGCGTCAAGCTTTCTTGCTGACTCCATCCATCGGCAGTAAACTTGTATTCATAAGAACCCGCCGCGAGGCTCACTGTAACTTCCCAGATGTTATCGCTATTCGCATCTGTCATAGCTGCGCAAGCGCCGCACCAGTTGTTGAACGTGCCATTAACATTGGCTACTGAGAAGCCTGTCACATTACTCATGTCCACCTTGAAGGTGACATTGTAACCCCATGATATTGTACTTATAAACAACATCACGAGGAGAGATTGTATTTGTTTTTTCATGTCTAATTAGTTTTGGTTAGAGTAAATATATGTAATTGTAAATTAAACAAAAAGTATTTTTTGTAAATATTACAATAAGGGTCAGAAAAAATAAAGAGAACCCAGGTTTATGGGTGGTAAGTAAAGCTTCGAATCACTACCTCATGCTTTAAACCATTGAGAGGACCTAAGCTTTGGTATGGCAATGTCCAAAGATTCATTCGCGCATGGGTCTGGGCTCCAGGTGAAGGAATTACTATCGGATTCGAGGTTTGACCACCATCTACTTTGACACGTGGCGGATGATTCAAATTAAAACTCCATGTTCCAATCAATGCACCATTGGTGGTTTCTCCCACATAAGAATTCCAAGTTATCAGACTGTCTGTCCAATGAAATTGGTGCGTAGTGACTCCTTTCAGCAATTGTTGATTCGACGTCATCTCACGAGTACGCTCTGCATAGTATGTTCCAAAATTTACAGGCTGTACAGAATAGGTGGCCATATCAATCGAGTTGGCATCACCCCACTTTGAAAACTCAATGTCTACCTCACTATTGCCATCAGAAAAGAAAGTACTATCATCCCATGTAAACAAACCAAAAACAACATTTTCGGCAAAGGATAAAGGATCCGATTGAATGGTCCAAGTATAGGTTCCGAATCCTAAGTTATCTTGAGACACAACCTCTGAAGAATACCATTGACCATCATGGTAATCGATATTCAAATGCAGATAACCATTTTCGTCTACCCAAACATCATCATATCGTTTCGAGAAAACGTTCGGTCCTGGACCTACTGGAGAAGTGCTGCTTTTGATGTCCCATTTTCTATTGGAAAAAGTAACCACATCTCCTACCCTTCCCAAAACATCTTCAGGATTGGATTGGTGACATGAAATCAAGGCCGAAATCCAAACGAACGCAAAAATTCTTTTCATGATTATTTTATTTCAATGGTTCCGCTGAGATTACCAACGTATATGTCCCAAACGCCTGACTCTAATAGCATTTCACCATTGGCACCGACAAACTTCAAATCATCCGGTTCAATTGTAAATTGATACGTCGCTGCAGCGTGCGCTTTGATCACTTGCTTTTTGAAGTTGATTAGTTTTTTGACATGCGGTGTAACGCTAGCTACGCGATCATGCTTGTAGACCAACACACTCTCTTTTGCGTCTCTATCACTGTCATTTTTTACCTCAACTGATACGGTCCAATTCATCTTTCCATTGTTGCCGATAGATCGAGTAATGCTCATATTCTGGTAGGTCAAATCAGAATAACTCAATCCATGTCCGAACGGCCATTGTGGATTGTAAGCTTTGCTGCCAAAGGATGGGTCCAATTCTTCGCTGTGCTTGTGATCATAGGTCAATAACGATTGATTGTAACGCGGATAAGTGAATGGCAATTTTCCACTGGGGTTAGTCTTTCCGAAAAGAATATTGGCCAAAGCAACATTACCCCATTCCCCCGGCTGATAAGCCATAACCACGGCAGTGCATTGCTCTACCCATTCGTTGACCAATCTCGGACGGTTTTCGAATAACACCAAAACAACTGGTTTGCCTGTTCCTAATGCCCATTTCATCATTTGTCTTTCTGCCTTATCCCAATTCAAATCGTCAATATCTCCGGGCTTTTCCGTCGAAGGCTTTTCACCCAAACAGACCAATACAACATCCGACTTTTTGACTTTTTTATTGGCGGCTTTGGCTGCCTCTTTGGACCATTGTGATAAAGCACAATATGTATTTCCCGTGTTAGCTTGCTGCAAGGCTTTGAAAGTTGTCAATCGGGCTGGATCATTCCATGTGGTATCCGTGCCTTGCCAAGTTCTAGACCATGCGCCGTTTTGATAAATCAATTGATTGGCTGCATTGCCCACCACGCAGATATTCGTACCACTGGCCCATGGCAAACTTCCTGTCTTTCCTTTTTTATTCTCCAATAGGGTAATGCTCTCTTCAGCGGTTTGAATGGCCGCTGACTGAAAAGAAGAGGTCATTTTATCAGGATAATTGTTTTTTTGGAATGGAACTGGATTGTCAAATAAGTCCAATTGCATTTTCAATTTCAGGATGCGATAAACACTTTGATTGAGTCTCTCTTCACTTATTTTACCTTCCTTAGCCAACTCAATCAACAGATTGGTGAAATTATAATCATTGGGCACCATGCACATATCGATCCCGGCATTGACCGCCAAAGCAACAGCATCTTTTAAATTTTCAGCGACATGGTGTATGTTTACTAACTTGATTACATCTTCCCAATCTGTCACTGCCATTCCTTGAAAACCCATCTCTTTGCGCAGCAAGTCCACTAAAATTTTGGGATTGGCGTGCACTGGAATTCCATTGATCTCTCCAGAGTTAATCATCACCGTTAAAGCACCCTGATCAATCGCTGCCTGGAAAGAGGGTCTGTAAATTTCTTTCAATTGAATATCGGACAAGTAAGCTGGGGTGCGGTCTTTCCCAGTTCTTGCTCCACTGTATCCAAGAAAATGTTTCATGCATGCCGCAACGTGGTACTCATCAATTTCCCCGTTGTTATCATTGCCAAATTCACCTTGATATCCTTTTACACAAGCCTTTCCTAAAACACTGCACAAGTAAGGATCTTCGCCATAGGTTTCGAAAAATCTCGACCATGTGGGCACACGTCCTACATCCAATACTGGAGAAAAATTCCAAGGAATGCCCGCCGCTCTGGTTTCATAGGCCGTAATCCTCGCCGCCTCTTGAACTAAAGCAGGATTAAAAGTTGCTGCTTGTCCCAACTGTTGTGGAAACAAAGTTCCACCCATTACATAATTGGCGCCATGAATCGCATCGATTCCGTATAGAACAGGAATATTTTTGTATTCATCACTATGCTGCTGTTGATTGGCAAGCGTTGCCTGGTGAATTCCGGAGATGATTTCGTGCCATTGTTCGATTGGATAAGCATGACCCCCACAATTCAAAATAGAACCAACATGGTATTTTTCGATAGCCTCTTTCAACTTAGCGGGGTCGATTCGATGTGGCTCTTGCAATTTATAAATATCCCCTACACAGATGACATCCAAATTGATTTGGGTCATTTGTCCCACCTTCTCCTCAATGGTCATTTGAGATAAAATATTTTGCACACTACTTTCTTGTTGATTTGTCCATTGGGCATTGGCCAAATGAGCAAAACACCAAGTCACCAAAAAAAATAACTTCTTCATTTTTGTTGATTCAATGGTTTAATAACAATATCATCTATTCCAATCTCACCTTCAGATTCTAAGGTGATGATCATTTGTTTGATTGCAGTTATGTCCAAATCCGGATTTTGCGCGATGATGTCACGCAATGGAATTTCGAATGCTGTCCATGTTTGACCAATCATTCCGTCTTTGGCATATTTACCAAACATCCCTACAAAAGATTGATTGCCGGAAAAATCCTCAAAACCTAACGCTCCTGGCAAACCTGACTTGAGCGGTTTTGCACCATAGTTTTTGACTTGGAAGGTCAACATTGCCGTTTGTGCAATCATGGAAATATCCTTTCCTGACCAACCTTCCCAACCGCAACCTATCCCCAGCCAAGGACAATTTCCCGCCTGTTTGTTCCATTTCAAATGAAGGGAATTCTGACCTTGCGCGGCTCCGGTATTTTCCAAATTCATCGCAATGCACTTTGCATCTTGCGTGACCCAAATCTCACTATTCAATTGCTCTTGCCAAATCACAGCAGAGGCAAAACCATGCAGTCCGTTGTCCACCTCCGCAGGAAGCGGTTCATCGTACAAAGCCACAGCCTTCCATTGCAAACAACTTTGCATTGAAAAAATCAAACATATGATAGCCAGTATTCTCATGGACGCAATGGTTCTCCTTCAGTGAATATCATATAATCCAAGCCGCTCTCACTAAAACCGGACGCAGGATTGGCCAGGAACAAAATTGAAACTTGAAACAGTTTATCCGGTTCATGCAAACCATTGCCTGAAGGAGTGGCTGGATTTCCATTGACCAATGCTTGCAAATCACTATACTTTAAAGACAACAAACGCCATCCATCCTCGCCGCCTTGCAATTGATACGAATACATATCTTCTTGACTTGGGTCAAAACTTCCATCCAAATTATCATCCTCAGAAAAGCGAAGCAAAACAACGCCATTGTCATAATCAGCTGGTTTGTACAACAGCGTATTGAAATAAACGTTGTTGGGGTTGTTGGATAATGCGAAGTGATCCGCACCATAAGCAGAAGCAGGAATATCAATCATCCCTATCAACCAATCCCAAGTAACGGCACCCGCCATAATGTATGAGCGCAAACCTTGAGGAGCAGAACCATTTTGTTGCAATCCAAAATTCATGTTGGCACCTGATTGAACAAAAGGGACCCAATTTGGATTTAATCCTCCTTCAAAATCACTGAGCAACAAACCTTGATTGACTTTTGGTGCAACAACAAATACCGTATCACGCAACGTGTCGGGTTGACCCACCACATACATGGCAATGGCGCAACTCTCCGATCGGAACATGGGGAAGTGGGTTGTGCTTCCATCCCATTCTGCCACTACGTCGGAATCAAACCCAGTCAACTCTTTCCAAGCACCAGAACTCAAACCTTTGATGTCAATGTGCCAATTGACGCGCTTGCTAAACTTGGCAGAAGCCAAGACGAATTCGCCACTGCCGAAATCAACAGAATCGCGGTTCAATAAGAGGGGATTGATCCACTCAAATGGTCCGTATAAATCATTGAGATCTGGTCCGTCAAATTGACTATCCACTTTGCATCCACTCCACAATTGAAGCAATGCCATTAATCCACCGAACAAAAATATCTTTTTCATTTTTAAAAATTCATTTGGTATAAAATCATCATTTGCTTCCACTTGTATTGTGGTGTATTCCAATTGATACTGTTACCGTTCCAAACATTGCCTTGTAAGGTTAAAAACGATTTCTCAGAAAAAATATACTTCATCCCCACTCCATTCATCCATTCCTTTCCCTTCCATGTTTGCTCGTTGTAATTGATAATATCTCCCGAGTAATTATACAAAGAGGCTACTTCCGTTCCGTTGTATTGCACAAACTGAGAGCCCAATAAAGTATGCCACTTTTCATTCCAAGCTATCTCCATCCCCATCACAGCTGCCTGCGCTTTCAAATCTGTTTGTGGCAAGCCTTCTGGCAATTGTCGTTTGGTTTGATCTTGTCTCAGCTCTAATTGAACGGCCACGTTTCTGTTACCAGACTGCCAAATTTTACCCGCCAATTGAACTTTCATTCGCTGAAATCTTCGAGGCGTTGTCGTTCCCTCACCCTTGGTCTCTTTCATCCACATTTGCGAAACATTCCAATTCCAATTTCCCTGTTTCCATTTACCAGACTCAATCATTTGAACCCCCTGTCGATTAGGTGTTGCAGCCCCGTAGGGTGTGATGTTGTCATAATACGGCAAGTAGCCGCCCAACTCAGTTTGCAACTGCATATTGTACAAATTGGACTCACGCATCAAATCCAACATATTGAGTGAACGCAAAGCTTGATTATTTCCCAATCGTTGGTAGGCCGTTAATGCACCATCCCCGTTGATTCTTCTGGTTTGCGCACCGGGACTTCTGAATCCAGACTCTACACGACTGACAATCCCTTCAATATTCCATTTCCCTTCATCTAAACTTTCTTTCCAACTCATTTGCACAAACCGTCCAGACTTTTTGATGTATGTATCATCATTGAGAACAAATCTTCTTGAAGCTCCGGTTTCGATATGAACCAAATGTTTCAAATGACCACCTTGCCCTGAATAATGCAAAGTAGCCGTATTTACAGGATTGCGCAATGCCGTGTGCACATTGGCCGTTCCGTCCACATCCCAAAGATTGGCATAATTCCAACCCAATGACCAATTGTTGTTCAATTTACAATTCAATCCAACTCCCGAAAAAATGCGATCGGGTGTATTGGCAAAATCAGTCGTTTTCACGCGCGAAGAAAATACACTCCATTGCAATTCTTGAATTCCTTTGGAGAATAAGAAACCTCCATCTGCAGCCGCCCCGTGCTGTCTCCAAGCATTATTGAAATTATAGAAGTGGTCATAATTGACAACACCCATTTGATCTTTAAAAATCTGCGGAGCACTTGCATTCCACTCTTGATCATTGTTCCAAAGCGTGAATGGCGTCATCTTGTAATTGATGTCTCCCAAATAATACCGCACCGAATTTCCAATCAATCCGCGGACAGACAATTGACGCACATCAAAACTCACTCCCGAACCCCAGAAGCCACCATAGTCATTGCGAATCCTGACCATTCCCAAAACCTCCATGGTTTTATTGACTTGAATCTTGAGTCCCAAATCAGCCAAAACATTTCCGCTGTTCAATTTCTTGGCCGTTACTGTATCAGGGACAGAATTGTCCATTTGATCGGCATAAAATTGACCTCTGGTTTGACCCACCACTGAGATCTTGCGCTCTGGTTCTGTCTGCGACCAACTGATACTGCTGGCGAACAAGAAAATGATTGATATCCAAATTTTCATTAGAAAAATGCTTTTAATTCAACTGACAATTCCTTACCTGCGAAATGATCTTTCGCAAAACTTTTATCTTCAAACTCAAACCAACGTTGGCGGACATACAAGCGAGCGTTTTTACCCAAGTCAAAATCCAATCCGACGCCATATCCCTTTCCGAATTGATTCATAGGGCGGAAACTCTCCTCATCAATATTGGTGTTGTAGTTGCCCAAAGTTCTTTCAATTCCACCATAAAAACTCAATACACATCGCTGCATCAAGGCGTAATACAATTCCAATTCTGAACTGTATTGTCGCACATAGGCCTTTTCAGTAGTCACAACAATCGGTGACCACATTCGTGAACAGGACTGCGCCTGAAACAATCCAAAGAAATACAATGGTCGGTCGAACAACATACTCGAGTGTTTCACTTGCAATTCTGCATTGTTAAAGTACTTGTCATATACCACAACGCCAGAAGAATCATCTGAAAGTGTAATGGTTTGATAAACGTCTCGATAAATATCCGAGTAACGATTGTATGGTCCCACTTGACTGGGGAAATTCCAACGCCACATGCGAGAACGCACCAATTGGTTGACGGGATGCCCGATGGTAATTTGATTGGAGACTCTTTCTATTTCCTTGGAACTTCCTACACCACCGCTCCAATGCCAATTTTTCTTGACCCATTGAAAATTCAAATTGACACCTTGTCGATTATTGGTGACTTGTCCCAACCGCGTCATTGCCGATGCAAACGGCTGCAGCAAAGAAGCACTTCCAACCGATCCTGCTGGGATGTTGTTAACAGCGTATTCCGGAGTTGCTGTATTCCAATACAACGCAACATTGTTAACCACCTTCGGGCTAATTCTGTATCCTGTTAATTCAGCAGAGAAACCATTTTTATAAGTGGGTGTGCTCAATTTCACCTGCATCAATTCTCCCCATCCTTTGTTGTTTTTGGGGCTGTAATATTTCCCACCTCCCAACTCGGATTTGATTTGATAACCTTTGATTCGCGCAATGAGCTCGTGCGTTACCACATAAGATCCAAATGATACTTGTGCTAGGCTGTCTGTAAAATTTTTGGCATTCAAAGTATTGATGGCAGTGCTTCCCCAACTAAAATCTTTTTTCAACTTTCCTCCCCAAGAATAATTGGGTGTTTTGTTGAAACCTCCGTTTAATTCAGTCTTTCCTACCAAGGCCATCACTGAGTACGACTTGGGCAATTGTCCTTCCACCACAGCACCTTGGAACGCACGATTTCCCCAACGGTTGTCTTGATCAATGGAACCCTGCTGAAAATATTGTTGGTATCGACCCATGATATTTCTGCCCAATGGATCCCATGGATTTCTTTCAAACAAAATGAATCGGTTATATCCTTTGAAAGAGGACATAGTCAAATCTGAAATCGCAATCCACTGTATACCGCCGATTCTTGTTGACCAGCTTCCAAATTTGGTTTTAAAATTGCCATACAACGTCATCCCCAACATCGTTCCGAGATTTTTTCCCAGCGTATTGGATGCCAAAGGATTTTGAACATCAGGTCGCAAACTATCAGCGACTTGACTTCCGTAAGAAGTTCCAATTTGACCGTTCAGAAATTGAAACATTCTAACGTCCATTCCCCAAGAAGATCCATTCTTTAGATTACCCGAAACATTGATCAAAAGATTGGGTAATTGCGCATCATCGCCAATGAACAATGAACGCTGTTTGACAACATCCCCCAAAGCCGATGTCAACTGATAGGGCAATTGATTGACCGTGAAGGTGGAATAGAAACGATAAAATCCATTGACCTGTATATTCTTGGTTCCCTTTGCCTCCTTCTTGGGATAAACACCCCAACTTCCCCAAGTCGAATCAACCACCTGAGCGTTGTATTGTTGGACAAAAAGCAAAGTGACCCAACAAGCAATGAAGCGAAACTTATTCTTTCCAATTTCCATCATTCCATGTTTTAAGATTGATCCAACGAGGCATGGGCATATGAGCAGTGCGCGCCTTTACTTCAAAAGGAATATTGGCATAGGCATAGTGATTTTGTGCATCATTGATTTGAACAAAAACGCGATATGCACCAGGCACATGCGGCGCTCTGAAAGTTGCATCAAAGTCGCCACGCTTTTTCCACAAACCTTGAATTGGCATTGGTGCAGCCTCCGCATCACCACCCGCCTTGATATCACTGCTCTCAGGAATAACATTCCAAATCACCTTCTTGACATCAAGGTCAACATCTACCCAATTGCATTTCACATTAACCTCATCATCCGCCCAGACCGCAGGCGCTTGATTGGCGGAGAGTTGATTGATCAGAAGATACTCCATTCGCGGCGCATGATTTTTGAAAGTAGCCGGTGACCATGCTTCGTGCAATACATCGATGGCTTCTGAGGTTCTACCTGATTCATCAAACATCCCATACCAAGTGGAAGTAGTCTCTTGTTTGTGTCCCCACAAAAAAACAAAGGAGCCCATGCAATAGGCCGCATCACCGAGAATTTCTTTTTGGTAACGATCTTGGTATACGAAAGCTTTGTCTGAACTCGTTTGTTCGATCGGCGCTCCCCAAGGAGTCTTGGCCACTTCCCAATGACCATTGGGTCCCCATTCTGTAATCAGATAGGGCCCTGTCCAACCATAAGAGCGAATGTTCTTTCGCACCTCCCCGATACCACCGTATGTATTGACAGAGTATATATCGATGTCAGGAGCATTCTTTTTGATCAACTCCACTTCCAATGGATCCAATCCTGCCGTGACCGTGGTGGTGGGGTGATGAGGATCCACTTCGTGAATCATTTTGGCTATGTCTTGAACGGCATTCCAAACTTTGGTATTGGTGTAAAATAAATCCACCTCATTCCCAACTCCCCAAAGTAAAAGTGCCGGATGGTCTTTGATTTCCAAAACTACCTTTCGAAATTGCTCCAATTGATTTTTCACCTTGGCATCATCGTCATAATCAAAACCATGTCGCTCGTGTTGAACCCACAAGCCCATCATTACCATCAATCCATGCTTTTGTGCGTTGTCCAAGACAGCCCTTGCGTCATCCGTACTCCAAGTGCGAATGGTGTTGGCGCCAATTGTTGCAGCTACATCCAAATGATCCGATCCACCCACACCCTTAACATAGAATTCTTGTTGATCAACAAATAGCCGATACTCGTCATGAATGTTCTTTTTCACTTCAACGTGCCTTACACTGGACTGCGCAAAAAATACAAGTCCATTTAAAGACAATAGAAAGAAGAACAACATCCGTTGGCCGATTATTACCCGTTTTGTCATTTCGTAAAGAAACAATAAAAACACTTTAAACAAAAAAATACTTTTTGTAAAAATAACAATTAGTATATATTAGCCAAAATAACATTCACCATGAAAGTAATTTATTTCATCGCCCTTTGTCTATTCAGCATGAGCAGTATAGCGCAATCTTACAACGTCACCTTTCAGGTGGACATGACACAGCAAACTGGTTTCACCATTCCTGAAGTCAATGGATCCTTTAACAATTGGTGCGGCAGTTGCGCTCCAATGTCAGATCCTGAAGGAGACAACATATGGACCCTAACTATTCCGCTCAATTCTGGTAGTTATGAATTCAAATATTCTGCTGACAATTGGGGTACTCAAGAGACTTTGTTGGAAGGTTCGTCCTGCACAGTAACGGCATTTGGATTTACGAATCGCGCCCTGAGTGTTACCCAAGACACTGTGCTATCAGTTGTCTGTTGGGGCTCTTGCACAGATTGTGCTTCAACACCCAATTTCTATGACGTTACATTTTTGGTAGATATGAATGGTCAAACTGGTTTTACAACACCCGAAGTCAATGGAACCTTCAATGGTTGGTGTGGAAACTGCACCGCCATGAACGATGCGGATGGAGACAATGTTTGGCAAGTAACAGTGACCTTACCGGAGGGTAGTTACGAATATAAATTCTCAGCCGACAATTGGAACATCCAAGAAACCTTGGCCGCTGGCAGTTCATGCACCATAACAACAGGAGCTTATACCAATCGCACCATGAGTGTATCACAAGACATGGTTTTAGATACAGTTTGTTGGTCTAGCTGTAATTTGTGTGGTCAAAATTCTGGACCTTATAATGTAACCTTTAATGTAGACATGTCTCAAGCGCCAGTTAGTTTTACTACACCTGAAATCAATGGAACTTTCAACAACTGGTGCGGGAATTGCGCTGTCTTGACGGATCCTGAAAACGACAATATTTGGAGCATCACGATCCCATTGGCCGCGGGAAGTTACACGTACAAATTTTCATACGACAAC
Organism: Flavobacteriales bacterium; assembly: GCA_947448135.1. GTDB lineage: Bacteria > Bacteroidota > Bacteroidia > Flavobacteriales_D > Sanyastnellaceae > CAMCTV01. The sequence continues at coordinate 14,341 of CANFLZ010000010.1, forward strand.
TGGACAGGTCAAGAAGAACTTAGCGTGGGTAGTTCTTGTACATTTACAGAAAATGGATTTACCAATCGATTGATTGATGTTACAGACAACATCGTACTTCCAACCGTCTGCTGGGAAAGTTGTGATGCTTGTGTTACCGGTGTAACAGAATCAGCAAACAAAAGTATTTCGTTGTATCCGAATCCTGCGCATGAACAAATTCAAATTCTTCATACGAATCAAAAACAAATGATTCGAGTATGGAACAATCTAGGAAAAATGGTTCAACAACACAATGGTAAAGATGGAAATACGACAATTTCATTTCCTGATTTATCAAGTGGTCTGTACTTCATTACCATCGATGAAACAGGTAAAAAAGTTCAAAAATTTCAATTCGTGATTGACTAAGAAATACTTCAAATTTGAATACAAGCACAAAAAAAGCCGGATAATCCGGCTTTTTTATTTCTAAAACTCGACTACATTTCCACTCTCTCTGTACTGCACAAAAGTCTTGTGATCAAACTTATACAAGGTAGAAGGGCGGTGACGAACATTCACTTGAGATTCTTGCAATCTCTTGAGAAATTTCATCGCGCTAACCTTCTTTCTAAAATTTCCTTTGTCATATTTTTTCATCAAAACTGTTTCAAACAGTTCTTGCAACTCGGTTAACGTAAACTTCTTGGATAATACTCTTGTCCAAATAGGTTCATGCTTGATGAGGCTTCTCATGGCATTTAGACATTCTGTTAATATCTCTTTGTGATCAAAAGCCAATTTAGGAATTCGCTTCACACTGTGCCATTTGATATCCTTAGCCCAACTTGAAGCCATTGGCGAAATTTCTTGCAATTCCAAAAGGGCAAAATACGCCACTGTGATAACACGACCCAATGGGTGTCTTTTGACCTTACCAAAAGACTTGACCTGTCGCATAGAGATATCCTCCAACTGTGTCAAATCCATCAACACTCTATCTGCAGCGCTGTCCAAATCCTCATGCGGATAAACCAAATCACCTGGAAGGGCCCAATCTCCCTCGAATGGTGATGCCCCTCTTTGGATCAAAAGAACTTTTAGCTCTTTGTCATGATAACCAAATATGACGCAATCAACGGAAAATGCAGACTTAAAAAAATCATCGATCGGTATCGAATACAGGTCTTTTTTTTCTGGTTTTTTTTTTGCCATTTTAAATGGAATTGATAATTGTGACCAAAGTACTTTTTGTAGAGGTTACAATTACCTATATTCGTGGCAAAACTAATTAGAAAATCTTCCTATGAAAAAAATTGCGATTATTTTATCGGGGTTACTTTTCAGTTGCTTTGCATCATTTGCCTACAATGTTACTTTTAAAGTAGACATGAGCAATGTAACAGGCTTCTCGGTAGCCAATGTTAATGGCACGTTCAACAATTGGTGCGGTGCTTGCGCTGTCATGACAGATGCCAATGCTGATAACATTTGGGAAATAACAATCAACCTTGCTGCGGGAACTTACGAATACAAATTCACTGCCGATGGTTGGAGTCAGCAAGAAAGTTTAACGCCCGGATCAACTTGTACAGTAACCAATTTTGGTTACACCAATCGAACATTAACGGTTGCTGGCGATATGGTGATGCCGGTGGTATGCTGGGGAGCATGCTCTTCTTGCACCACAGTTTATCCAGTCACCTTCAAGGTAGACATGACCAATGTGTCACAGGCGTATACAGCCGTTCAATTACCAGGCACATTCAACGGTTGGACCCCAACGGCAAACACCATGACAGATGCCAACGCAGATGGTATTTATGAAACGACGCTGAACTTGGCACCTGGCACTTATGAATATAAGTTTGCCGCTGACAACTGGGGCATTCAAGAAAATTTGACACAAGGATCGTCTTGCACAACAACCAATTTTGGTTATACCAATCGTACCCTTACTGTCACCAATACAGGTCAAGTATTGGATGCCGTTTGTTGGGGAGCTTGCGTTGCATGCAGTGCAGTGACACCTACCTACAATGTCACTTTTCAAGTAGACATGACCCAAACCAATGGATTTACAACACCAGAGTTGAATGGAACGTTCAACAATTGGTGTGGAAACTGCGCAGCAATGAGCGACGCCAATGCTGATGGCATTTGGGAAATCACGGTTCCTTTGCAAGCGGGCACTTATGAATACAAATTTGCACATGACAACTGGGCGGGATCTGAGCAATTAACCGAAGGGTCGTCTTGTACCGTAACCAATAATGGTTACACCAATCGTTCATTAACTGTGACCGGAAATACTGTATTGAGTCCAGTTTGCTATGCTTCGTGTTCCGCCTGTTTTGTTGAAGTTCTTGGTTGCACCAATTCTACTGCAATCAATTACAACCCCGCCGCCAATACGGACGATGGATCATGCATTTACGGACCTGCAACATATAATGTAACTTTCGAAGTTGATATGAGCCAACAAACAGGATTTGCAATTCCTGAATTAAATGGCACCTTCAATAGCTGGTGCGGAAACTGCAATGCCATGTCAGACAACAATGGAGATGGCATATGGGAAATTACTTTGGCATTGGCTCCAGGAAGTTATGAATATAAATTCTCTTACGATAACTGGACTGGTTCAGAGCAATTGCAAGATGGGGCCAGTTGCACGGTAACCAACAATGGATTTACCAATCGATTTATCAATGTCAATGGAGATATGAGCATAGGCGTAGTATGTTTCGGACTTTGTGCGCAATGTCAATTGAATACTGTTTATGGTTGCAAGGATACTGGCGCTGCGAATTACAATTCTTCGGCCACCATTGATGATGGTTCATGTGTTTACAATACCATTTTCAATGTTGACATGACTTGTGCGGATGCCTTTACAGATGTATACATTACAGGACCATGGTGTGGTTGGTGTGCAGCTGACACGTACAATCATTTAACTGATGGTGATGGTGATGGAATTTATAGTGTTTCCTTGTTGTATCCTGCCGGTAATATTGAATACAAATACATGGTAGACAACTGGGCATCTCAAGAGAACTTGATAGACGATATGCAAAATGGAGGCACTTGCGCTCCAGTTACCGATTATGCCAACTTCGCGAATCGTCTGGCAAATGCTGGTTTCATTCAAAATGACGTGTATGGTCGTTGTTCTGCATGCGAAATATTGCCGACCTCCTACAACGTTACTTTCCAAGTAGACATGAGTCAACAATCCGGATTTACAACTCCTGAAGTCAATGGCTCGTTCAACAACTGGTGCGGCAACTGCTCAGCGATGAGTGATGCCAATGGTGATAATATTTGGGATGTTACCATTACCGTGCCCGCTGGAAGCTATGAATTCAAATATTCTTATGATGCTTGGTCTGGTCAAGAAAATTTAACCCCTGGCAGCAGCTGTACGGTTACTAACTTTGGATACACCAATCGTTCTTTGGTTGTATCACAAGACACCACTTTAGATGTTGTCTGTTTTGGACTGTGCACCTCATGTCAAACAGCCCCAGCTTTGTACAATGTCACTTTCCAATTGGACATGAGTCAACAATCAGGATTTACAATTCCTGAAGTGAATGGAACTTTCAACGGATGGTGCGGTAACTGCTCAGCAATGAGTGATGCCAATGGAGATAACATTTGGGATATTACCATAGCTCTTGCAGCCGGTTCTTATGAATTCAAGTACTCTTATGACGCTTGGACGGGTCAAGAAAACTTGACCCCTGGAAGTAGTTGCACCGTTACGAATTCTGGATATACCAATCGTTCTTTGGGAGTTTCTCAAGACACCACATTGGACGTTGTTTGTTTTGGTCTTTGTACTTCTTGCCAAAACGCTCCAACCTTGTACAATGTTACTTTCCAAGTGGACATGAATCAGCAAACTGGGTTCACTACGCCAGAAGTAAACGGAACTTTCAACGGATGGTGCGGAAGCTGCTCAGCAATGAGTGATGCCAATGGCGATAACGTTTGGGACGTCACCATCGCGTTGGCTGCAGGATCGTATGAATTCAAGTATTCTTATGATAACTGGGGAGGGCAAGAAAATTTGGTTGCTGGAAGTAGCTGTACCGTTACCAATTTCGGCTACACCAATCGTACTCTGATTGTTTCTCAAGACACAACATTGGGTGTAGTATGTTTCGCAAGTTGTTCTTCTTGCCAAAACACACCTCCGTCTAGAACAGTGACTTTCCAAGTGAACATGAACCAAGAAACTGGCTTTACAACTCCTGAGTTGAATGGTACATTCAACAACTGGTGCGGAAACTGCGCTCAGATGTCAGATGCCAATGGCGACAACATTTGGGACATTACCATTCAATTGCAAGTAGGAACTTATGAGTTCAAATATTCACATGACAACTGGGCTGGATCTGAGCAATTAACGCCAGGCGACCCATGCACTGTGACTTCCGGATCTTTTACCAATCGCTTGATCAACATTGTCAACGATACGATCATTCCAGTTGTATGTTACGGAAGCTGTTCCGACTGTGTCGCTCCTGCCACTTATCCTGTTATATTAAACGTTGACGTGAATGATCCTACCGTTACTCAAGTTGAATTATCTGGAGATTTTAATGGCTTCTGTGCAGGTTGCGAGCAAATGCAAAACTTATCAGGAACCATTTGGACCGACACTTTGTATTTGGTAGCTGGTGTCTACAATTATCATTTCACACAATCAAACGGAACCGTTGTAGAAGCATTAACAGACATGACATGTACTGTCAATACAGGTACAAACTTCGAGCGCTCTGTCACTGTTACTGGATCAACTGAAGCGGCATTGGTTTGTTGGAACACTTGTTCTGAATGCACTGTTAGCAATGATGAGTTGATGAATAACAACATTCAATTGTTCCCCAACCCAACCAGCGGAAACATTTCCTTTACAGGCCTAAACGGAGACAATTATCAAGTACACTGTTATGATATGATTGGAAACTTGGTACGTCAATTCAACGTTTCAGCCGAAAACAAGAATATCCAATTGAGCGAATTAGAAAACGGACTTTACATCATCAGAATTGATAGCAAACATGCTTCTCAACAATTCTCGGTAGTCTTATGCGACTAATTATTTCATTTACATTGACTATATGTAGTTTGGCCCTTTGGGGTCAAACTACATGGAGTCTTGCTTGGTCAGAAGAATTCAGCGGAACACAGCTAGACACCAGCAAATGGAACTACGAAATCGGCACTGGCAATTCAGGTTGGGGAAATAACGAACTCCAATATTACACCGCATCGAATCAGAATTTATTTTTACAAAATGGTCTTGCGCATATCGTTGCCAAGTCTCAAACCTTTGGCACCAGCAATTACACGTCAGCGCGCATTACCACTTCGGAAAAATTTAATTTCACCTACGGTCGATTAGAAGCGCGCATCAAAATTCCCTTTGGCAATGGTCTCTGGCCTGCGTTTTGGCTTTTGGGACAAAACATCAATACGGTTTCTTGGCCGACATGTGGTGAAATCGACATCATGGAGCATGTCAGCAACAGTCCCAATATTTATGGTACTGCCCACTGGGACAACAATGGACATCAAAGTTCCGGAGGCTCCTCATCCATCAATGACAATGCATTTCATTTATACACCATCGAATGGGATTCTCTTTCTATTCAATGGTACATGGACGGACTTTTATATTTCACATTGCCGATTACCGCAACCACCTTCGATGCTTTTCACCAACCATTTTTCATTATTCTCAATTTAGCCGTTGGTGGCAATTGGCCTGGATCACCTGACAATTCCACAATTTTCCCATCAGAAATGTTGGTTGACTATGTACGCTATTATCAGCCGGAAATTGCAAATGGCATATCATCCCACCCCGCATCAGAATTGAGTTATCGGTACATCGATAACACTTTAATTTTACAAAGCACAGGTGACATTCAGGGAGAATATTCTCTTTTGGATATGACCGGAAAATCAATTCAACTTGGAAAAATTAACAACGGCGCATCGGTCACCCTCAATGGAATCAGCACTGGAATATATCTACTTCAAATAAAAAGCAACGGCAATAATTGGGTTCAGAAGATTTCGATCCCTTGATTAAATAGCTAAAGTCAAAGATGTTCCCACTCTCCAACCACTAATAGGAATTGCGAGTTGATCGGAAACTCTCAAGACCTTGGTTCCAAAAAAACTCAACACACCCTTCTTCCAATATACATCACATTGTGCTTGAATCGAAATTGCATATGCTGCGGTATTTTTAACGGATGCATTGAATTCGCGCAAGGCCATATTCTGCTCATATTGGGTAGAAAACATTCCCCAGATTTGACCGACATCTCCAAAAGCATTGAATTTAGAAGTATGTGAAAAAACACCCAATTGAGATTGCCAACGATTACCCCATTGAGCATGTAATTCATTTTCTCCGAAAGCCTGAAATCCTCCAGAAGACCAAAAACCAATTGAACTATTAGACAACAAGGCATAATACTGCGCCAAAATACTTTGAGCCCCAGTACCATTTTGCAAATACAAAGGCAACATAATTTTTTCACCATCTCTCCGCATAAATTTTCCAGTTGGCATCTGCCATTGGAGTCCAGCCAATAACATTCCTTTCCATACGGCATCTTCGTTTGTTCTGAATAAAATCCGATTCAAACCCAATCGAAAATCACCCATCCCTATCCATTTCAATGTAGAATCACCATATTGCAATACAGTTCGCCGCATGGGCACTGTTGCTTGAAGCATCCATTTTTCTGAGACAAAATACCGCATCGTCATGTCGGTTTGAAAGAAATATTGGTCAGTCATTAGACTGCCTATTCCAACACCTAGATTCCGACGCCATTCATTCCGCAATTGAAATTGCGATTTCCCAAATTGTGGAATCCAACCATTCCATGCACCTGAACTTCCCCCGCCACAGGCATCACAAGCTAAAGATGAGTGTATTTTCATGGTCAACATGAACAAGACAAAAAATTGAATATTTTTCATTTGTCGATTTTTTTAGTAGAACCCAATAACAATATTTCTGGTTGCCAATAACGGGGAGAAATAAAAATCCCTCCCCGTATTTTTATTGATGTAAATGTTCAAAACCCAACGCATTTGAAAATGCAACGGATAAGGTATGTCCGATTGAAGAAGGTGAAGTTATACCCTGCACATCACCCACACTTATGGCATCTGAAATAAACAATGCCGCATCCCAAGCCAAATGAATCTGAGGAGTCACTTCGGAATTGATAGACATTACCGCACCATCAAACCCAAAAGATTTGCTGTGCAATGAGCCGGTATCTGGAGAGGTTCCTCCTAACTGATATACAAACGTGTCCGCGACCATAAAGCTTGCGTTGCCTTCTAGATCTATAAATTGATAGCCATCCGTTTCATTCCAAAACATTCCATTGTCCAAACTCAAACTTCCCTCATGAAGTCCGCTCACATTTTGAGTTGAATCGATTCCTATAATAAATCGAATAGATGAGTAATCACCCTTTGGAACATTAACAATGGATAATAACATAGAAGATTCATTAGATAAATCAATCAAATGATACGACTGAGGTTCACTCCATATGTCACCATTGACATTAATCAATTGTATATTGGAAACATAGTATTTGAATCTGGAAAATTGCATTGAATCATTGCCAGAAATAATCCATTGACTTAATTCAATGGGGATTTCATTTAAAACATGCTCAAATTCTATCTTTACCTTTCCAGGTAAATTATTGGGAGACTCATCTCTTTGACAAGCCGAAAAAATAAATACAAGGGCAAATGACAAGCCCCAAAAAAACCTTGCTTTCATGATTAAAAAATTAATAGATTACTCTTTTCCTTAACGAAATCGAAAAAAAATCAACCAAAACAAGGTGGTCTATCCGCCGACAACGGAATGAATTGACTGGATAGAATAATGAAAAATGAAAGATGCTTAGCTAAAATACTCTCGAAGAAAATCTGCGTTTGAATAGTTGCAGGCTCAAAAACAGAAATCGAAAAATTTTTCATCCAATTGAGAGGAGTCTCCGCTTTTTCTTTGGAATCCTTGGCTGCATTTAATTCCTTTTTTAAAGCGCACTGTCCATTACACTGGGACATTGGAAAATCTTTGTTCTCACACAAAACCTCAGCGTAATAATCGAAATAAATGTAGTAACGGGTCACCACAAAGGACTTATACAGCAGCGGAAGACTGAGCAAGCCAAGCATTACAATGATTATTACCTTTCGACACATGATTGCAAATTTAGGTCATGCATTAACTTCAAAAAAAATCCTTTTTTTTTAATGACCTATATCATACTATTCAATGCAAATAATCACTTGCCCATTCTTAGAATAGTCGACCTTCGAAGAAAATATTATCATCATGGCACAACATCAACAATTCCACATTTCCAGAATCAGCAACGAACATAGCGACTGGAATCGCGGAGCTGCATTCTACTTGGATGAAATGAATATTTTGAATCATCGCTTGCAGGAAATTTCTTCCATGTATTCCAAAGAGGATGTAAAAGCGCAAGTAGAGCATTTCCAAAATCAATTCATTATTCAAAGAAATAATTTGGAGACTTTGAAAAAGCAAATCAATGTTCATGAGCTTCATTTGTCTCAAGATACAATTGACCATGCGCAACATTTGACCAAAGAAACCATTGCAGAACATGACGCTTTAAGAGCGCAGTACATGGATCTTATCCAAATCATCGTTGCTTTAAAAAGTGATTTCTACAAGTTTGTAGCATCTTATATGTAATTGAAAAATCACATAAAGAAGAAGGGGGTAATTGCCCCCTTCTTTATTTTCATCCGTCTTATTTCATGAATCCCTTCAGCAAAGCAATCAACTCATCCTTTTGTTTGACGCCAGCGTTTCTCCACTTCACTTCCCCATTTTGAAAAACCAACAAGGTTGGTACACTCCGCACTCCATACGCTTGAGAAGCGCTTGGATTTTTATCTACATCAATTTTTATGATGCGCGCTGAATCTCCCAATGCACTGGCCACTTCCTCCAAAATGGGTGCTTGATATTGACACGGTCCACACCACGTCGCAAAAAAATCAACCAAAACGGGAACATCTGAATTGATGATCTCTTTAAAATTTGACATACGCTTATTTATTTTTTATACATTTTGCCACGCTCCGGCATTGCAAATATCGCCATAGCCCATGGACTTCAACTGCGACTTGGCACTACCCGCTCTCATTCCCGATTTGCAACACAATACAATTTTTTGATTCTTTTTGTACTTCTTACCCACTTCAGAAATTCGATCCAATGGAATATTGATGGATCCTTTGGCATGGCCTGATTTAAACTCTCCAACGGTTCTAACATCAATAACTACCGCGCCCTCTTTGATCCACACTTTGTGATCGATTTTGGGTCCTAACCCCAATAATTTTCTCAATAAACTCATTATTATTATTGTTTTGATTTGTTATGTTTTGCGAATTTTCAGAATTTCCCCTTATTCCTGCAGTAACTATCGTCACAGAGCGTAACTTTGCAATTAGTTCTTTGAATTCAGGGGCCCGATTTTTGGATTTGACAGTAGGAAGAAGGTCGGAGCAAGCATGCAGAGCGTTTGGTGGTGAAGCTCTTTAATCTGAAATCATCAGTCAGAAATGACAACAATTCTTACGCGCTTGCTGCTTAATCACCGGGTGTGATTACGCTTAATCTCGTCATGGTATGACGAGACAGGCATGTCCCGTTATTGACCTCGTTCCCGGTCAATAGCAATGGGGCTTCATCAAAGGGAAATCGCCAAAGCAGATGCGCATAAGCTGCGGCTAAAACTCATACGCTAAGGAAGATTTAAGGCTGTCTTTTGCCGTGAACTTCTCGAAAAATAAATAAAAGAATAAGCATGTAGAAAACTCAGTCATTCCCTGTTTGGACGCGGGTTCGACCCCCGCCGGGTCCACAAAAAAAAAGGAGCTTCGGCTCCTTTTTTTATTTCTGCGATAAAATGATAAACAACAACAAAACGGTGATGATGAACACACCTACAATTGCCCAGAGGTTGGAGCGCTTCACAGGATAATAGTGTTTTAGTTTCAACCACAATTTTTTCCAACGCTCCTTACCATTAGCATCTTTCCAATGATTGTCGGATGATCGAACAATACTCGGCAAAACAAAAAATCGCTGATGCCCTTCTATTGCCAACTCGCCATAAGAAAACTTCTTGAAATCATTCACTTGACCGATGTACTGAACATTCCCAGTAGCTTGAAAATCGGTATAGTATTGAAAAATCTCATCCCCATCAAAAACCACAAAATAATATTGATTAGCGCGAATGATATCGCCCAACTCCTGTAATCTACCCGGTAAATATTGCTTCTGTTCAGAAACCAAGTCAGAAAAATCGGGAGACATTACGCGCTGCTGTGTCAAATCTTCCAACGGAATATCGAAAAATTGAATTCCATATTTTCTAGAAAAAGAATCTACCTCATTATTGTTGTACTCGCTATTGGTATAACCGACTTGATACATCAAAGCCCAAAATCGTTTACGAGCAACCGAAGAACTCCACTCGCTCCCTTTGGATGAAATAAGTCGAACTATAAGCGTGTGGGCCTTCATTGTTAATTCAAAATTATGGCTTAAAAAACAATTACAATCTACAGAAAAATGATTTAAAGCACAAATTAAACAAATTATTTAACACATCATAAAACTGGAAATTACTTGAAGAAAAATTCAGAATAGCGCCACTGCTTTATATTTACTTCATGTCACCCATCCAAACACTAGCGATTGTTGCACTTTTCTTCTTGCTCGGAAACCATTCAGTTCAAGCCCAATCCAACCATGATTCCAAGAACCTCTATAACAACATCACCAACAATTTATTCCTGCAACAACTGCATGAAAATTCGTCAAGTGTACTGGCCAATTCACACTTGACTGCAATCCAACAAGAAATTCTGTTTGATTACGCAGCATCCAACACGTCGCCTGAAATCAAAGCCTATCTTCAAGATTGTATCGTTGTACAAAAAAATAAATCCATCAAATGCCTCTTCGCATACAGTCAACAAAAAGACATTGATTTAATGCAGATTAAACCAGCCGTTGAATTGAACCAAGAATATGAAGACAACTGGAAAAGTTTGTTGGGAAAATGCTTGGGCAATGAAGCAGAAGCTTCTATATTCTCGGCGATAGAGATGTCCGAAATGGCTTTTTGTCAAGGCGCTTTTTATTGCCTTCGCAATGGTCAATGGGCAGAGGCCTTATCCAATCGACTAATTGGAATTTTAAAATTCCAATTTCAACATCAACAAGACATCTCCGATGTGTGTCGCGCTATGAAGAGCATTCCATCCAATCATTTTCCTGTTTTGGTAATCGATAGTTTGATCGATATAGCACCGATTGAATTTTGGAACAATCGAATGGCGATTCAAATGTTGGGAAAATCCAAATCACCCAAGGCCATCCAAACCATTGTAAAAACAGCCTGCTTGATTGAAACAGCGGACACTATTGTGATGGAGTGTTTGATACAACTTCAAAGGCAAAAAGAATTTCCGACAGAAACGATTCAGTCACTGCTTACGCACCCCAATCATGAAATTGTAGGAATGACCATCGACTGTTTGGCCTTGCAAAAGCAATTTCAAATTCCAGTCTCGCAAATTATTTCGCGTCATTACAACGGGAAAAAAAATCTTCCCAGCGAACTCCTTTGGAAAATAAAATCTTTTGAAATACAAAACCCCATTTGCTCGGAAACGGTTGTGTTAGATGCATGGAACACTTTTCTACATGAATCCAATCCCTATCACCGTATGCTCGCCTTTGACGCCATTAAAAAAGCGCCTTCGCTTTTTCAGCCAATTCTGCAATTCATCCAACAATCGACAGAATTTACAGACTTGTACTATGGGACAATTTGTTTGATCAGCATGAGCGAAAAACAAAATTCCAATGAATGGATTTCATTGCTATGGGAAAAGAACGATGAAGGAATCGATGCACTGCTTTATGAGTATTTGCGTGAAAAAATATCTGACCCAATCAAGCAACAACAATGGAAAGTGAAAATTGCGCAGCGAATGGCCCAATATGAAATGCCGAAGATGGTGGAAACTCGGAATGAAGCTTTGATGACGCTGGAGAAATGGGGCGAAATTTTATCGGTAGAAAAAAACTTTCCTTCAGGCTTGCGATGGACACCAGAGGAATTGCGTGTTTTACCCGAGGTCATTTCATTTGAAATGATTACGCTTCATGATGCCATGCCAGATACGATTCGGTTCCAAGTGCACAAAGACGGAACACCATTGACCGCTTTACACTTCTCAAAGCTGGTCAATGCTCATTTTTACGATCACAAATATTTTCATCGAAGAGTTTCGAATTTCGTACTGCAAGGAGGCTGCCCACGAGGAGATGGAATGGGAAGCTTGGATTACACCATCACATCTGAATTTTCACCTGAACATTTTCTGGCTGGACAAATCGGATGGGCTTCCGCTGGTCCACACACCGAAAGTTGCCAAATATTTTTCATGTTGGACGAGGCTTATCATCTCGATGGCAGATACACCAACATGGGGCACATTACTTCGGGCTTAGAAAAATTGAAAACACTTCCATTGGGAACGGAAATTGTTTCCATTCGCCAGTTGAATTAGGTCTTTTGTTTCTTTCTTTTGGCTGCAGGAAAAAGGATATTGTTCAATATCAATCGATATCCGGGTGAGTTGGGATGCAGCGATAAATCGGTTGGAGGATCACCTACCAAATGCCGGTAATCTTCTGGATCATGGCCTCCGTAATAAGTCCATTGGCCCTGCCCCATTTCACCATGAATATATCGCGCTGAAGAAAGACTTTTGTTTTGTCCCATCACAGTGACATTGGGCTTGACAAACTCGTTGTGAAAGGCAGTCGTTTGCCCCATAAATCCCTTAATGACCTGCGTGTGATTTTGGGTCAGAATGGTAGGCACAATATCCCACTTGGCTGAAAAATCGAATAACGTGAAAAAGTCGTTGAGTTCGCCCAATCGGTTGTGGTCCTCTGTTGCGTCAATCGAAGAAAATTCATAGACCATTGGATCTTTGATGATGCGATAATTTTGAAATGCAAAACCATTTTGAAAATCCAATTTTTGTTGTGCTTGCGGATCACTGAGATCTCCATCAAAAACAGATTCAACAATATCGACATGCTCTGCAGCCAAGGCAATATCATAAGAGTCCGTTCCACTGCACATGGTGAAAAGGAATCCACCACCTAAAACAAAATTGCGAATATTGACGGCCACTTGTCGTTTCATTTCACTCACTTTGGAAAAGCCCAAACTTTGCGCAGTTGAAGTTTGATTGCGAACTTCATCTTGGTACCACGCTGCATTTCGATATTGGGCATAAAACTTTCCATATTGCCCGGTAAAATCCTCGTGGTGCAAATGCAGCCAATCGTATTTCACGAGTTCACCTTGAATCACCTCTGTGTCATAAATTTCCGTGTATGGAATTTCAGCATATTTCAAGACCATGGTCACTGCATCATCCCAAGGCTGTTTGCCTTGCGGCGTATACACCGCGATTTTAGGCGCAACCTCCAATTTCACGCGCTCCATGTTGACTTCTGGATCCGCTATTTGGTTATAAATGGCTTGGGTTTGTGCATCCGCCAACACTTCAAAACTCACACCTCTGATGGTACATTCTTTTGAAAGAGAAGGGATATTCGGGCATAAAAAACTTCCCCCTCGGTAATTGAGTAACCACTCCATTGTTCCGCCATTTTGCAACAACCAATAGGCAATGCCATAGGCCTTGAGGTGCTCAGCTTGGGCATCATCCATGGGAATCAACAAGCTACTGGCGCGAGAAGAATTTCCCAAGCCTATGAAAAAACAAAAGAGTAGCACTATTTTTTTCCAAGTTGTCATACGGCTAAAATAAAGCGATGCAATGGAATTGTGGTGTACTTAACGAAAATTAAAAAGGAGCAGGATCATTTACACCGCTGCCATAACCAAATGGTTCATCATCATCTTCGAGCTCATCCATTTTAGAACTCATGGTAATGGTAGTTACTTCACCTGTTTGTCGCTGGCCTCCCGTCTCAAAACTTACATTGCTCATCATGGAGCTACCGTAGGACATGGGATAATTATCACTGTGTTCGCGATCGGTAAACTTGGCCAAATGACTTTTGAACTCTAAGTCAACATCGGCCACAGCGCCATTTCTATGTTTTGCAATTAAAATCTGCGCCAATCCTGCTGTTGAATTACCATTGGCATCAGCTTGAATACCGTAATATTCGGGACGATAGATAAATCCAACGATATCGGCATCTTGCTCAATCGCACCAGATTCACGCAAGTCAGATAACACGGGACGTTTGTCTCCAGTTCTGGTTTCAACAGAACGTGACAACTGAGACAAGGCGATAATGGGCACATCCAATTCTTTGGCAATTTGCTTGATCGAGCGAGAAATCGTTGAGATTTCTTGTTCACGGTTTCCGCCTTTGCTATCTCCACCACCAACAGACATCAATTGAAGATAGTCTATGATGATCATTTGAATCCCATGCTGAGATTTCAAACGACGACATTTCGCGCGCAAATCAAACACAGACAAAGCGGGTGTGTCATCAATAAATAATTGCGCATCCGTGAGTTTGGCAATGCGCTGATGCAACTGCTGCAACTCTCGCTCAGACAAACTTCCTCTTCTCAATTTATCCGCTTCTAATTCTGTCTCACTGGCAATCAAACGCTGAACCAACTGCAAACTCGACATCTCCAAAGAGAAAATCGCCACTGGAATCTTATGCTCCACCGCAATGTTTCGCGCCATGGACAATACAAAAGCCGTCTTACCCATGGCAGGACGGGCAGCGATTACAATCATATCCGAGCGCTGCCACCCATTGGTGATTTTGTCCAATGCATTGAAACCTGAAGGAACTCCTGTTACACCAGACTTGTTGGTCATGGCCTTGTCAATCTCATCCAAAGCTTGCTTCACCAAGTGACTCATTTTGTCGTAATTCTTACGAATGTTTCCTTGCGTCACTTCAAACAATCCACTCTCTGCCTTGTCCAACAACTCAAAAACATCTGTCGTCTCTTCGTAGGCATATTGTATGATATTGCCCGAAATACGAATCAATTCGCGCTGAATAAACTTTTGAGAAATGACACGGGCATGTGCTTCGATATTGGCAGCTGAAGCCACTTGGTTGGTGAGCATTGCTATGTATGAAGGCCCACCTGCGGCATCCAAGTTTCCGTTTTTCTTCAGAAACTGCGCGACGGTCAACAAATCAATCGGTTCACCATTGGAAAACAAACCACGAATACCATCATAAATAAGCGTATGTCTGGGATCGTAAAAGCTGTTGGCTTGTAAAATGTCAATAACCGAATTCACTGCTGAGTTGTCCAACATGATGGCACCCAAGACTGCCATCTCTAAATCTCTTGCGTTGGGCGCTACTCTGCCCATTTCCGAACCCAATGCTGATTTCGTAAAATCCAATCCTGCTTTTTTTCTTTTATTGACCGCCGCGTTTTCCATGTTCTATTTTGAGGATGTCAAAAATAATTTTGAGTTCTCCGAATTTCGCATGAAAACTATTCACATTATACCGCTGCCGTGCTTGAATAACTTTTTGCATTTCCTTTTCTCAACATTGCCAATGCTTTCAGCCATTTTCTATGTGTAAAAAAAACAAGTTTTCAACTTACATTTGGAATATGCGGTTTTTTCACTTATGTATAATATTACTCACGCTCTGTGCTTGCCAAAGCAAGGACAAAACCGCACCTTTTATTGAAACCACTTTTGTGCCTTCCAACTTGAGTCAATTCAATTATCAAGACACTTTGGCTGTAAAAATTCATATCGAAACGCGGGATGAGTTTGGCATATCATCGCTTCAATATTTCATCGTTGATTGGGATGGAAAGGTTTGGCAGCAAAGCAATATCAATTTTAATAATTTCACTGATCCCTGGGAGACCATTTTAAACATCCCATTGGAATCTCGTTACATGCCCTCAGGTTCATACTATGTAAAAACTGTGATCAATGATGGGACTTTTGAATCTGCGGGTATCCAAGCTTTTCAATACACAGAATGTCCGCTGGAAAGGACGTTTATTTTTCTAGAACAATCCAACATTCCCGGTGTCTTGGAAAATTGGACAACGACTGGAAATTTTACCCCTTGGAATATAGCCTCCGACTACATCACTTCACACACCGATCCATACCATCAATTGGTTTGGCAATATCACATCTCCCTTCCGATGATTCAAGCCTATACCCCATTGGCATCTTCGCCCGAGTGGACCACATCCACAGCTAGCCTGTCACCCATTGTGCAAATGTTGAGCGATCCCAACCATTCGGGCGCTTGGGTATTGAGTCAAGATGGCGGTATTGAGTTGATCAATGAAAAAGGCCTCCGGTTAAAGAACGCTACAGAGTTATACACCCAACAAATTGAATTTTATCAAAACAACATTTTACTTTCTCAAGTATCCCCTGGCAGTCCCGCGCAAATTGTATCCAAAAACAAAACCACTTGGGGTCATCAAAACACTTGGGTGCACGGAAAAAATATCCAACGATTCTTTGTGTTGTCCAATCTCCTTGGAATTGTCTTTCTCGAAAACAATCAGTACCGAATTCAACTTTTAAATTTAGACAACTGGTTGGAAGTAAATTGGCATCCATTGATGAATTTGTCTTGGTCCTCGTTACCAGAAATTGCAATTGACGTTGATAAAATTTGGTTCTCAGTTGACAACAACATCACTGCGTATGATCCGTCAGGCGATTTGATTCGAGGGCCTTTTGCGATCAGTGCTGCGCACATTTCTGTTTCACACTATGACCATGCATTGTGGATTCTCAACAACGGCCGAGTTCAATTGATGCATCCCAGCAATGGAAGCATTGTATGGAGCAGTCCCAGTGCGCAATACAGCGGGGTTTGGGACATGACGAATAAGTGAACAAATAATCACTTTTATTGTTGTAAAAGTATGAGAGTATTAATCGCAGGTGGATCCGGAAATGTTGGTCGAAAATTAATTCCCCTTTTGATTTCGAAAGGGCATCAAGTGTTCAATCTAACACGAAAACCAAGAACGGAACAAGACATTTGCTGGAATCCCAAAAAGAAGTGGATTGATGTTGTAGGGATTGCTCCATTTGACGCTATCATCAACTTAGCAGGCTTCAGTGTTTCCAATCGATGGACGCGCAAAAACAAATTAGAGATGATTGAAAGTCGATTGGACTCGAATGAAACTTTGCTACTTCATCGATCACAGCTCTTGGCTAAAGACGGCACGTGGATCAACGCCAGTGCCATTGGTATCTATGCCTCTCAGCAATACTTACAGGATGAAAATAGTCCGAAGGGTTCTGGATTCTTAGCTGATCTCACAGCCAACTGGGAAACATTTTCTTTACAACTACCGCCTGAAATTCGTTGTGTCATATTGCGAATTGGCATTGTCCTCGATGCCCAATCGGGCGCTTTGGAAAAAATGGCGCCAGCGTTCAAGTGGGGACTGGGAGCAGGTTTGGGAAATGGAAAGCAATGGATGAGTTGGATAGAGATCCATGACCTTTGCGCCATGTTCTTGCACGCATTGGAAAATAAAAATATCATAGGTATTTACAACGCCGTCGCTCCTGAGCCGGTCACGCAAATTAACTTTTCCAAATCACTCGCTGCTGCTCTAAAACGACCTCTATTGCTGCCAGCCATCCCCTCTTTTGCACTTCACTTCTTATTCGGTGAAATGTCTCAAATGCTGTTGAATTCTCAAAAAATATCTTGTTCTAAAATTCAAAAAACAGATTTCCATTTTCAATTCCCAGACCTACAATCCGCACTTCAAAATCATTATCATTCATGAAACCAAAAATCATCATTCATTGGCTAAGACGTGATTTGCGTTGGCATGACAACATGGCCTTGCAACATGCGCATGCACAGAATATTCCTGTTCTACCCATTTTCATTTTTGACAAGAATATTCTCTCTAAATTAGAGAACCGCCAAGACGCGCGCGTTCAATTCATTCATCAAACTTTAGAGAAAATGCACAACAACTTGCAAGAGCAAGGAAGTGGAATACGATTCTTTTACGCACAACCAGAAGATGCATGGAATCAACTTTTGGAGCAGTATGAAGTTACTCAAGTTTTTTTCAATCGCGATTATGAGCCCTATGCTCGTGAGCGTGATGCCAAGGTCTATGCATTTTTAAAAGACAACACTATTCCGGTGACTACTTTGAAGGATCATGTCATTTTTGAAAAAAATGAGATCACAAAAGATGATGGAAAACCCTATACTGTTTTTACTCCTTATAGCAGAAAATGGAAAACAACTTTGAACAACCAAAATTTTGAAATTCAAGGAGTCGAAAATTTAAAAAATTGGCTGCATTGGGAAAGCCAGCCTATTCTATCATTAGAAGAAATGGGATTTGAAAAAACAGATATTCAATTTCCTCCGGCATTATTCAATTCAAAACTCATTTCACGTTATCATGAAACCAGAGACATTCCGTCTATTGATGGAACGAGTAAATTGAGTCTTCATCTTAGATTCGGAACCATCAGCATTCGGGAATGCGTCAACATCGCTCTTCACAACAATGAGACTTGGCTGAATGAATTGATTTGGAGAGATTTCTATCAAATGATCATCTTTCAATTTCCGCACAGTGCTAAAGATTCCTTCAAACCACAATACGACAGAGTGCAATGGTTGAATAATGAGGAAGAATTTAAAAAATGGTGTCTTGGTCAAACTGGGTATCCAATTGTTGATGCGGGGATGCGCGAGTTGAACCAAACTGGCCACATGCATAACCGAGTAAGAATGATTGTCGCTAGTTTTTTAACCAAGCATTTATTGATCGATTGGAGATGGGGCGAAAGATACTTTGCAGAAAAATTACTGGACTTTGAATTGGCCAGCAACGTTGGAGGTTGGCAATGGGCCGCTGGAAGTGGCTGCGATGCTGCGCCCTATTTCAGAATCTTTAATCCTTATTCGCAAACAGAAAAATTCGATGGTGAAGAAAAGTACATTCGAAAATGGGTTCCTGAATACAAAAGTCAACACTATCCATCCCCAATCGTTGATCACAAATTTGCGAGGGAACGGTGCCTGCGCGTTTACAAAGAAGCATTGCAATAGTGTGCTACATTTGTGAACATGACGACAGCTACTCATCTTTTTAACGGACTTAAAATTCTTGATTTATCCTCTGTTTTAGCTGGACCCAGCGTAGCCAGTTTTTTTGCTGAGATGGGTGCCGAAGTCTTGAAAGTAGAATCACTGCAAGGAGATGTAACCAGAACTTGGTTTGCGCAAGGTGAAGACCTTGGTTCTACCAGTGCTTATTATCAGTCAGTCAATCACCACAAAAAAGTAATCACACTAGATCTTCTTCAAGATCGAAAGAATTTGGATGAACTGATTGCTCTTTCGGATATCTTGATTCACAATTTTAAATTCGGCGATGACATCAAATTTCAATTATCTGAACCTGAAATAAGAGCTGTTAATCCCCATATCATCATTGCTTCAATCAAAGGTTTTGAAAACGACCACCAGCGCGTCGCGTATGATGTCGTGCTGCAAGCTGAAACGGGATTCATGAGCATCAACGGAGAAAAAAATAGCGATCCATTAAAAATGCCTGTTGCCTTTATGGACGTTTTGGCCGCCCATCAATTGAAGGAAGGCGTGCTTTGCGCTCTTTATCATCGTTTAAAAACCGGTAAAGGTTCAACCTTGCATTGTTCGCTAGAAATGGCGGGAATCGCTTCGCTGATGAACCAAGGAAGTATCTATTTAAAAAGCAAAATTGTCCCCAAAGCCAACGGAAGTTTGCATCCAACAATCTGTCCTTATGGCGAGATTTTAACCTTCAGAGACGGTGAAAAAATCGTACTCGCAGTTGGAAGTCAGCGACAATTTATTGATTTGTGCGCTGTACTTTCAGTTCCAGAATTAAGCAATGATCCGCGATTCATTGACAACATCAGCCGTGTCAACCACCGACTTGAACTTCAACAAATCCTTGAGAAAGCCAGCATGCCAATGGAATGGGATAAAGTCCATCCTTTACTTTTAGCAAAGAAGGTTCCCTTTGGAAAAATTAAAAGTATTGACGAAGTGATAGAAAATGCTCAAGAGATAGGAGGCATAGAAGTCGACCGCGAAACCAAAACACCTTTTATTAAGAGTATCGCCTTTGAACTAAAAGCACTTTAGAAAAAGATATCGTTGCAAGCCGACCAAGCCAATCCTTTTGTATCCTTTTCGGAAATGACCATCTCGTCGTGAGAAATAGGCCATTGTATATTCAATTGCGAATCAAAAATAGACAAACACCTTTCCGCATCCGGCGAATAATAATTGTTGCACTTGTAATTGACAATTGTATTGTCTTGCATCACAATAAAGCCATGGGCAAATCCTTCGGGAACAAACAGCTGACTTTTATTGTCGGCAGATAGTTCAATCATGATGTGCTGTCCAAATGTTGGACTCGATTTTCTGAGATCCACTACAACATCAATGATGGAACCCCGCACCACTCTAATGAGCTTGGCTTGTGCTTTGGGCGGAACTTGAAAGTGCAATCCACGAACAGTTCCTTTGTGTGACATCGATTCATTGTCTTGAACAAACGTCACATTTAATCCTGTTCCCAAACGAAAAATAGCTTCATTGAAACTCTCGAAAAAATACCCCCTGGCATCTTCAAACACGCGGGGTTGAATCAACAAAACCCCTCTTAATTCCAGTTCCTTGTAGGCTATCATTTGGCGACTACACTCAAATATAAAATAATGGTAGACAATAAAGTCAAAGCGGGAGTAACCACGGTAAGCAATTCAGATGCAAAACGAGGCATTGGATCGATGTAGATGATATCACCCGATTCAATATAAAAATCAAAAAATTTCGCAGCTTCAATTTTGGATAAATCAAACAAATAAACTTGTTGCTTACCATTGATATTTCGGATCACGCGAACACGAGCGCTATTGGCTCTTTCACTTAAACCACCACCGTGAGCTATGGCCTCAATTAAATTGTATTTTTCTGTCTCCATTGGAATAACAACCCCCTGACCACCGCTTCCATTGAAGAGCATGTAACGACGATTGGTTACCTTAACTATGCAATAGGGATCGACGAAAAATTCAGAGAACTTTTTTTCTAAAAATGCTTGCGCTTCAAAAACCGTCATCCCCACTAGACTTTGAGGCCCAACCAGAGGCAAGTGCACCATTCCTTGTGCATCCATCAAAAACTCAATGGTATTATTACTTCGGAATAGAAAATTTGAGCCTCTGTTAGATGAAGCACTATTTGAAGCATTGGCAGCAGAAGTGAGCGCCTCAAAAATAACATCCCCGTTGCGGGTAAAAACCATCACAGAAATCGATGAGTTGATGGGTATCTTGTACTCACGATTCGTACTGTCAATGACAGGAGTATTGTACACAAAATCCTCATCCGTTTGCAAGATGAAATCACGATTGATCACGCACGAAGACGAAAAGGCTGTCAATAGAGCCAAGAAGATGATTAATTTTGAAGACCGCAACATGCTTCAAAAGTAACGAAAAATAAACAAGTGAAGGTATTTATCATTGGTGCTTCGCACAATCCCGAGCGATACAGTTATAAAGCTGCTCAATTATTATTGGAACATGGCCATGACATTGTGCCTTTGGCGCTAAAAGAAAGTTCGGGGGGACCTTACCCAATCTTAAAAGATCCATCGGCAACAGATCAAGCGGAAGTAATTACATTGTACGTTGGTCCTAAAAATCAAACAGACTGGATTCCAAAAATTTTGAATTGGAGACCCCGCAAAGTGATTTTTAATCCAGGAACTGAAAATCCAGAATTTCAAAACCAACTCACCGCAGCGGGAATCGATTGGGAAGAGGCGTGCACATTGGTTCTCCTGCAAACGGGTCAGTGGAAATGATTCAAATTCGCAAGGCCACACGGTCAGACTGGAGATGGATACACCATTGGGAAAATTTTGAATCCCTTTGGGAAGTCACTTTGCATCCAGGTCCATTTACTTCAGATGACATCATTCAATTTCTCGATCATCAAAACGATCTCAAAGCGCATGGTCAAGAAAGGTGGCTCATCTCTTTGTATCAAGAACCCATTGGCATGTTGGATTTGTTTGAGTGGGATAAAAATCGAAATCGAATTGGCATCGGTGTAGCAATTCCCGACCCCAATTTTAGAAGGAGAGGTTATGCCAAAAAATCGTTGGTTATGGCAACTGATATTTTAAAATCACAATGGAATATTCAAGAGATATTTTGCAACATTCAAGAAAGCAACAAAGGTTCACTCAAACTTTTTCGTTCCTTGGGATTCGAGAAAGTGGGACAAAAAAAATGGAATGGTCATGCCATTCATGAATTAAGTTTGACAATATGAAAAAATTATTCATTGCTTTGATTTTAGTAGTTCTCAGCATCGGTGGAATTTTGGGCTATTCACTTTGGGGAATTCAGCTGACTGAGGAAATCGTTTTTAATACAACCCAAGAATCCACCTTGGATCAGTTCATTGAATCATCAATGACACCAGAACAATGGGAAAGTGGTTTATCATGGGCTGGCATCATTCGAAACTTTAAAACAATTGCTCCAGGCAAATACAAACTTTCCGCTGGACTTACGCCGTGGAAAGCCATTGTGCTCCTTCGTCAAGGTGACAATTCTGTTTTACTTATTCGATCAGATGAATACCGAACCATCGAAGGATTTTGCAAATCGCTTTCCAATGAATTAGCCTTTGTGCAAGAAGATTACTTAAATGCTTTTAGTCAATTGGCACCATTACCTTTAACAACGACATACATATTTGCTGACACTTACGATTTTAGATATTCGGAATCGCCTGAAAAAATTGCGCAGCGATTTAAAAAAATCCATGACGAATTTTGGAATGCGGAGCGAAAAAGCATGGCTCAAAAAATCAATCTCACTCCAGAACAAGTATACATACTTGCTTCCATGGTGAAAGGTGAAACCAAACATTTTGAAGAAGCTACAATCATTGCAGGATTATACCTCAATCGTTTAAAAGTTCCGATGAAAATGCAATGTGATGCAACGGTGAAATTTGCAAATGAAGATTGGGAAGGGCAACGTATCTCGCAATCAGAGTCAAAAGTAATTTCACCGTACAACACATATGATGTGGAGGGATTACCACCTGGGCCTATTTTCATTACAGAAAAAAAATACATCGATGCGGTATTGAATGCAGATCAAAACAATTACATCTATATGTGCGCCAAAGAAGATGGAAGCGGTTACCATCATTTCACCAATGATAGTAGACAGCACATCAACAACGCCAATCGATATCACCGATATTTGGACAGCATGAATATCAAAGAATGAGAAAAGTATTTTTATTTTTCTTCATCCTTCAAATCACTTTCGCTCAAGCGCAGTCTGATACGACCTGTGCATGTCGAACCAAAATTCCCATGACCTCTGCAGCCATTGGATTGACAAGCTTTTATTTTCTTAATGATCTTTGGTATTCGGAATATCCAAGATCCAACTTTCATTTTTTTGACGATCACAAAGAATGGATGCAAATGGATAAGTGGGGGCATGCATTCACCGTGTATCAAATAAGCAACCAACTCTACCCTGCCTTTTTAAGAACAGGATACAACGAAAAAGAAAGTGCGAAATATGCCGCATTAACTGGCTGGAGCTATATGCTTGGAATAGAAACACTCGATGGATTTTCAAAGCAGTGGGGATTTTCCGCAACCGATTTAACAGCCAATACAGCAGGCGCGCTTTTGTATTTTATACAACAAGAAAAATGGGGCGAACAAAAAATTAATTTGAAATTTTCATACACACCTACACGATTTGCAATGTTGAATCCGGATCAGTTAGGTCGTAATTTTCAACAACGCCTTTTGAAGGATTACAATGGTCAAACTTACTGGTTGTCTTTTAATTCCACATTATTTTTCAGTAAAAACAACACTTTCAGAGACGCTATCAATTTTAATATTGGCTTTAGTACCACCGAAATGATTCATGCAAAAACCAACAATTTGCTTGTTAATAATTTTCATCCCACGCGTGAATTTCTTTTTTCTTTTGATGCAGATTTGAATCGTGTGAAATGGAAGCGAAAAGGAATGAAAAAAATAGCGAGAATTTTAAGTGTCGTTAAAATACCACTACCGACATTTGAAATAAGAGGAGACGGAAAAATAAAGTTTCATTCTTTTTACTTCTGATTTTCTAAAGAGAAAATAAATTCACTTTGAAATCAGGCAACAATCAACCGTTAATACTATGAGTAAAACAAAAAAGGCTGCAGCACCTAAAAAAGCTGCTAAGAAAGCTGCTCCAGCTAAGAAAGCTGCTCCAGCGAAAAAAGCTGCTGCTCCTAAGAAAGCTGCTGCTAAGAAAGCTGCTCCAGTGAAAAAAGCTGCTGCTCCTAAGAAAGCTGCTGCTAAGAAAGCTGCTCCAGCGAAAAAAGCTGCTGCTCCTAAGAAAGCAGTTGCTAAGAAAGCTGCTCCAGCGAAAAAAGCTGCTGCTCCTAAGAAAGCAGTTGCTAAGAAAGCTGCTCCAGCGAAAAAAGCTGCTGCTCCTAAGAAGGCTGCTGCTAAGAAAGCTGCTCCAGCGAAAAAAGCTGCTAAGAAGAAATAATTTTTCTTCTTGTAAAAAAATAAGCCCCGAACATTCGGGGCTTTTTTTATTTGATCAATCTCAGTTCCATTTCGATGGGAAGGTGATCACTATATCCTCCCTTGTATGCATCGCCAACGTAGGTTCGTGCAGGAGACATTTCTCCCTTGCTATTGGTATACATCATATAATCAAAAGCAATTGTTTCAATATTTCTTACCTTCAATCCACTTCCTAACGTATCAGCCAAACTACTACTCACAACAAATTGATCCAAGTAACCCCACTCTCCTTTGAAATAATGACTTCCCTTTTTCTCATTTACCAATGGTCGCATCATATTCACCATTGCCGCTCCTCCATCTATAGCATCCAAGTTGGTTAGGCTGATGTCGGTTGGATAATCATTAAAATCTCCCATAGCAACAATCTTACAATTGGGATTCGATTGCAATCTGACTTGAATAGCTTTCTCCAAGGTGGCAGAAGCAATCAATCGCAATGGCGCAGACTTTTCTGTTCCTCCACTTCGCGAAGGCCAATGATTGACATAAAAAGCAATCTCTTGTCCTTTCCAATTTCCAACTACTTCCAATATATGTCGGGTCTTATCATTGTCTGGCAAAACAATATCATGTTTAGCAATCGATTTCACCTTCAAATCATTTGAATTGTAAAGCATACCAACATCAATTCCACGCTCATCCTCTCCCTCAATAAATGCCACTTTATATTGCGCAGTTTGTAGGGAAGGCAATTTTACCAAATCCTCCAAACATGAGGCATGCTCCACTTCGATTAAACCAATGACCAAAGGAAAACGATCGCCATTCTCCACTTTGAGTCCATTGATTACCTGCGCAATGTGATTCAACTTCTCTTCATAGCGCTGCTTGTTCCATTTCAATTTTCCAGAAGGCAAAAAGTCTTCGTCATTTTCCGGATCATTGATTGTGTCAAATAAATTCTCCACATTGTAAGACATGATGATTGTAGAATCTTCATCTTTGGCTTGCTTTGTAGCAGTTGAATTTTTCCACAAGCAAGATGAAAAAGCCATCATGCAAATGGAAATGGAAAGGAAAAGTAATTTTTTCATTTTTCTAATTTGCTACAAATCTACACTTAATGAATGGCATCTCTTATTTTTACAGAATGAAAAATGGGTTAATCTTGATATGGGTCTGTATGCTGACTTTGCTTTTTGCAAGTTGTCATACATCCTCTTCATCGGATAGCCGAAGTGTTTTTCGATACAATGAAAATGGTTCCGTCTCATCGCTCGATCCCGCATTTGCTGCTGATATAGAAACGATGTGGATCATCAATCAACTATATGATGGGTTGGTTGATCTGGATCAAAATTTAATGATCGAGGCAAACATTGCAAACGATTGGGATATTTCATCGGATGGATTAAGCTATGTTTTTCATTTAAGAAGTAACGTTTTCTTTCCTGCAGATGATTTTTTTCCTTCTCGTAAAGTAACTGCACAGGATTTTGTTTTTAGTTTTCATCGAATCATTGATCTCTCGTTGGCCTCTCCTGGACAATGGATTTTTAAAAACGTTCGTCTGCAGCAGCCGTTTGAAGCATTGAATGATTCTACGCTGGTGATTCATTTGCAACAACCACAAGGCTCCTTTTTACAAATGCTCAGCACGTCCTTTGCCAGTTTGGTGAGACCAGAAGCTGTAGAAAAATTCGGAAAAGATTTTCGCCGGCATCCCGCAGGCACCGGTCCTTTTCAATTGGCATTTTGGGAAGAACAAATTTCAATGGTATTGCACCGCAATCCTCAATACTGGATGCATGACGTGTTAACAGGAAAATCACTTCCTCACCTAGATGCCGTGCAGATAGATTTTCTAAAAGATGCCTTTGCAGAATACCAAGGATTTATTTCTGGACGATATGATTTTATGAGTGGAATTGATGCTGCCTACATCGATCAACTATTATCCCCTGCTGGTGAACTCAAAGAAGAATGGAAATCCAAAATGAAATTGGAACATGTGCCTTTTATTAAAACAGATTTCATTGGTTTTTATTTGGATGGAAATAAAACAATCACCCAAGATCTTCGTTACCGTCAAATGCTCTCCCTTTCTATGGATCGCTCTGCACTTTGTTCCCAACTAAGAAACAATATCATCGTACCTGCATTGAATGGATTTGTTGCACCGCAATTAAAATCCACATCTTTTGCCCATCCCAATCTACAACGCAACATTGCCAAGGCACTTGAGCTAAAAAAGAGTTTGGAAAAAGATTGGGGTACACCACTACCCGCTGTCACCATTACAGTAACGGCGGAATATGCAGATCTATTTGAATACCTTCAACACGAATGGAAAAAAATCGGGATACCCATTGAAATTAGTACCCTGCAAAGCAGTAGTTTCAAAGAGAAAATCGCCAAAGGACAAGTCGCCGCTTTTCGAAAAAATTGGCTCGCCGACTATCCAGATGGCGAGAATTTTTTACAGGTCTTTACCAAAGAATTATTTTCTCCCAATGGTCCCAACTATACCCATTACAACAATCCCGAATGGGAAAAACAATATAAAGCGGCTCAATATTCCAGCGATGCAGGCACTCGAAAAATTGCTTGGCAAAAATTGGATTCATTGGTCATGAATGATTTGCCCATCATCCCCATTTATCACGATCAGGTCATGCATTTTGTATCCAACAAGATTGACTTTTGGTCCATCAATGCCGTCAATATGTTGGATTTGACACATGTGCAAAAACATCAGTAACTTAGCGCTCCATGTTAAAGATTGATACCCACACCCACATCATGCCCGAAATTTTACCCAACTGGTCAAAAGAATTTGGCTACGATGGGTTCATCCATTTGGATCATCACCGTGCAGGATTTGCAAGGATGATGCAAGGCGATAAATTTTTCAGGGAAATCGAAGCCAATTGTTGGGATCCCATTGTGCGCATTGCAGATTATGAAAAGCACCAGACCCAAGTGCAAGTTGTTTGCACTATTCCCGTGTTGTTTTCATATTGGGCAAAACCTGAAGATGGATTAAAAGTGAGTCAATTTTTAAACGACCATATTGCCGAAATTTTCCAAGCTCATCCCAAGAATTATGTGGGATTGGCAACCTTACCGATGCAAGACGTCGACATGGCCATTGTGGAATTGGAGCGATGCAAAAAACTAGGTTACAAAGGAATTCAAATTGGCTCCAACATCAACAACCTCAACTTAAGCGAACCCATTTATTTTCCATTGTGGCAAAAGTTAGAAGAACTGGACATGTGTGTGATGGTGCATCCTTGGGAAATGATGGGTGAGAACAATATGAAAAAATATTGGCTTCCTTGGTTGGTTGGAATGCCCGCAGAAACAGCTCGCGCCATGGCCTCTTTAATTTTCGCTGGTGTCATGGATATGTTTCCAAAAGTTAGGTGGTTATTTGCACACGCAGGAGGGTCGTTTATTCCAACCATTGGACGGTTGGAACATGGCTTCAATTGCAGACCTGATTTGGTTGCTCTAGACAATCCCAACAATCCGAGAAACTACATGGGTAAGTTTTGGGTTGATAGCGCCACCCATGATCCGGAGTTGCTGCATTACATCTTGAAAAAACAAGGCAAAGAAAAAGTAGCATTGGGCACCGACTACCCTTTTCCCCTTGGTGATTTGGAAATTGGGAAATTCATTTTAGACATGGGATTGGACAACGAGACCATTCAATGGATGTACCACAAGTCTGCCTTGCAATGGCTCAATATGAAAAAGGAACAGTTTATCTAACTGTTATTTTACATCAACGATTACCTGATTGAAATTACCCGCCTTGTCTGTCAATTCAATGCGCAAAGGCGATTTTTGATCCCACTTTAATTTCCAATCTGGATCGATCATCAATCGATCATTTTTTGCATCCCAATACAACTTGATCCATTGTGTATCAAAATATGCATTGTATGTTTTTAAACCACTTTCTGTCTCGACAATTTCGAATTGATTGTTTTGAGACAAAGGCATCATGTTTTTAATTTCAGGTGCGTGTGAATCTTTTACCCATCTGTACGTTCCGCTGTGATTGAACGAATATGATTTTTCGTCTTCATCCCAAGCCATCCAATCATCATCCTTTCTTACCTCCATCCATCCGAACTTGGCTCTTTCCTCTGAAGTCATGTTCAACCAATCTTGAGAATTATTCTCCAAACGAATGGAATTTTTAAATGAGATGAACTTGGGATCAATAGAAATCTTCATGACCATTGAATCTGATTTTTCGATTCCCGAAAAATTGGTCCAAGTCAATGGGGTCTCCTCGTACAATGCATCTTTAGGAATACGCAGGCACCAATCCCCTTGTGTGATAGTTCCGCCAGTCAACCAATCGTAATAAGGCGAGTTGGCCCTGTTTACTTTTTGCTTGGGCTTTCTTTTTACAAACGCATAAACACATGTTGCATTTCCTGAAAAGTCAGAAGTCATGACCGTCACTGCATGGGTCATGGTATCCCGAATGATCATCCATCCGTTTCGCTCGATATACAAAAATCCCGTACCTGGCGAATTGGGGAGTTGGTACGTTCGATAAGTAGTTCTTGGATTTCTTTCTTTCACACCCAAAACGCATTGCGCATTCACATGCTTCACCTCTTTAAAATCCAAAGAATCAGCCACCCATTCTGAAACTATGTTACCATCCCACAACGTTAAGATTTGCTTGATCCCACAAGCATGATTGGCATCCAGCACCCAATCATACACTTGAACAGCCACTCCAAAAGTATCCACTACTTCATATAAAGTATCACGACCATAAGATTCACCATTGAATCGAAATGGAATCACATCACTCGGAGCAAAGCTGCCTTTAGGAATAAACGAAATCGACTCAATTAATGGTCTAGTAACATCTGGAATTTTATAGCCCAACAAAGCCGGGTCGATTGTTTTTTCGGTAACTGTATTTCGAATTTCGAAATGCAGATGCGGTCCACCGCTGGATCCGCTATTTCCCGATGATGCAATCTGTTGGCCACGGGTTACTGGAAATTGTTCAGGACTAAGCACCCAATCCAATTCATTTTTCTTCAAAACATATTGTTGCTCATTCACCCAACTTTTTAGGGCGGGAAAAAACTGAGATAGATGCGCATAAACAGAGGTGATTCCCAATTTGGGATGCGTCACATAAATGGAATATCCATATCCTTTCGAAGAAATTCGAACGCGAGAAACAAAACCATCAGCAATGCACTTAACGGGCAGACCTTCTTTTTCATCTGTCTGTAAATCCCAACCCGTATGATAATGATTGGCTCGCATTTCACCATAAGAACCGCTCAATGACAAAGGAATATCCAAAGGATTGGAAAGGTCGGATGGATATTGAGGAAGCTTTTGTCCTTTCACCGCAAAAGTCCAATGAAAAAGGAGAATGGCCCAGCCACATCGCAAGAAAAAATTGACATTCATAATTCGTTCATAAATGTAGAATAAAACTTGTTGATGAAAAAGCAAAACCAAATGCAAAACATACGAATTAAGAATTACCTTTGAGCGTTGATTGCAGAAATTGGAGAAAATGAACCAAGAAACGCTATTTGTACAATTAGAAGCTAATATCCGACGTTTGGGTGAGAACAAGCGATTGTTGGAGGATACGTTGGCGAAACAAAAAGGCGAACTCGCATCTCTTTATACCATCAATAAAGAATTGCAAGCGCAAATAGACGATTTGACGGAAAAACTTCAACTCAGCCATCCAACCCAAATTTTGAATAACGAGTCCAACCAAGATCAATTCAAGGTAAAAACTCAGCAGAGAATTCAAGATTTGGTTAAAGAAATCGATGAATGTATCGCTTTATTGAACAGCTAAGATGAGTCAGGTATCTATAAAAGTAAAAATCGCAGGTAGATATTATCCTTTGTCCATTAAACCGGAAGAGGAAGCGACCATCCGTCAAGCTGAAATGAAAATTCAATCCAGCATTGATGTCTTTCAAGAAAAATATGGCGTTCGTGACCACCAAGATTTATTGGCCATGACTTTGTTGCAAATGGCTACTAAACCTGCTCCAACAGAAAAAACAATTGAAAAAGTTGTTGAAACCGTTGAAGTAGTTGCGGACATCACTCCTGATCTTGAACGATTAAATCAACTAGCCGAAAGCTACATTCTGTAAATTTCTATTTTTCTCTGCGCCCCCCTTTGGTTGAAATAATCGAAGGATAAAGTAAACATTAACCCAAAATACTGAACCGTATGGAATTAGTTATTGGAGTAGTCGTTGCTTTAGGACTGGGCTTCGCAGGAGCATGGTTTCTGAACAACAGTGTACTCAAATCCAGAAAAGAAAGCCTTATCTCCGAGGCAATGAAAGAAGGAGAAACCATCAAGGAGAAGAAAATTCTTCAAGCCAAAGAACGCTTTTTAGAATTAAAAGCGCAACATGAAAAAGAGGTCAATGAGCGCAACAATAAAATCAAGCAATCAGAAGACCGTATCCGCAGTCGTGAGAAAGAGTTGTCTCAACAAACTGAAAATCTAAAGAAAAAGGACAAAGAAATTGAGCAACAAAAAGAGAACTTCAACAAACAGTTGGAGATTACCCAAAAGAAACAGCAAGATTTAGACAAGAACAATCAGAAGGCGATTTCTCTTTTAGAGGAAATCAGCAAAATGACGCCACAACAAGCCAAGGACTCCTTGATGGAACAATTGAAAGAGGATGCGCGAAACGCAGCCGCTGGTCAAATTCAAGCCATTGTTGATGAAGCCAAAGTAAAGGCGAATCAAGAGGCTAAGAAAATTGTCATCCAGACCATTCAAAGAACAGCTGTTGAGCACGCCGTTGAAAACAGTGTCTCTGTTTTCAATATCGAAAACGATGAAGTGAAAGGCCGAATCATCGGACGTGAAGGAAGAAATATTCGCGCATTAGAAGCCGCGACAGGAGTAGAAATTATTGTAGATGACACTCCAGAGGCAATTGTATTGTCTTGCTTTGATCCTGTTCGTCGTGAAATTGCACGTCTTTCATTACACCAATTGGTGACAGATGGACGTATTCACCCCGCTCGTGTAGAAGAGGTAGTTGCCAAAGTGAAAAAGAACATTGAAGACGAAATCATGGAAGTGGGTAAACGCACTTGTATTGATATGGGTATTCATGGCATGCATAGCGAGTTGATTCGTATGGTGGGCCGCATGAAGTACCGTTCTTCTTACGGACAAAACTTGTTACAACACTCACGAGAAGTTGCCAACCTCTGCGCCACTATGGCCAGTGAATTGGGTTTGAATCCAAAAGCTGCTAAGCGTGCAGGTTTATTGCATGATATCGGAAAAGTTCCGGACGATGAGAGTGAATTGCCGCATGCTATTTTAGGGATGAAATTGGCAGAGAAATATGGTGAAAAACCAGATATCTGCAACGCCATTGGTGCTCACCATGATGAAGTGGAAATGAAGTTTTTACTTTCTCCAATCATCCAAGTTTGTGACGCCATTAGTGGAGCCCGTCCCGGAGCAAGACGCGAGGTGGTAGAAGCCTATATTCAACGTCTGCGCGATTTGGAAAATATGGCCATGGAATATCCCGGAGTCAGTAAATCATTCGCTATTCAAGCTGGACGTGAACTTCGCGTGATGGTTGAAGCCGAGAAAGTGTCAGATGAGCAAAGCGATGCTTTGGCCATCAGTTTGGCCAGTAGAATTGAAACGGAAATGACCTATCCCGGTCAAGTTCGCGTGACCGTTATCCGTGAAAAGAGAGCTGTCGGAGTTGCACGATAATACAATTTAAAAACGATTGAAAAAAGAGGTCTCAACAGACCTCTTTTTTATTTTCTGACTTTTCTCACTATTAACAAAATAGCAACCCATATGCATGCAACCAAACTAACCTCGCCGAGGTTTAGGAATCGTTATGGACAAGAAAAATTGGTTGGTCACCATAGCTCTATCTGCATTGGTGGGGAGTAGTGTGACATGGGGAGTTCAACGATTGATTGAATCCCATCAAATGGAACAAAATGCAGATCACGTGCATTTGGAATTCAAGCGTGGACAAGGATATAAATTTATCAAGCCGCTTCGTTTTGTTGAAAGCAAAAATGAATTCAAAGCGTATTTAAATCTTAAAAGTGATTTAGCCAACACCATTGACTCTTTGAAAGAAGCAGGCACATTGCAATCAGCTTCTGTATACTTGCGTGATTTTGAATACAGCGGTTGGATACACGTCAATCCCGATAATCGCTTTCACCCAGGTTCGCTTTTAAAAATCGGTGCTCTATTTAATATTCTGCAACAAGCAGAATTGGATTCAAATCTGTTAAGTAAAACGATTGAATATCACCCCACCAAAGAATTCGCACCTCCTCAAACATACAACAACAAGAGTATCGTAGAAGGTCAAACTTATTCGGTTCAGCAACTGTTAGAATACATGATTGCCTACTCCGATAATAAAGCCACTACTATCATTCATCCATTAATTCAGTACCAACAATATCTCAAGAATTTCAGTGCCTTGAATTTATCTGAACCCAATGGTTCCAACACAAATTATTTGATTCATGCCAATGAAATTTCCAATCTTTTCAAAGTGCTTTACAACGGAACATTTCTATCTCCGAGAATGTCTGAAAAAGCCATTGAAATTTTCATGAAGTGTGATTTCAAAAAAGGAATGTCTGCTGGATTACCCCATACAGTGCCCATTGCTCACAAATTTGGAGAATACGGCAATCGAAAAGGAGATCATGAGTTGCACGAAATGGGGATAATCTATTTGCGTGACAAACCCTATTTACTCACCATCATGACCTCTGGAAAAAAAGTTGACAATCTAGCACCCGCCATTGCTTTGTTGACGAAAAAAACCTCGCAATATTTGCTTCAACTTCCTTTAAAGTAAACCAAGTTAGGCGTATACCTCCTATAAATGATAGGAGTATTAGATAATCCAAAACTGCTGTGCATCTAGGATGCCCATGCATATGCTTTGGTAACGTGCCCATACCTTATGTACTTTCTGAATCAGATTGGCTCCGTTGCTTCTTTTGTCACATGAATGCACGACAATCCTCTCTTTTTTATTTCAGCCGATCGGAAAGAATTGCGCTGGCCTTACTGGTTTTTCTTTTATTGGTGCAATGGACATTGCGAGCCATTTGGTATCCGCCTGAACCCCGATCTCTTTATTGGAGAAAGCTTGCCTTGTTCAACCCAGCGGACAGCAGTGAGCAACAAATTGTAGATGCCTATTTGTATGATTCAACTTGGGGCGTGCAGGTGAACAATCAAATTGTATTGGAAATCAATAAAGCCGATAGCGCCATGTTGGAAGGGCTGCCCCAGATTGGCGGATTCTTGGCTCAACGCATCATCCAATACAGAGAAGCTTTGGGCGGCTATTACAGTCTGATACAACTTCTGGAAATTCCACAATTAAAGGAATCCACCTGGGAAAGTCTGCACAGCAAATGGAAATGCAATGGTCAGGTGAGAAAACTAAAAGTAAATCAAGCTACTTTGGACGAACTGGTGCAGCACCCCTATCTCAGCTACCAGCAAGCTCAGCGTTTGATTCGATATCGGCAATCCCATGGACCCTATCATCATATTGATGATATAAAATTGAGTAAAGCCATTCCAGATTCGATGTGGAGTAAGATCCTGTACTATCTTGCCGTGGATAGTACAACTTATGAAACTCAGTGATCAACTTTTAGCCGCCCTCATCGACGTGCCCGACTTCCCCAAGCCAGGGATTTTATTCAAAGACATAACACCCATTTTTCGGAATATTGAGCTATCCAAGCAGATCATTGCATCTGCCACGCAGCTTATCGCAGCTACCGAAGCAGACGTCATAGTAGGCTTGGAAAGCCGAGGATTTCCGATGGGCTTTGCCATTGCATTGGCCATGAACAAGCCTTTTGTCATGATTCGCAAAAAAGGCAAATTGCCCAGACCCTGCTACCAAGTTTCGTATGATTTGGAATATGGTCAAGCCACCATGGAACTGCAAAAAGCCGATTTACAACCCGGTCAAAAAGTATATATCCACGATGATCTTTTGGCCACAGGAGGCACGGCAACAGCAGCAGCACAGCTTATCCAAGCGGCCGGAGCCACCTTGGTAGGCTTCGGTTTTTTAATGAATATACAAGGATTAAATGGTCAAGAAAATTTAACACATTTCGGAGTGCCAATTCATACCTTTGTCACGCTTTAAAAAAGCAGAGAATTTCAATGATAAATTTTCAATATGGACTTTAATCGATCAGAAAACGAGAGCATGATCGCACAGATGGTGCGTGATTTTGCAGAAAAAGAAATACGTCCCCATGTCATGACTTGGGACGAGAGTCAAGAATTTCCCCGCGAAGTATTCCGCAAAATGGGAGCTTTGGGATTGATGGGGATATTGGTACCTGAGCAATATGGCGGAGCCGGATTGGGGTATTTCGAATACAAAACAGCGATAGTAGAAGTTGCCAAAGTATGTGGCTCTGTCGGATTGAGTTTAGCAGCCCACAACTCGCTTTGCACCAACCACATTTTGGAATTTGGAAATGAAGAGCAAAAGCAAAAGTATCTTCCCAAATTGGCTAGTGGTGAATGGATTGGCGCATGGGGCTTAACAGAAGCCAATACCGGAAGTGACGCCATGCGCATGAAGTGCACTGCTGTTAAAGACGGAGAGCACTGGATCATCAATGGAACCAAGAATTGGATCACACACGGCATTAGTGGCGAAGTAGCTGTTGTTTTGGTTAGAACGGGAGATTTACTCGATTCTCATGGAATAACAGCATTCGTTATCGAAAGAGGAACGCCAGGATTTTCGGGTGGCAAAAAAGAAAATAAATTGGGCATGCGTGCCTCTGAAACGGCAGAATTGATATTTGACAATTGTCGTGTACATGAAAGCCAAATCCTCGGAAAAGTGGGAGATGGTTTTGTTCAGGCCATGAAGATTTTAGACGGAGGTCGAATTTCAATTGGATCATTGGCATTGGGAATTGCGAAAGGAGCATTTGAGGCCGCAGTGCAATATTCTCAAGAAAGGGAACAGTTCGGTCAACCCATTTCCAAATTTCAAGCGATTGCCTTTAAATTGGCAGATATGGCAACTGAAATTGAAGCCGCGGATATGTTGCTTTTGGAATCATGTCACTTGAAAAATACGCACCAAAAAGTAACCACTGTTTCGGCAATGGCCAAGTATTATGCTTCTGAAGTCAGTGTTCGTGTAGCCAATGAAGCCGTTCAGATATTTGGTGGATATGGTTATACCAAAGATTTCCCGGTAGAAAAATTCTACCGTGATTCTAAATTGTGCACGATCGGTGAAGGAACATCTGAAATTCAAAAATTAGTGATCTCCAGAGAGATTTTGAAATAATCAATACGCTATTTTGATGAGTCGCTTGCCGTATTTAATCGTTCTCATCATTATTATCGGAATTGTTTCTCCGTATTGGTTTTCTTATGGAATGTTCATGGACGGGTTGATTTACGCAACGGTGTCCATGAATCTCCATGATCACTTGGGTAGCTTTTGGAACCCTCAATTCACACCTTTTTTACATCCCCATTTTCATGAGCACCCACCCTTGGGAATGTTCATTCAAAGTGGTTTGTTTTCGTTTTCGCATTCCCCTTTGCTCGATCGCTGGTACAGCATCATCACCCTTCTTTTTTCTGGTTGGGCGTTGGTGAAAATTTGGTCTTTCTTACAACCCGATAGAAAACAATTGGGCTATTGGCCCCTACTTTTCTGGGGAACAACACCGTTGGTTATTTGGGCTTTGCCCAACAATCTTTTGGAAAACCTCATGGGACTATGGGTGCTCTTGGCCATTTTGATGCAATGGAAAAGTTTTAGACAAGACAATTGGAAACTATCGTTGATAGCAGGATTGTTGTGGACTTTGTCCTTTTACACCAAAGGACCCGTAGGTCTTTTCCCAATGGCCTTGGGACCAATTTTGTGGCTGTTCCGATTGGAAAATCGTTCATTGGTATTCAAGCATTTTTTAATTGCGTTGATGAGCGCACTCTTGTTATTTTTTGTTCCTTATTGCCTTAGTCAAACAGTACAACAAAGTTGGGATGCCTATTTCCACCAGCAAATTGGCAATAGTCTGAAAAACATCGTTACCGTTGACACACGGTTTTATATTCTCTTTCAAACCTTCAATCATGCCATTCCAACCATAGGCTTTATCGGAATGGGCTGGATTTATTGGCGCAAACAATTGAAATGGCAGTTGGATAAGAAAACAATTGCTGTGTTTTTATTGGGTTTATCGGGGATTGTTCCCATGATGATTTCTTTGAAACAACGAGAGTTTTATTTGCTTCCAGCTTGGCCACTTATCATTTTGAGTTTATCCTTGATGGCATTGCCCATATTGGAAAAGTTGCACGGAAAGTTGCAAATGATTCCCAGAAAATGGGGCTGGGTAGTTTTCTTTACCTTACTTGTAGTGTCGTTTGGAATGGCAATCCAATTTTCAGGAACCTGTGTACGCGATGTAAAAACGCAGATGGATTTGAGTAAAATCGCACAGCATTTTCCGGAACAAAAAACTTTTCATTTCACACAAGAATTGCATGATGATTACTCATTGATTGGATATGCTTTTCGTTATTACCGAATTGGACTAGACCCTTTCGAGCACCAAGAATGGGTGATTACTTCTGAAAAAAATCTGGGCTTAAACGGTGACTTTCAAGAAGTACCACTTGACCTTCAGAAATTGCATGTCTTTCAGAAAAAACATTAAAACGGTCTGTCCCAAATCAATCGCCATTGACCCGTTGCCATTACGGACAATTGAATTCCATCGTCTTTCCATTGCAATCGTGTGAAGCGCAAATCGTTTAACTCACCTTGCACTTGAATGTCCTTCCACTGCTCATTCCTGAGTTGGTCATTAATTGCTTGCTGCGCCTTTTGCAAAGGGGTTTCTAAGGAAAAAACCAAACCATCTTCATGCTGCAATTGAGATTTCCAAGTCTCCCATTTAATTCCCCACTCCAACAATTTATTCTTGTCACTGACATCCAAATCCAAATCCTTGAGCAGCATTTTTTTTCCATCTGCTGACAAATGAGGAGTGGCTTCTAATACAACCGTTACATTCTTTCGTTTGAGTCGTTTGGTTTGAATATCTGCATTCATTTGAATATGCCAGCGATTATTGGGAGAGCCATCCAATTTTAAATCGTGTACAAATAGAAATTCCGATTCATCGCTGCTTACAGGCCATTTCTTTTGGGTTACATTTTGAGCAACTAAATTTTGAATTTCCTCTTTCGAATATTGTATATGAAAATTGATTTGAGAATTGTTTTGGGAAAATGCCGAATGAGAAAATGACACTCCATGTTGAGCAATCGTCGAGTTAGGATTTGCGGACATGGACAAAATTACTTCTATTCCTAAAGTTGCTGAAAGGCGCCCATTTTGGGATTTCATATTCCAAATAGCCAAGCGGTGCGGTGTGATTCTCAAAAATCCTTTGTCCTGAATGGGTATGCCATTTTGAATTTGACTCATGATGGGTTCTATGTCCTTCTTCAAATTTCGTTTGGACAACATTAAATCAGCTTGGGCTAAAGCATCTTTCATGGAAGACTGCATTTGGGCTAATACCAAATGGGTGAAATCAATTTTAAGCCACGTAAACTCACAAGGATTGGCAGGAATCAATTGCAAACTTTCTGATTTCGTTTTCAACTGAAAATCATTTCCTATGGTCCAAACTATTTTCCCTTTCCAGTGAATTTTTCGCCAACCTTCCTTTCCAATACCGCAAGAGAAAGGAATTTTCGGCGAGGTGCAATCCTCTCCCCAGCACACAGGACAGGCTTCCCCTTCAATGCTGTAACGCAAATCCAAATCAAAATACAAGGTGTTGCCATCCACCTTAAAATGGAGACTATCCCTCTGCATGGTGAACTTGACGTGAGGATCCTTGCATGCTCCATTGGAAAAATTTGGCCATTCCGGATTGTGAAATTCCCAAGGCATGATTGAATTGATTTTTCTCTCTATTTGCACCATAGAAATAGATATTGGCAAAATCAATGTACTCATTTCTTCGGCACTGAAATCGATTTCTTGGGAGAAATCCCAATCTGTTTTGGCTATCTTTTGCGGTGAATGACATGCGATTGCTACTGATAACAATATCATGAACAACCATTTGAGATTCTTCTTCAAGATTTTCATACCGCAAAAGAAAATCCCAAACAACTCATATTAAGAAATGTTCATGAGTTGTTTATAATTAAAGTAAAGTTGATTAAAATCACTATCTTTGCGCGCTGTGTTTAAAATGGTTATGGAAATCAAAAAATCGTTCATCATATTATTCATCTTCAACACATTGGTAATTTCAATGTTGGGGCAGGTCAATTCTTTACCCATCACCTCGGTGAATGAATTGACTGGCGTATGGAATGAACACTTTCCAAAATCGCAAAGCACTCCTGCTTTCATGCAAGAT
Source organism: Flavobacteriales bacterium (assembly GCA_947448135.1). Taxonomy (GTDB): domain Bacteria; phylum Bacteroidota; class Bacteroidia; order Flavobacteriales_D; family Sanyastnellaceae; genus CAMCTV01. The sequence goes on from CANFLZ010000010.1 coordinate 53,634, forward strand.
TGGGGGATTATTCAAAAAACTTGGCCTATTCCATTGGCCATGAATCAGAATGACCGAATCAAGAGTATCAATCAATATTACGATATCAAATCTGCTGCATTAAGAGCAGACGCTGGAATTTCTTGGAATACAAGCACACAACAAAATTTCTCTCCTCAACCTGGGGAAGACAACTTGTTTTTCAGATCCAAAATGGCCACGGGTATTCAATGGGATTTGCTATCCGGTGGATTAATGGAAAATGAACACAAGGCCAGAGTTGTAGAAAATCAAAAACAAATAGAACTTCTCGGGATTCAGCAAGAGCGCGCCAACAGTGTCACATTTGAACAGCGCAATGCATTGATCTATTATTTCAATAAATTCAAATTGGATGCATTGCGACAAAAGCAATCCATATTGGACGAAGAAATTGCGATTGTAGAAAAATTGGTTGAGAATAAAACTTTGTTGCTCCCCATTTTATTGGATGCCTACAAATCAAAAATTGAAGTTACTGGGCTCATCCAGACTTACCAGAGTTTTAACGAGAGCATGCGTCCCTACGTTGATACGACTTTGTTTGCATATCCCGAACTATTGCCCTTGTTTGATATCAATCCAAAAGCACTGAGAACTCTTTGCAATCACAATGATGCCAGTCAAAGGCAAATTATTTTAGCAGAAGAAGCGGAGCAAATGCAATACAATTGGATGAATGATGTCAAGTTGAATGGGAATTTGCGCTACAATTATTTTGACATGATTGGTGTGCAATCCAACCGCGGATACATTTCGATGGGCGTGCAAGCCGATATTCCTTTGAAAATTTTTCATTCTGATTACAAAGCTGGAAAGCACATTCAATTGCAAAAAGAGAAATGGCGCATCAGTCAAGAACAAGAAGCCATTTGGTCAGAAGTGTCTAATTTGTTTTATGAGTTCCGATATAAGCTCAAGCAATATTCTATCAAAGAAGCCCAACGCAAACTCACCTTGGAGCAATTGAGTGTGTATCACCAACAATCACAACATTCTTCTGAATACTTTTTACCGCTTACTGCATTGCAATCATTGGTTGAGTATTGGGACATCGTTATCGAGCAAATGGATTTGCACCAACAACTCTATTTAAAATTGGGAGACATCCGAAAATACATCCCCCAAGAAAATGTCATTCGATTCACCAAGCCTTGGGATGTCAATGCAACGGCAGTATCCTTTGATCAAGAAAACAACGTTTTGATTGCCCAACAGAACTTATTCATTTGGTCCAAATCATGGACCGACCGCAAACCTAGCGATGTGGCCAATCAGGTATTTCAATGGGGAATTGATCAAGTGTATTTGTCTCCCAGCAGTGATCGTATTCAAAGAAACACTTTCAATGAACTGATACAATCATTGCAGCAAAAAGATATAGGCACTCAACTGCTTGTTGGAAAAAACAAATGGATCAGTAGAGACATCACACCGCAATTGGATAGTCTGTATCAATTGTACGGCAAGACATCCATTTCAGGATTGCATTTGGATATTGAGCCGCATACCATAGAAGGCTACAAAGACAGTAGCGCGTACTACCAAAATCTATACATAGCACGTTTAAAGGAAGCCAAGGCATTTTGTGATTTGCATGGCTGGGAATTGGGAATTTCCATTCCACTCTTTTATCCTGAAACTTTTTTACAATTGATGCAACCTTTGGTGGATGAAGTCGTATTAATGGCCTATGAAACAACAGGGCCTGAGGCTATTCAGAGAAGAAGTGCTGAAGAAGTTGCCATTTTTGGCAATAAAATCAACATTGCTCTGCGATGCAAAGACTACGCGAACAAAGTGGATATGCAAAAGGATTTTGATGCAATCCGAGGATGGCACAGTAGTCAAAAGACCTCCATTCACGATTACGAAACCTATTTACTTTTAAATCAATAACCATTGAAAAGCGTAAACTTTAAAAGACAGGGAGCTGATATCCGAGTCATGAGCGACAAGGGGCCTGTTAAGTCCAGACGACAATGGGACCGCATTATCTATTTCATCGTTTTCTTTTCCTTGATTGGATGGTTAGGATATTACATCTTTACACGCAACTTTTATGTGCGTGCTGAATCCCATGTTTTGTATGAAAACGTCAACGTACGTTTATTGAAAGATTGCCGGATCATGGAATATTTCGTCGACGAAGACCAAGAGGTCAAATTTGGCGATACTTTGTTTCGCTATATTGAAAATGCACCTGATCAAAGCTATGATGTAACTGCAGAAATTCAATCGCCATCCAGTAATAATGACAACCCTGCCTACCAATGGGTGGTGAGAGAAATTTTGAATACCGAACAGAGAATTGCTGTAAACGAAACCCACATAGATGAGAATCAGAGTTTGATCAAAACGTATCAATCCGAATTGAAAGAGATACAGGCCATGGTTCAATTGGGAGTTATGCCCCAAAGCAGATTGGATTTAAGAAACAACGAAATCATAAAATTGAAGTCAGACATTTCTCGTATCGAAGAAGAAAACAAGAAGCTCCGCTCTTCTATCGAAAATTTGCGCGCTAAAATTCCAACCATCAATCAGGACTATAAAAAGAATTTCAGATTGGCTAAAGAAGGCATTGCAGCGGACAAATATTTCGTCTCACCATTCGATGGATCCGTTAATCGCGTATATATCCGTCAATTTGAGACCTGCTTAAAATCGGAGATTACCATGTCGATACACAGGGTGTCACCGATTTTTGTTCGTGCTTACTTCGAGCAAGCCGACATTGATTATTTGAAGGTTGGCGATGAATTTACTGTTGAGTTCCCGAACGGGAAAAAGACTACTGGTATTTTAAAGAGATTTTACTACTCCACTATTCCTTTGCCAGAAGAATATCAAAAACGCTACGAACCAACAACTCGTTCATTGGCCGGTGATATTTATCCCAAAGACACCACTGAAGCTAAAGAATGGGAGAGCTATTATAAAATGGGCGCCTTGGTTACACGATTCAAATACTAAACGCGCAGATCATGAGTTTTCAAACCTTTAGAATCGGCCAATTGTTTGTTATCAAAATTACTGCTCAAAGTGGATATTCCTTGTCCAACATCATGGGCCAAGATGCAGTGATCATAGAATCTAACGACGGGAATTTTATCAGAAGTGTTGTCATCAGTATCAGAAGACACCACCAACCTGAGGTGTACTTGAAGCCTATATTTATTCAGAACTTCACACCTAAAAAGAATAGCATTCTGCATGGGCTAATCGACGGTTTCATTTTTGGCGAAGATGATGTCAAAGGAATTGAAGAAAAGTCGAAAGATATTTTTATTCGTTCACTGGATTTGCACCCGCATACACCTCCCGGTGATTATAGCAAAGTCATTAAAAAGGCGATGGACTTGATGTACACACGTCAAGTGCGCACTTTAAAACCCATCTTAGATCCCTACTCCATTATCGGTTATTCTTTTCCGCAAGTTTCTGTTTCATTTGAACAACACGAAGAACCGGAAGTACTGAATGCATTGGATTGGGCAGAAATGGAGGGATTGATTTGGCCTGACTTTGAAGAAAAAATTTATCTGTGCAACAATTGCGCAGGTGGCCTTTTGAGTTTCCGTGAGGTGTGCCCGCATTGCAAATCATCCAATACCTACGGAGAAGATTTGGTGCATCACTTTCCTTGCGCCTATATCGGCCCCATCACCGATTTCCAAAACAATGTCAACGATACTTTGTCCTGCCCCAAGTGCAACAAAAGCTTGCACCATATTGGGGTTGACTATGACAAACCTTCGGTACTGAACCATTGTAACACTTGTGATAGCCGATTCCAAGATATCTACGTCAAAGCCAAATGTCTGAACTGTGAAACCGATACAGACGTTCAATATTTGCAAGCACGTGACATCAATACTTACAAGCTCACCAAAAAAGGAAGACAGTCCATTTTACAAGGAATGGAGTTGAGCAATCATCCCAACAAAATTGAAATTACAGATATTCAAAGTGAAGAGACCTTTGAAACCTTGCTGCAATTTGATTTGCTGAGAAAACAAGATGACCGCGTTTTACTGTGTGGGTTGAATATTGAAAATCTCAATGATTTTGCGACTCATTTTGGTGGTTTTAAAAAACAATCCATCATCAAAGAAATCGCGCAAGTATTAAAAGGTGAAATATCACCACTTGACTACCTCACTTTGAATTCTTCTGGTTTATTTATTTGGACCAGACGATTGGCCAAGGAAGATCTTTCTGAACAGCAAACTCCCTATGATATCGTTGAGCGCATTCAGCAGTTGGTAAATGAAAATTTTGATCAATTCAACATGAAGATAAAGTTCATAGAAAAGGAATTATCAGAATTGAAAAACGCCCACGAAGGTGTGGTAGACATAAAGAGACTTTTGCTGAACGAATGAACTTTGTAGACAATTTTGTAAGTTTTGTAACATCGATTGGACTCGCCAAGTTCATTCGATACTTTTATTTTTTTGTAGTTTTTGAATTTCTTAGATTCTTCGTTTTAGAGCTCTTTGTTCTATTACTTTGGCAATTCACACATCGCTTCAGAAAAGACAGATGGACAAAGGCGCACCATGAACTTTGGACCCGCATGCCATTGGTGAGTATCATTATCCCAGGGAAAAACGAAGGGAAGCACATTTACAAATTGGTTCAATCCCTGCAAGGTCAAACATACCAAAACTATGAGGTGATTGTCATTGACGACGGCAGTGATGATGACACAGAGCGGATTTGTCGTAATTTACAACAAAAGGGATTTATCGATCTATTCATTCGCAACGATGTTCGCGGAGGTAAAGCATCGGCCGCTAATTTGGCCTGGCGATTTTCCAAAGGAGAATTTGTGGTGCATTTGGACGCAGACTGCTCCTATGATCCCAATGCTATTGAGAACATTGTCAAGGTATTTTATTTCGATCCTTTGGTGGGAGGGGTTGGTGGAAACGTACAAGTTAGGAATTATAAAGATTCGTTGGCCGCTACTTTCCAAGCGATTGAATATTTCGACAGCATCTCGATTGGTCGAATTTCTAGCAGTGAGCTGGGTATTTATCGGGTCATCAGCGGCGCCTTTGGTGCCTTTAAAAAAGAAGCGCTAGACAAGATTGGCGGATGGGATATTGGGCCTGGTCTTGATGGTGACATTACCGTAAAGCTGAGAAAAATAGGCTACAAAGTCAAATACGAACCCACGGCCATTTGTAAAACCAGCGCTCCTGATACATTCAGAAAATTGGCCAAACAAAGATTGCGTTGGGATAAATCTTTGGTCCGATTCCGATTGAGAAAACATATCGATGTACTTCTTCCTACTCGGAATTTCTCTTGGTCTAATTTCATATCATTCGCAGAAAATATTGTCTACAACCTCGTATTGAACTTCAAATGGTATTTCTACATCATCGATATCATTTTTAATTTCACCTCTTTGTTACCATTCATTTTGCTTACCAACTTGTGCTTATATTCCGCCAATTATCTGATCAAATTTATCTTGTTTTCCATGTTCAGGCTTTCGCAAAAAGAACCAATCGCTTACTTTTTACCTTATTTACCGGGGATGGTCGTTTACTTCGGCTATTTCTTGCGTTTCACCCGAACCATTGCATATATACAAGAACTTTTCTTTAAGTCATCATACAACGACCCATGGAATCCTCATAAGTCATCAAAATTTGCAAAACAGATGCGGCTTTGATTTTGATTTTGGTTTAGCTTTACTTCATGGCCATGAACACTGTATTCTCCTGGTTTATTACCAAAAGAATACATCAAATAGAACTTTTTATGAAGTACCCCGTTGAGGTACAAGAAGAATTGCTTTACTATTTGATAGAAGAAGCTGGCTCAACGAGATTTGGTTTTGAGCACAACTTTCAGCAAATCAAAAATCTTGCTGATTTCAAAAAAAATGTACCCATTCGCAATTATGAGTCATTCCGACCTTACATCGATAAAATCAAAGATGGAGAGCAGCAGGTTACGTGGCCCAATCGAGTGAAATGGTTTGCCAAAAGCAGTGGAACCACTGATAACAAAAGCAAGTACATTCCCATTACTCCAGAATCATTGGAGGAATGTCATTACAAAGGCGGTAAAGATTTATTGTCTATTTATTACCACATTCAACCAACTGCAAAATTATACAATGGTAAAACACTCGTTGTAGGAGGCTCTTCAAAAATCATCCATGATCATCAAGGAAAATTGACAGGAGATCTTTCTGCCATCATCATCGACAACTTGCCCAGTTGGGTTGAAAACAAAAGAACGCCATCCAAAGAAATCGCTTTGATGGAAAATTGGGAAGAAAAATTAGAGGCCATGGCTGAGGCCACCATGAACGAAGATGTCACCAACATCGCGGGAGTGCCCAGTTGGACTTTGTTGTTGATGCAAAAGATCTGCGAGAAGAAGCAAATCAAATCGATTCATGAAGCTTGGCCCAATTTGGAGTTGTATATGCACGGTGGAATTTCCTTTCTTCCTTATCGTCAACAATTTTTGGATATCTGCACTCGCCCGATCCACTTCATGGAAACTTATAACGCCAGCGAAGGATTTTTTGGCATTCAGGACAGACTCCATGACGATGATTTGTTGTTGATGCTCGATTACGGAATTTACTACGAGTTTATTCCCATGACAGAATTGGAAAAAGAAAATCCCGAAACCTTGAACCTCAGTCAAGTTGAAGTAGGTCCTTCCTATGCCGTTGTCATATCTACCAATGGCGGACTTTGGCGATACTTGATTGGCGATACGATTCGGTTTACATCTACCCACCCTTTTCGAATTAAAATAACAGGACGAACCAAGCAATACATCAACGTTGCCGGAGAAGAATTGATGGTTGAAAATGCTGAACAAGCATTGAGCAAGATTTGTCTGCAGCACCAATGTACTGTTACTGATTACACCGTCGGACCCATTATGTCCAAGGCCAATGAGGACAATATTGCCTACCATCATTGGATCATAGAATTCCATCAGGCACCCCGAGACATGTTTCAATTTGCAACAGATTTAGATGTTGCACTTAGAGAAATCAATTCAGATTACGATGCCAAAAGAAAAGGAGATTTGAACCTCACCGCTTTGCAAATAGAATCTGTGTCAGCTGGAACCTTTATGGGATGGATGAAACACAGAGGAAAACTTGGCGGACAAAACAAAGTTCCGAGATTGCACCCCAACCATGAATATATCCGCGACTTGCATGAATTTTTGGAAATTAGGGATTAGTACATACTTGTGGTTGACTTTCCAATTTGGATTGGCTCAATACACTTCGATGAGCATCGATCCATTGGGCAATATTTACCGATGGAATAAAAGCAAAATCGAAAAAAAAGAAAGCAATAGTGCGATTGTCTTTCAAAACAATCTCCTTTCATTCGGCGATATCCAAAATATTGATTTCACCAATCCATTCAAGCCATTTTTATTTTTTGAAAACAGCCAAAGCATCGTTATCCTCGATAACACATTGAGCATACAAGGGCAGATCAATTTAGAAAATCTGAACATGGGATGGATTACACAAGTCTGTGGTTCAAAATGGTCTGGCTATTGGCTTTGGAATAACATGGAGAAAACCTTGATCAAAATCAATCCACATGGCGAATCCATCTTGCAAATCCCCAATTTATCGCAATCCTATATTCACTCCTCTTGGGAAATTCGATGGATGGCAGAAAATGGGCAGCAACTGTATTTGAGAGATGGTGAGCACTTTTTTGTTTTTGATTTACTCGGCGGTTTGAGCAATGTATATCCTTTTTCATACGCACCAACTTGGCTGATAGATGGCCAAGTGATGCAGTGCAGAGACAATAAGATCGAAGTATTATACCCAACCATCAAAACCATTGGTACGGTGAGCAAATGCCCTGTTTACATGGACGAGAACGGAATCTATTTCAGTGCAGATCCTATTGAATTCACTCCTTGGAGAGAGGTTCAGCCATAAGTTGTCAACAATTGCAGGGAAAATCACTAATTTCATACTCAATTCTCTTATTTTCGAAGTGTCTATATTAACCTAACGAATTATGCACATTGCCATTGCGGGAAACATCGGTTCCGGTAAAACTACGCTCACAACTCTGCTTTCAAAGCATTACAAATATCAACCCCACTTTGAAGAGGTAGATGATAATCCATATTTGATTGATTTTTATAAAGACATGCAGCGTTGGTCTTTCAACTTGCAAGTATTCTTTTTAAAGAGCCGACTGGCTCAATTGATTGAGTTGAACAAGAAAGGAAAGAATGTTGTTCAAGACAGAACGATTTATGAAGATGCTTATATCTTCGCTCCCAACTTGCACGCAATGGGATTGATGACAACGCGTGATTTCGAAAACTACGCTGATCTTTTTTCGGTGATGGATGAATTCATCACTCCTCCCGATTTGTTGATTTATCTGCGCGCGAGTGTTCCCACTTTGGTGCAGAACATTCAAAAGCGTGGTCGCGATTACGAAGAAGCCATTCGCCTGGATTATTTAACCCGTTTGAATGAACGCTACGAAGCATGGATCAGTACGTACAGCAAAGGAAAATTGTTGATCATCGATATTGACAACAACCGTTTCCATGAACAGGCTGAAGACTTGGGGAAAATCATTTCCGGCATCGACAGCCAATTGCACGGTTTATTCTAAAATTATTTCTTTAAAATCAAGAAATCTGTTCTGCGATTGAGTTGTAAATCTTTGGCGGAACAGGTTGTCTTTATTTGTCCCTCGCAAATACATCCATTGACTGGATTTTCTTCACCGTAGCCTTTGTGTTTTACGCGATCTCTTTCGATTCCGTGTCGAACAATATAATCCGCTGTGGCTTTGGCGCGTTGCTCTGACAATTTCAAATTATACTCTTTTGAAGCTCGGCAGTCGGCATGCGAAGCACATTCAATAATCACAGTTGGATTTTCCTTCATGTACAAAATGACTTGAGACAATTCACGCTTTGCACTTGGTGAAATGAGCCATTTGTTGGTTGCAAAATAAATCGACTTCAAATTTCGAATTAGATTTCCTTTCTTCGGACTGTTAATGGTATCATTCAGGAACACCTCACCCTTCCATTGCTTTTCTGTCACCTTTACTTCACGTGCTCTGTAAATGTTGTTGGTTTTGATCACTTCTACAGAAGTAGCCAATAAGGTATCTCCATGATACACGCTCACTGTGACCGTATCACCTACCTGAACAGCATTGAAAGGAATCACAGCAGCAATTTCACTTTCACCCGTCATCGAAGAAACTTTTTTGAACTGACCATTATTGCTGGTGATTTGAATGGCCTTCTCGCCGGCATATTGCGCGACCTCTTTTGGAATGGCAACATCCAACAAAATTTCCTTAATTGGACTGAGCTCGTTGGAACTATGCTTTCTGAAAAAACGCTTGATTCCTTTTTGATCGGTGAATTGAACCTTGTGCGGATAATAACCATAAACAAAAATGGAATCTCCATTTTGCATGAAAGGAGGAATCTTACCTGATTTATCAATACCGGTGTCCTGCAATGATCCAGTTGCAGAGATAAGTTTTGCAGGAGTGTTGCGTATCAATTTGCTTGTCTCCTTATCGCGCAAGTACAAAAACTCATGCACAGTAGGATATTGCAATTGAAGAATTTCATCCTTACCCACGTTGAAATTTCTATTGGAACTCACAAACCAAATGCTATCCGTCCCATTGTTCACGAAAGAGAAATCATCGCGCTTTGAGTTGATGGGCTGCGGCAAATGTTCAATGGTTCCCTCTTTGATATTGTAGGCATATAAATCAAAAGCGCCCATACCACCCTTTCTATTCGATGAGAAAAAAAGATGCTCATCAGAAACTGAAGTAAACAACTCATCACTTGTAGAATTGACACGGGTATTGAGCAATGCAGGCTCTCCCCATTTTCCGTCCATCATGGTTGAGCTGTAGACATCAAATCCTCCCGTACCTCCGGGGCGATTTGAAACAAAATAAATGGTTTTCCCATCCGTTGAAAAAGATGCATGCGCATAGGAAAATTTATTATCACAAAAAGAGATCTTCTTAGGGTGAGTCCACTTACCGTTTGCTTTCAGTTTCAATTCAAAAAGTTGCGGCATCTCCATTGGCGAAAATATTCCCCCACTAACGGTTCTTGTGATGACAATGACATTGCCTTCCTTGTTCACTGCCAATCCACCTTCGTGACGAGATGAATTGATTTTATTGAGAGGAACCAAAGGTGTTTCTTTTTCTTTGATGGAAATGTCCAAAAAGGATGCGGAATCATTCGGTGAAACCTCATCCAATAGAGTAGGTTTTTTGGAATTAGAAACATAATAAAATTGACCTTTGTACCAATAACCACCGAAAGCACTACCATCCGGATTCAAGTCCATTCGATCCACCTTCACATCCCTTTCTTGATACACCAACATCGAATCGGTTTGTAAATTTTGAAACCCATCCACGACCGATTTTAAAATTTCGTTGGAGATGGTTGCACCTATCGCCTTGGACTCTTCAGATCTCCCCAGCTGCCATAACACATCCGCATAATAATAGCGATCGACATCTTTTAAAGAGTCTTTTAACGCTACCGCGTATGAATTGGCGCATGCCAATGGTTCTTTCATCCAATATTGACACCGAGCCAAACGAATTCTGGCCTTGGGAGAAATGTCCGCGTACCGTGCATAATAGCTCGCTGCTGTTGCATAAGACTTATTGTCAAACATGCGATCACCACGACTCAAATCCAATTCCTGCGCCCAAGTCGAAACAGAGCACATCACAGATAATATCAATATTACTATTTTACTTTTCATGCTTAAAATAATCGTGGTGAAACTTGACCTCTGTATTGATTCGAAATAAAAAACTTCAACATCAATTCATGCGTTCCCGAATTGTAATTTGCCAATCTGGAACTGGTGAAATCGTATGCATACATCAATCGAGCAATATTACCAATTTGAAACTCCATCATGCCAATCCATGCATCTGTTCCTCTTCTAGAAATTCCTGCTCCAAATACATTTGAGTAATAAACCATAGTTCCTGCCTCCCACATCAAGCTCGTTGATTCATGTTTCTTTAACAACATGGAAGTCTTGTATGACCAGGTTTTTCCATAATTGAAAATATATCCCGCTGAAACCAAATGCTGAACTGATCGATACGCGCCAGAAGTAGCAGCAGTGCTCAACTCATTCCATTGTTTTTTCATCAAGCTTGGTGCTGAATAACCCAGCCAAAATTTATTGTTGTGCAAATAAAAACCAGCGCCAAAATTCATATTGCTGTAGGTTTGATTATTCGCGAACACAGCATCCGGCGTAGCACCAGCACCTTGATTCGCTGCATAGCTGGCTCCGGCAAACCCTGCTGACATTTGCTCGTAAGTAGCGCGCAAACCAAATGAAGCAATAACCTTGGTCATGCGCAAATGATAGGCTTGCGACAAGGAGAAGTGATTGCGTTGAAAAATTCCAATTTGGTCATTCATTACCATTAGGCCGGTTCCCAAACGATCTTGTGCATATCGTCCGCTCACATTGGCAGTCATGGTGCGTGGAGCACCTTCCATTCCCACCCATTGGTTTCGATAATTGAGATTGGCCACCCAGCCATTGTCTGAACCAGCGTATGCTGGATTGATGCTCAATCCATTGAACATGTACAAGCTATACTGAGGATCTTGTTGAGCCAGCATCTGCAAGCTACACACCAAGAAAAATATTAAGGATACTTTTTTCATTTTCTACTTCGTTTAAATGATTATCTCCAAAGTGTGATATAACCTGAGTAATTCTTTTTACTGAATCTCAATTCGATTTCATAATAATAGGTTCCAACGACCAAATCTTCTCCTGTATGTGACCCAATGTTGCTCTTTCCATTCCAATCGTTTTGGTAGTTATCAGCACTATAGACCAACGCGCCCCATCTGTTGTATACTTTGAAAGTGACAGTCTCTTGGGGCAATAATCGATCGATGACAAATGTGTCATAATCACCATCATTATTCGGAGAGAAAGCATCTGGAATAAACTCGAATCCTTCGTTGATCAGCCCATTACAGTTGTTGTCCCACTCATCAAATACTTCAGCAGCTCCTGGATATGCTGTGGGAACAGCATCATTGCAATCCAAATTGTTATCGATATATGCATCTGGTTGAGCACAAGAAAATACGCTATCTAGAGGGTTTCCGTAGCTATCGCCATCCACGTCGGCATAATACACCAACAAAACTCCTTCATCGATTGCGCCATTGCAATTATCATCCACGCCATTGCAAACTTCCACTCCATCTGGATTTGCCCAATTGGCCGCATCATTACAATCTAAATTGTTGAGCACAAAACCTTCCGGTTGTGTACAAGCAGGCATCATGTTGTTGGGATCGCCATAGCTATCCGCATCCAAGTCTTGGTAGAAATTGATCAACAATCCTTCGTCGGCTACGCCACTACAGTTGTCATCTATACCATTACAAATTTCTGTTACACCTGGATTCATATTGGCATTGATATCGTTGCAATCTGTGTTGTTTCCAGCACCGCAAGCAATTGGATTTCCAACGCCATAACCATCTTGATCGACATCGAGGTAGGTCAACAAATTATCATTGCAATCCAAAGTATTGAGGACATATCCAACGGGCTGCGTGCAAGCCATTACTAAATGATTCAAGTCGCCAAATCCATCACCATCGACATCGGCATAATAAGCAGTTTGCACGCCTTCGTCGATTTGACCATCACAATTGTCATCAATCAAATTGCATATTTCGATGATACTAGGATTGATTTGAGGATTCACATCATTGCAATCATCTGCATTGTATACACCGCACGCCACGATTGTGCTACTTCCAAATCCATCTCCATCTTGATCTAAATATAGAATGGCCGCATCATCACAATCAGAATTATCCGTTGTATATCCGACTCCAGGATTAGCGCAGGCATTGATCGCAGCACCCGCTCCAAATCCATCTCCATCTTGGTCTGCATAGTAATTCACGTAAACCAAACCATTGTCCACCAAACCATCACAGTTATCATCCAATTGATTGCAAACTTCCGCAACTGGAAGGACACAACTTCCGTTGTCATCCGTTGCAACTGCATCATAATTACAAGCCAATGGATTGGTACAACCGGGAACTTCTATTTCGTTACAAATTCCATCACCGTCGGTATCGTTGATACATGTACCATTACAGTTCAAGTACGATTGCGCAGGATAAGTACACGTTCCATTTTCTTCAGTTGCATTGGCGTTGTAGTTACATGCCAACACGTCGGTACAACCCGGAACTTCGATTTCGTTACAAATTCCATCACCGTCGGTATCGTTGATACATGTGCCGTCACAGTTCAAGTACGATTGCGCAGGATAAGTACACGTTCCATTTTCTTCAGTTGCATTGGCGTTGTAGTTGCATGCCAACACGTCGGTACAACCCGGAACTTCGATTTCGTTACAAACACCATCACCATCCGTATCGTTGATACAAGTACCATCGCAGTTCAAATAGGTTTGCGCTGGATAAGTACACGTTCCATTTTCATCGGTTGCATTGGCGTCGTAGTTACAAGCCAACACATCCGTACAACCCAAAATAACACAAGCGATATCCGCACCACTGCAATCTTCGTCGATTCCATTGCCACAGATCTCGGTCATCGAAGTATTGATAGCCACATCTGCATCATTACAATCTGTATTCTCCAAAGCACCGCATGCATTCAAAACACTTGATCCAAATCCATCACCATCAGTATCCTGATAAGTCAGTACTGAATCATCACAATCTTCAGAATTGGTTACAAAACCAACGGGTATCTCGCAGGATTGGATTGCATTGTTGGCATCTCCAAATCCATCTCCATCCACATCTGCATAAAAGGTGGAGGTAACAAATTCGTCGATTTCGCCATTGCAATTGTCATCCAACTGGTTGCAAATCTCTTC
>CANFLZ010000011.1 GCA_947448135.1 Flavobacteriales bacterium
AAAACCATTAACCAGTCACGGCTTTCTTGCGATTTTCCATAGATTTTGAATTCAGCTTTTTGATTTACCCATTTTGAAGGAACTGTGATATTCCAATTTCCAAAGGCATCACCATTGATGTCGTATTCCAAGCAGTCAAAGCTGGATTGAACCTCAGCATTGCTTTGCCAAATGATCCTTTCCAAACCTTTTTGTTTGGGCTGGTTGGTGATGGTAAATAGAAAACGGTCATTGAGATAAACATCAAAATTTCGAGTTCCTCCACTGGTCCCCGTCGAATAACCCACCAGAAATTGAAAGGACTTTGAAATGTCTTTGTTGTTGGGAACCTCAGCAGTGAAGGAGATGGGAGATTCACCATTGCAACGGGTCAATAAAGACTTTGGGGCAAACTCATGTAGGGGAGAGAAGTACAATAAATCTTCCCCTTCAATTTTTTCGAGAAAATGTCCCACTTGCCGATGCTGCCCAAATAAATGAGTAGCGCTAGAGCCGACCAAAAGCAACAAGAATAAAATGCCTTTCATCTTACAATGATAAGTCAAATTGCAATTACGATTCAAGCCCAAAGGCGACGGAGGTCATCGTCAATGATCCAGCCAAGGCTTGGTCGTTGAAAAGCAACATTTCCTCATTGGGGTCTTGCAAGGCAATGGAATAAATCAAAGGCAAGAAATGCTCAGGTGTCGGGATAGAAAGATCAAATGCTTTCCCTTGTTTTTTGAAATCCACCAAGGCTTGGTGGTTGCCATCGCGCAAAAATTCTTTCATTTTGGAGCTTGCTTCAATGGCCCAGTCATATCCGAATCCTGGAGTATTCAATTTATCCCAAGCCACCATGCCCAGATTGTGCACCATATTGCCACTGCCAACGATCATTACGCCTTTGTTTCTAAGGCTGGACAACTCTTTGGCCAAAGTATAATGATAGGCCGGAGGTTGGGTATAGTCAATGGACATTTGAACCACTGGAATATTGGCATGGGGATACAAATGTTTAATGACAGACCATGCCCCATGATCCAAACCCCATTGCTCGTCAATTCCTACAGCAGTAGAATGAATTTCTTGGGCAATGGCCTTTGCCCATTCTGGAGATCCCGGTGCTGGATATTGTACCTCGAACAACGCTTTTGGAAATCCACCAAAATCATGAATGGTTCGCGGATGTTCCATTGCTGTGACCCATGTCCCTTTGGTTTCCCAATGTGCAGAGATGCAAAGAATCACCTTTGGTGTTGGCAATTGTGCCCCAATTTTTTTGAACCCTTGGACAAAAACATTGTCCTCAATTGCATTCATTGGACTGCCGTGCCCTAAAAATAAGACGGGCATTTTTTCTGTGTTCGGCGAAGATTTTTGTTGAGAAAAAAATTCTGAAATGGGAGATACCATAAAGCTCAATGGAATTATTGAAAGTGATTTGAGAAAGTCCTTTCGGTTCATGAGGTAAAAGTATATACTATATGTTTATTGTTCGTTAATGTAGATTAAGATTCAATTTGGCGCAATGGACAAGGTAGATCAATATAATATTTGTCTTATTGCACTACCTTTACCGGAAATAACAAATAATCATTTGAAATTATCCACTATGAAGTTAAAAACATTAACGGCATTGCTATGCTTAATGCTGATCGCAACAGCATCGAGAGCTCAAGTTGTCGATCCCAATCAACGGTTGACAATTACGTTAAAAGATGGTACAGTTTATCACGGCGCTTTGATTTTCGACGATGGACGTGAGATGAAATTCAATACCAATGAATTGGGTTTATTGATATTGAAAAAACAAGAATTGAAGCGCATGGAATTAAGCATGGAGAAAAAAACAGACCCAGAACCTGATTACACCTTTTTACCCAAATGGAAAGAAGGCCCTTTCTCAACTCGCTATGCCATTACAACCAATGCTTTTCCAATCAAGAAGGGTGAGAATTATGGCATGTTGAATTTTCACGGTCCTGAGATCCACTTTGCGGTGACGGATAGATTGAATGTTGGTTACATGACCACTTGGGCCGCAAGTCCAATGGCTGTCAGTCTAAAATATTCATTTGATACCAAGAAAGAAAAAGTTCATTTTGGTGTAGGTTCATTGTTACTTTCTTCAGGATTCTTTCAGCAGTTCAAAGGATACGGAACATTGACTTTTGGAAATGTGACTTTGGGTGATCGCAAGAGCAATATTACCTTCTCCGCAGGTTATCTTTATTGGCAGTCAGGCGCAAAAGTAATCAAGCCGGGATATTCAACGCAGATTGTGAATACCCAGCAATATAGCGGTTATAGTGATTTTACTTATTTGCGCAATCCTGACGGACCGTTGTCAATTCCTGGAGGATTAAATATGAATGTCCTAAATCCTGGCGATACGAGAAATGGCTACGCAACTCATGGACCTATTTTCGGATTGAGCGGAACGTACCCATTGGGGGAAAAAGCTTCTTTGATTATTGAATCGATGTTTGGTGAATTGAGTTGTAAAAGAGAACAAATCGATAGAACAACAACTTCGGTGCCTTCTGGTTTAGATCAATGGGGCAATCAGCTGTACGACAATACAATTGATTTCAAGGTTTCAGAGAAGAAATTCAATGCGACTTTTATTTATTTGGCCCCTGCAGTTCGTTTTCAGTCAACAGCCAACTTTGCTTGGCAAATAACTGTTGCTTCGACGTCAGTGGTGAAGAGTGATTCGAGCGCCCCATTTACGATGCCAATTCCCATGTGCACTTTATTCAAAAAATTCTAAACTACCAGCCATGAAAAAAATATTTGCAATTTGCGTTTTATTGACGCTATCGACAGTTGCGGCATGGGCTCAACCAGAGACTTCGCCAACAGATCGTTTCACTTTCACGTTGAAAAACGGAACCGAGTATACAGGAACCATTATTTCAGATGATGGTCGTGAGATGTTGATCCAAACGGAAACCATTGGAAAATTGTATGTCAATAAAACAGATTTAAAAGGAATCAGAAAAATTGATGAAAAGAAAGTGGAGGAGTTTGAAGAGAATTTCCTTACTGGCGGACGTTATTTGGATGATGGTCCATTTACAACGCGTTACAACATTACCACCAATGCACTTCCTATTAAGAAAGGAGAGAATTATGCGATGACCAATTTTCACGGTCCAGAAGTTCATTTTGCAGTGAGCAACCGATTGAATTTGGGCATCATGACCACTTGGATAGCCAGTCCTTTGGCACTTGCTGCCAAATACAGTATTCCAACGAAAAATCCTAAAATCAATTTCTCTTTGGGAACTATTTTAATGACTTCAGGTTATTGGTCCAATTTCCGAGGATATGGTCATTTGAGTTTTGGTAACGTGACCTTAGGAGATCGTTTGAACAATTTGACTTTGTCTGCAGGTTATTTTTCATTTACAGGTCCATCCAACAACTCATTGCGTGGTCCATTGGCATCAATTGGTGCGAGCTTTAAGGTCGGACCTAAAGCCAATTTTATTTTCGATTCAATGTTTGGATTCATCGATTACAAATACCAATTTTTGAGAGGAGCCGATGTTAGTCAATTTAACGGAAAAGCATTTATGTTATCTCCGGGAATGCGATTCCAGAGCACGGAGAGTTTTGCTTGGCAATTATCGATGGCTGCAATAGCCGTAGATAAGGTGGGATTCCCCGCGCCATTCTTGACATTGTTCAAGAAGTTTTAAAGGACTCATTACAACTTTCAAAGGCCTCAAATTGAGGCCTTTGTTGTTTGTTAAAAGTATTGGTAACCAAAGAAGAGCAAATAGAAATTTGATTTTGATATTTTTTTTTCAGAAAAAGCTTGGAATTACAAAATTCACGTGTATTTTTGCAACCGCTTTCGAAGGAAAGTAAAACGGTTCGGTAGTTCAGTTGGTTAGAATACATGCCTGTCACGCATGGGGTCGCGGGTTCGAGTCCCGTCCGAACCGCCAACGAAAATTAAGTCTCAGGAAACTGAGACTTTTTTTATGACCATAACCGTGCCTGGCATGGTTTTATTTTAATCAAATTATCCTCTTTTTTTGGTTCACTTTTTTTTGCAATCGCTGGATAGGATTTTTCATTTTCTGCCGTTATCTTCATTAAAATTTTAATACCATGAAAAGGATCCTCAACAAGTATGATGTCCTCAAGCTAGGACACAAATTGCACCAATTGCAGAAGAGATTGACAAGAGCCATAGAAAATGGGTATCCACAAAACAAGATTGAAGAACGAACGAGACGAATACGAAGGCTCCAAGAAGAAATAAAACAAGCAACAGCTTAAAAAAAGAAGAGGCATAAGCCTCTTTTTTTATGTCGTTTAAGTTCTAGACGAACTTCTTGCCAACCCAACCCAAAAGTACCCAAGGGGCAATTCCATCGAGTAAGCACGCCATAATATCTGGAGTTTGGTACCAAATGAAGTTCAGGTAGCTAATGGACATGAAGCCAATTAGTCCGATAAAGGTGGAAACCACGATGGCTTTGGTAGTGGTGATGTCTTTGATTTGGGTGAAAATATAGAACAGCATCAATACCACAATGATATCAGTGATCAATCCTCTTAACATGGGCATGGCCATTCCCATGTTCCAATTTTTGTGGTACTGCATAATGATCCAAGGCTTACCCATTTTGTTGTTCATGTATTTTTCAATTTCCGCTCTTTCCATATTGGGTGGATACATGGGCATCATGTAAGAACCTTCTTCCAAATTCAAACTTTCAATAAATGAGGTGATGGTATCTTGCTTGTCTGTGTATTTGTGAAAGTCACTGTGAAAATCAAGTGCTGCGTTGGATAGAAATTGCCAAACAAAAAGGAGAATGCCCCCGATAAGGCCAAATAGTAAATGTTTTTTCATGATGTATTATTTTGTGTTTACGAAATTAGAAAATTAATTTAGATTGATTTCAAATAGGGCAATATATTTGCAATATGATTAAAATCGTCATAGCAGATAATAATTTCATTGTGCGTGCAGGCCTTCGCAGCGTGCTTTCTCAATGTGAGGATTATCAAATTGTGGCGGAAGTAACCAACAATGTCGAATTGAATGAGGCATTGACCGTTTTTGAAGTGGATACAGTGCTGATGGATTATTGTGCAGATGGTTTTGATTTAAGTGTCGTGAACAAATGGGCAAAAAAGGTTCCTCAAATCAAGTGGATTGCCATTACAGGTGATGAATCAGGTGTTGTCATGGTGGGTGCTTTAAGAGCAGGTTTCCAGAGTTATATCAAAAAGGAATGTGATTTTCATGAAATCATGGATTCTGTGAGAGAGACTGTGAATGGCGCACGATTCTTCTGCGGAAAGGTTTTGGAACAAATCAGAAGAGAGAATATCAATGTCGATGATCTGCAAATAATTTCAGCAGATTGCGACGCTGTTGTAATCTCTGAGCGAGAACTCGAGGTAATTCGATACATCGCCGAAGGATATACCAATGTTGAAATTGCAGACAAATTGTATTTATCTCAGCATACAATCAATACCCATCGCAAAAATATCATGGGCAAACTGGGAGTAAACAATACTGCGGCCATTGTGATGTATGCTGTTAAAACCAAGTTGGTTAGCCCCAATAAATACTTGTTCAGTCCGGTGCAAAATAGCTGATTTTTATCCTGATTTTCAAAAAGTCTTGCCACCTCAAAAGATTCTTTTACATTTGCCACCGACGGGACACCCGAAATGATAGCTCAATGATAGCGAATAAGACGATGGAGATTCAAAAGATCGAGAAAAGCAGAATCGATCAAGTTGAATGGGATAATTTAGGATTCGGTAAAGTATTTGCCGATCATATGGTTGTAGTAGAATACCACAATGGTGAATGGGGATCTCCCAAATTGCAGCCATATGGAGCTTTACATTTTTCACCGGCCATTTCCGCCTTGCATTATGGTCAAGCCATTTTTGAAGGGTTGAAAGCATTTAAAAATGATGAAGGAGAGGTAAATGTTTTTCGTCCTGAAAAGAACGCTGAACGATTCAATAAATCGGCAGAGCGCATGTGTATGCCGCCGTTACCTGATGGGCTTTTTGTAGAATCAATCAAGCATTTGGTCGCTATCGATCACAATTGGATTCCAAAAGGAGAGGGAGAATCTTTGTATATCAGACCGCATATGTTTGCGATTGATGAATACGTAGGAGTTCGTCCTAGTGAGAGTTACATGTTCGTAGTATTCACTTGTCCTGTCAACAAGTATTACACCGGAGAGGTCAAAGTAAAAATCGAACCCAAGTATACCCGTGCTGCAAAAGGTGGAACTGGTCATGCAAAAGCTGCAGGTAATTATGGAGCTGCGTTGTGGCCAACCAAAACCGCGCAAGATGACGGATACAATGCCATTCTTTGGACAGATGCTCAAACACATGAATATTTGGAGGAAAGCGGAACGATGAACGTTATGTTCCGTTCTGGCAATACCATTTTTACGCCCGCATTAAGTGATTCTATTTTAGATGGTGTTACGCGTGACAGCGTTTTACAAGTTGCTCGCGATTGGGGGTATAACGTGGAAGAACGAAAAATTTCAGTATTTGAATTGATCGATATGCTTCGTGAAAATAAATTGGATGAGGCATTTGGCGCAGGAACTGCGGCAACCATTGCTCCTATTCGTACTATTTTGTATCAAGGTGTAGAGTATAATCTTACTGAATGCTCGACATGGGATTTTGCCAATAAAATCGGAAATTATTTCGATCGATTGAAGCGAGGTTTAGAGCCGGACAATCATCATTGGAATTTCAGAGTGATCTAATTTATGTAGCAACGAGTATCCCTACATTCAGTTGCTATCATTATGAAATCTTGTAGAATTGTGCATCTTAAGGATATGAAAGGATGTGCAATTTACTTTTTGTTTTTTGTGTTGGCTGTGAGCTCATCAGCCCAAATAAAAGGTCGTGTTTACAACAACACTCAATCTTTCCCGATTGAGGGAGCATGGATCGTATTGGACAATGGTCGTTCGGCTTTTTCCGATTCTAAAGGGGAATTTGTTATTCAAGACAGTCGAGGGTTTGATGAACGATTGCAAGTTCAAATCATTATGGTTGGTTACGTTTCTTGGAGTTTTGTTGGACAGAAGAGTGATTTTCCCGACAATATATCCTTGCAAGAAAATAATGAAAGTTTATCTCCATTGGAAATTGTCGAGGGTCCTGCTGTTGTTTTTGGTTCGGATCAATGGAATGTAGGAGACTTTACTTGGGATAAAAATGGTGATCTTTTGTTGATGGTATATGCAGCGGAAGAACGTTGGAAAAGGCAAGAAGATGCCAAACGCACTTTGTTTAATGGGGCTGGAATTTTAAGGGTGGTGCAGGATTCCGCATTAAGACACCAGCAATATCGATTGTACCCTATTCCCGAATTGGCGGAAAGTTTTTACGATCAATTCCCCGGAGAAGTGATTGTAAAAGGATACAACCGCCATTTTATGTTGCGTGATGATCAACTTTATTTCGTTCCCGACTCGGTGATGAAAAGGCAGATTGAACCGGTAGTGGATACGCTTTCCAATTCGGAATTTGTGATGACAGATTTTCAATCGACCTATCCAGCTTTTGATTACTATTTGGCTTCAAACAAAGGGTGGCGGAGTTTGTATCATATCGAGGATGAAAAGGAAATGGAGCTTTTTAGAAGTGAGTACAAATATTTGGGACCCAGAGAAAAAGTAGAAGCGTATCAATTTCAATTGGACACTGGAATTGATAAGGAAATTGTAGCGGCATATATGCGGGGTTTTCCCAATTCGCAATACCATAGCCCCATCTATGCTCCACTGATGGTCATGGGAGATACAGTATTGGTGCTCGATCACTTGCACAATAAGGGATTTAGATTTTTGAAGAACGGTTCCCCATTGGATCAATTTCCAATTGAATACCATCAATTGAAAGGCTATGGAAAATGGATGGGAAAAGTCTGGCGGGATGTCAAGAGCCATTCATTGTACACAGCCTACAAGAAAAACGGTAGGGTTATTATTTTTTTAATTCAACAAAAATCAAATGCTCAAAAAGAACTTCAAACATTGGAGCATCCCTTTGTAGAGCGCATTCGTGTCAGAGATGATCAGATTTTTTACATTTATCGACCCTTTGAGTCCTCGCAGAAGCGATATTTGTATAGCGAAAAAATAAAATCATGAAATTATCAAAGCTTTGGCTCATCGTTACTTGTTGTGCCTTGTTATCCATCAACTCTTTTGCACAGGGAGAATTTTCTTCATTTACGGTCACGGGTCATGGTCAGGCAACAGTATTTGCCACGGATTATCAATGTTTGGGAATCAATCCCGCAAATACTGCTGTCAAATACAACGATAAGTCTAAGCGATTTGCCATCGGACTGGGAGAGACAGCTTTTTCAATTCATAGCGGAGTATTGACCAAAAAAGAGTTGATTCAAAATGTTATTCAATCTGGATTTACCAATTTGAGTAGACAAGAGCAAATGAATTATGCGAGTCAATTTTCCAAAGAAACCAACGCCATGGACTTTGATGAAATGCTCATTGGTCTGTCGATGAATCTTGGAAAATTGGGTTCGATTGGTTTTTCAATGCGCGACAGAATGGACATGTATTCCAAAATGGGACCTCAAGTTTCAGAGTTATTGTGGTTGGGAAACACCGCTTCGATGTTTAGTAATTTAATCATTGAAACAGCCAATGGTAATTATGATACAATCCCCAACACGCCCGGACTCAGTCAAGATACGCTAGCGATGGTCGTGCAGGGGTTGAGTAAATTATCCAACTCAAGTATGAATAGCATTTTGCAGGGAACGAAAATCAATTTCTCTTGGATTCGCGAGTTCAATTTCAGTTATTCTCGTCCCATTATCGAAAATGACAATTGGTCATTGTATGGTGGGGTTGGAGTGAAAATGTTACGAGGGCAGGCGTTGATGAGCATCGTTTCTGAAAACAATACAACCCAAGCTGTGGCCGCATTTAGTCCGATGTTTAATATTCAAGTCGACAGCCTTTCTAATCCAACCTCAATGAGTCTTCATCCGAAACTCAACAACATGGATCCCATTGGAAAGGGAATGGCAGTGGATTTGGGGGTGACGTTGAAAATTAAAAACACCTTATTTGCTTCTGCCGCTATTACTGATATCGGAGGCATGAATTGGAATACCAACGTCTATCAATTTTCGAATGATACATTGAGTTCACTTGCTTACAACGGAATGCAAAGTGTTAATCTGGTTGACAATCTTGGTCAATTGGCCCTGGGAAGTAAATTAATTCAATGGAATGGTGTTTCCAGCTATCACACCAAAATGCCAGCGACAATGCGAGCAGGATTCGGAATCATGATTGCTGATGCCGTAAAAATTGGAGTAGATGCTGTAGCGCCCTTGAACAGAGAAGTGAGCAATTTACAGCATGGAATGATTTCCATGGGAGCAGAAGTGAAGTTGCCATTTAATTTTAGAATTTCTGGCGGTGTTATCAAGGGAGGGAATTATACAACTCCCAGAATTACCGCTGGAATCACCAAATCCAGTTTGAATGGCATGTATGAGTGGGGAGTGGCCTCACGAGATATCATCACTTATTTCACACAAAATGAACCAACGGTTTCATTAGCTGTTGGTTTCTTGAGATTCAGAATTTAATTATGAATAAAGCAATTTCATTGTTGATTTGCATGGGAGCATTTATTTCATGTGGTGTCTCACAGAGCAAAAAAAAGGAAGTCGAACAATCAAAGAAGAAAATGGAAATGAAAACGGAAATAAAGTTGGATACTGCCACCTTAGGAGCTGGTTGTTTTTGGTGTGTTGAGGCTGCTTTTATGCAACTTAACGGAGTTGATTCCGTGAAAAGTGGTTACTCAGGGGGGACAATAAAAAATCCGAGCTACAAAGAAGTTTGTACAGGAAGAACCGGGCATGCAGAAGTTGTTCAGATCGTTTTTGATTCCAATAAAATTTCATTTGCTGAAATTTTAGAAGCCTTTTTTGAAGTTCATGATCCCACACAACTCAATCGACAAGGCAATGATGTGGGGACGCAATATCGTTCAGTGATTTTTTATCACAACAATGAGCAAAAAGACATAGCTGAAAAAGCAGTTCAAGCGGCCAATGAATCGCACGTTTGGAAACAGCCAGTAGTAACAGAGATAGCCAAATTTGAGCATTTTTATCCAGCGGAAGATTATCATGACAATTACTACAATTTGAATACAGATCAACCTTATTGTTCTTTGGTGATTACCCCCAAGTTGGATAAATTCAAAAAGAAGTTTCACGATCAATTGAAAAATAAATAGTTGTGTCTACAGCTTGGAGTAAAAGGATTCCTTGGATTTTAGGAATCGCATATTGGATGTTGATGATCATCAATCATCGATTCAATATGTGGGACTTCAAAGTTTATTATTCCGCTGCCGAAGCTTTTATTCATGGGCAGCCAGTCTATGGGCAAGCTTTTGGTTTGGGAAGTGGTTTTTATAAGTACTCGCCTTTTGCAGTGTTGCCATTTGTACCATTGGCTGTTTTACCATATTTCTGGGCGCAAACGATTTATTACTTTGTGCTTTTGGCTATAATCATTCGCTCAGTTCATGTTTGGAATGAACAAATGCGAAGGCCCAATGCAAAATGGACAATAGGTACTGCTTCGATATTGACCATCATTTTCTTCGGAGATCATCTTGAACGAGAGCTCTTCTTGGGCAATGTTAATTTCTTACTGTTGGCCTTGCTTTTTTGGGCTTGGAAAAATTACAAAGCACAAAAATGGGGAATGGCGGGTTTGCTGCTTGCTGTTGTGATATTATTCAAACCCCACTTTGTCGTTTTAATTCCTTTGTTACTGCTGGCCAAGCAATGGGATTGGATTAAATATTTCACTTATTCGGTCATGGTGTTGTTGCTATTGCCGCTTGTATTTGTTGGTCCTTTAGATGGATGGCAAATGTTGATGGATTGGTTTCAAACCATGAAAATGCACAATGTTGCCTTGTACAGCAGTCCGAATACATTATATGGTTTGTTCAATCATTTTGTGGCTATTCCAATGGGTTGGGAATTGAAGTCACAATTGGTCTTTGTGGTATTATTCGTCTTGGGTGTATTGGGAGGAGCGCTTTGGATAACGAAATTCAAATCCGGTAAGTGGCCTTTGACTTACGCATTCATCGCTTTGATTGCACTGGTACCTTCTTTAACCCACACGGATACAGAGCATTTTCTTTTCTCTATTCCCATTTTTGTTTTTTGGTTGAACTCCTATAGTAAAAATGAAAAATGGGGAATAGATGCCGCAATGATAGGATTGGCTTTTATTCCGTTTACATTAAACTCTCCAGATTTGGTTGGAAAGACGATAGCACATTTTTTCGATGAAGAAGGTGGAATAGGTTTGGCCAATGTCCTTTTAATCAATTCCTATTTTATGCGATTGAACAGGGTTTTTTCCAATCATTAATTCAGCGTATATTCGTTGTATGCGCTATGCTTTCATTTGCATTTCTATTTTATTTTGGTTGAATTGCGGAGACGTATTTTCCCAGGTATTCATAGAGAACAAAGGGCAGTGGCCGAGTGAAGTCTTGTTTGGCATCAACACAGATCAGGGTAGTGTATTTATTCAAAAAACAGGCTATCGCATTCATCAATTTGATCTTTCAGGTCTCCATCATGCCGATCCTCAATATGTTCCAAATGCGGATGATATTCGATTCAAAGGGCATGTATTTCAGGTGAATTGGAGCATGTTCAATCGAAATTCGAAAACTTCAGTTGACGAAACTGTTCCAACAAAATTCAATTACTATTTGGGAAATAATTCCAGAAATTGGGCGAGTGATTGCCATGGATATCGAGTGGTTATTCAATACAATATCTTTCCTAAAATTGATTTGATTTGGAAATTTTCAGAAGGAGCCGTAAAAACAGAATGGCGAATTCATCCTGGTGGAGACGTAAAAAATATCCAGTGGCAATACGCGGGAGTTGACGGAGCGGAGGTGTCCAATCAGCAAGTAACGGTGCAAACCTCTTTAGGGAATTTTGTAGAGCACATGCCAGCTTGCTGGATTCAATTGCCAAATGGAAAAAAGAAAGAATTGTTCAATAAAATTCGATATGAAGTTCGCGGAAAGTCTTTCGGATTCCACAGTGATATTCAGCAAGAAGGAATTTTGATCATCGATCCTCAACTTATTTTTTCTACATACAGTGGAAGCACTTCCGATAATTTCGGGTATACCGCGACTTATGACCAAGACGGTTATCTATACTCGGGATCTTCAGCCTTCGGTCAAGGATATCCGACAACATTGGGAGCTTATCAAACGACATGGGCAGGAGGAGATGGCAGTTTTACTTTGCCAGGAACAGATGTCTCATTGTCGAAATATGATGTTAGTGGGACATTTATGGTTTGGTCGACTTTCATTGGCGGTGCAGGGGATGAGTTGCCTCATTCTTTGGTTGTGAATAATAACAACGAGTTGATTGCCTATGGATCGACTGGTTCCAATAATTTTCCCTGCACCGGCAATGCCATAGATAGCACATTCAATGGAGGTGTCGCTTTTACACCACAAGGAGTTGGGACAACGTATGCCAATGGTTGTGATGCTTTTCTCGCGCAGTTGAATTCCGATGGATCGAACTTGGTGATGTCCACCTATTTTGGAGGTTCTGGAAATGATGGGGTTAACACTGCAGGGGGATTGAAATTCAATTATGCTGATGAGTTTCGCGGAGAAGTTGATCTTGATGAAGTTGGGAATATTTACGTCATAGGAACCACGAACAGTCAAGATTTCCCGTTATTGAATTCATCTGAAAATGGTGGCGGCATGCAAGATGTTTTTATCTTAAAATTCTCACCGCTTTGGCAATTGATGTTATCACGTAAACTCGGAGGAAGTGAAGATGAGTCGGGTTGTAGTGTGAGTGTGAAAAATGGTGAAGTATGGATATGTGGAGGCACGCAGTCCGCTGATTTTCCCGTATCAACGGGAGCATATCAGACCAATTTTGGAGGAGGCTCTGCAGATGGATGGATAGCTCGATTATCAGTGAATGGTATTAGTGAACTTGCTTCCTATTGGGGATCAGCGGCCTATGAGCAATGGTATTTTATCGATTTAAACAATAGCCTTCAGCCATTTGTATACGGACAGTCGACGGCCAATGGTTCAACATGGATTTCAAACGCGGCCTGGTTTCAATCCAATAGTGGAATGGTAGTGGCTCAATTTTCTGAGGACTTATCAGTATTGGAGCATTCGACGGTGTTTGGATCGGGAACAGGTTTGCCCAATTTATCCCCAGCAGCATTTATGGTAGATGTTTGTGGACAAATTTATCTCTCTGGTTGGGGAGGTGCTGTTAACCAAGGTTCAAATGCACAAACCGGCAATACCAACAACCTTTGGACATCTTCTAATGCTTTTCAATCCACTACGACTGGCAGCGACTTTTACCTATTGGTCATCAAGGATGATTTTAGTTCACCCGTTTACGGGACTTATTACGGAGGTTCGCAATCTGCAGAACATGTTGATGGAGGTACGAGTCGTTTCGATCGAAAGGGAATCATTTATCAAAGTGTTTGCGCAGGATGCGGCAACCATGACGATTTCCCCATTTATCCGGACAATGCTGTTTCTGCAATCAATGCTTCCAATAATTGCAACAATGGTGTTTTTAAATTTGATTTTGAGTTGCCCTTGACTTTTGTGCAACCTCAGTTTGTTTACGAGGCTTGTGTAGGTGAGCAAATCGATTTTACCGCAAGTTCTCAAAATGTTCAAACGTGGATTTGGCAGGATGATCAAGGCAATGTCATGCACAATGGAAGTTCTTTTTCTATGGCATTCAATGCCCCTGGAGATTATTATTTGGAAGTGATTGGAATTGATTCAACAACTTGTAACATCAGTGACTCAGCAGGACATTGGATTCATGTAATTGGTCCACAGGTCAATACTGCTGAATCGGTTTCATTGTGCTTGGGTGATAGTGTTTGGATCGGTTTAAATCAGCCAGAATCAGGGGTAAATTATAGTTGGCAGAGCAATCCATTTATCACCGAGGATACACTATACGTGACGCAATTTTTTGGAAATGAAAATACAAATTTGGTATTGTTGTCTGAACACGGGTTGTGCACAGATACAACCTATTTTCCCATTGATGTTGTCAATGTACAGTTACAATTACCGGAAGATTCTGCTTTTTGTGCAGCCCAAACAATTGATGTTCATGCATCAGTGCAGCCAATCTCGGCAAACGTACAATGGTTTTGGAACGACCCCAATGGCAATGTTTTGGATAGCGGAGTTGACTTGACTTATGATTTGATTCAAGGGGGTTGGCTGTACGCAATTGCCACGAGTAACAATTGCCAATCGATGGATAGCATGCAGTTTCAATTGTTTTCCTTGAATGAAAATGATCTACAGAATCCCATCATTTGCAATGAAGATTCCGTGTGGATTGGAGTTCAAAATCCAATACCTGCAGTAACATACCAGTGGCAGCCTAATGACAACATTTTGACAACCTTGGAGTCACCATCGATTTTTGTGAGTGGAGTAGTTTCAGGTCAATACATCCTCACCTCTTCATTGGATCTCTGTCAAAGAACCGATACAGTAACCGTTACTGTTTCAGAATTATCTACTTTGAATTTAGAAATGCAATTATCTCAAACGCCAGTGATAAGTGGACAATCTGTAGAATTGATTGCGTTTCCGAATGGATTTGAATATCAATTCAATCCCAATCATTGGATTATCGAGCAAAATGGAAACACCGTTTCAGGGATTCCCACTGAGACCGGATGGGTTGAAGTTGAATGGGTAGATGGATCATGCAGACGATCAGATTCTATATGGATTGAAGTGGTAGATTTTGAATGCGCTGATCCATATTTGTTTATTCCCAATACATTTAGTCCGAATCAAGATGGGCACAATGATGTGATTTACGTCTATGGTAATTTGGGCCAATCACTTCAGTGGCAAATCAATGATCGTTGGGGAAATATGGTTTTTTATTCGGAGGACATTCACGAAGGATGGGATGGCAAATGGAAAGGAAAAATAGTGGAGTCGGGGGTTTACCATTATTATTTGAATTGGAGATGTGAGGATGGCCGAGTTTGGCAAAAGGAAGGAAATATTACGGTGCAACATTGAGAACTTTCATTGTCATATTGATGCTCATCATAGGCCCTGGATTGAAGGGGCAAGATTTGCATTGGACACAATTTTGGGGAACTCCACTTCAAGTTAGTCCTGCCGTCAATGGTCTAGGGGATGGAGATTTTCAAATTCAAACGAGTTGGCGTTCGCAATGGAAGGGCGTGTCAGGAGTGCCCTATCAAACCCAATGGGTACAAGCTGAATGGAAGAAAATTAGACAATCCAATTGGAGCGATGGATTGGGCATTGCTCGAGATGTTGCGGGTGATGGTCAATGGAAGCAGTTGCAGGTTTTGGGAAATTTTGCACGGGTATTTGAGTTGGATTCAGGACGAACTATTTTCTCTTTGGGAGCACAAATACGTTATCACCAATGGCAATGGAATCCTTCGGCATGGCAATGGGGAAGTCAATGGAATGGGGCATTTTATGATCCCAGTTTGCCTACAATGGAAAATCAATTACTCAATAAAACGGGTTTCATCTCATTGAGTTTAGGTGGAGCTTGGATTCAAAATTGGTTATCCAATATTACGAGTCAATTGACATGGGGGAGTTATCAATTGTGGAGCAGTCAGTGGCAAATGTTGGAACAAGGAAATGCGGTTCAAATGAGAAATACGGCATCCTTTCAACTGAACTACATGTGGAATGAAAACTGGACTTTTCGATACGCCACAATCCTGCAAATTCAAGGAGTTCAAAAGGAATATACGCATTGGTTAATGTCTGATTATTATTGGAACAAGCAGCCATGGAATTTGATGTGTTTGCAAACGGGTTTAGGATTTCGCGCCAACGATGCGATCATGCTTTTTGGAGGAGGAAAATGGAAGCAACATCAATTGGGATTGAGTTATGATTGGAATGTATCCCGATTTAGCGTGGCAACAGAGTATCGAGGAGGCTGGGAATTGCATTACGCTTGGCTATTGAATAAAATTCCAATCAAACATCCGGTTCGAAACGTTTGCCCTGATTATTATTAGTAAATTCGCCGAATGATAACGATTGTCTTTGTCTTGTCGGTTATTTTCAATGCGTTGTATTGGGTAACAAAATTTTTCGCAAATACGTGGAGTGTGTTCTATTCGATACACCAAAGTTTTATCAGTGTATTCGGAATTTTTGCTTTACTGAATTTTTTAGCGGCAAGCGCATTGGTAGCTGATACCATCATACGTTGGGATGAGTGGCAAGCTAAAAAGCAAGTAACACTAAGAATGACTTTGGCTGCGGTTATCGCTTTTTCTTTTGGTGCCCAGGTGCTATTGGCGATGATGGATTTATTTGCAGCGGGTCAGATCATGTAAAACTATCCGCCAACGGCGTGACGTAAACTTTCAATTGAACTTTCCCAAAGAAGTTGACACTCATCTTCTTCACCTTCATCGCAGAAATCAGTTATAACCAACGCTAGATCTCCAGTCATCTCGTCTTTCGTAATTCGGATTTCAAAAAATGTCTTGTCCTTGCCATCGTCCATCCAATGGAATTTGACAAATTGATCTTTCTTTGAGGAGACCAATGTGGCAGTTTTCTGCTCACCTTCCCAAATGAATGTATATTCCTCACCCCTGATATTGACTTTATCAGCAAACCATTCTTCAAAACCACTAGGTGTGCTGATGCAGTTGTAAATGGTGTGAGCGGATGCGTGAATTAAAAATTCATATTGTACTTGAACTTTTGCCATAATCAAAATCATTTAGGTCTAATGCAATGATAAGCAAAAAAAGACAATTAATTATGAATTGATTAACAAGACTATGAAATAATTGATTTACTTTGGAATCACAAACATTGTATGAGAATTGTTCTATCCATAGGTATTGTAGGGTTGGGAAATATTGGTAAAAGGCACTTGGATATTTTGTTCAATATGCCAACTTATCAAGTGGTGGCAATTTGTGATGTTGATGCCGAAAAATTACATCATTTTTCAGTATTGTATGGTGTTCCTGGTTTTTTAAATTTTGATGATTTCTTGAGCTATTGTTCAAGTGTAAATTGCTCAATTATTGGTATCACCACACCGCATCATGAACATGCCAATCAATCCATTTTAGCTTTCGAAAAAGGGTTTGATGTTTTGGTAGAAAAACCGATGGCTATTCACAGTGCTGATGCACTCAAGATGATTCAGGCTGCTCAAAATTCAAAACGAAAGCTGTGGGTGGTGAAGCAAAATCGCTTTAATGCTCCTGTGGCTAGAGTGAATGATTTAATTATGTCTGGAGAACTGGGTAAAATTTATCATTTGCAATGTCAGATCATTTGGAACCGAAGTGCATCTTATTATTCGGATTCCAAATGGAGAGGTAAATTGGATTCAGAAGGTGGCGCATTGTATACACACGCTAGTCATTTTATCGATTTGATGACCTGGTGGGCGGGAAAGGTTGTCCATGCATCGGGGGTTATGAAAAGGTTTGTACAGCCAATCGAAAGTGAAGACATGGGTAGTGCTGTTTTAGAATTTGATTCTGGGGCAATGGGAAGTATTACCTGGACTACTTTGTCACATGGTCAAAATCAAGAAGGCAGTATTACGATTATTTCTGAAAAAGGCACCATTAAGATTGGTGGACCGTATTTGAATAAGATTGATTTTTGGGATGTTTCTGGAATTCAAGAACCAACAGATTTGTCACAGGTGGATCAGCCAAATGATTACGGCTCTTTCAAAGGTTCCAGCAGCAATCACCATTTGGTGTATGATTCAATTTGGAAAGAAATGGAGTCTGGTGTAATTCAAACAGTAGATGGAGTCGAAGGGTTGAAGAGCATTGAGGCCATCGAGACTATTTATCGATCTATTAAGAAAATAGATGAGTGAGATTTTGGTGATCAATTTTAAGTCACCTCCTTTCCAAGGGATTGGCGGAAGACGTTGGTCAAAAATTTCCAAAGAGCTAATTCGCAGAGGTCATTGTGTGAATTTGATTTATGCGGAGAAATCACCATCAAAGGTTCCAAGTGCATTTTGCAATGGAATCAAATATCCCGTCGCATGGAAACATCCGTTGCATATTTCAAGTAAATGGAGAGGCAAATTCATGCAAAAATTATCTTATTTCCAACGTCGATTGTCCGGCGGATATTCTTTTTTTGATGAGGGTTCTTATGTTATTTCAGATCTGCAAAAGGGATTGAAGTTTATTTTTGAATCGAAACCAATAGATATTTTATTTGTTACGTGTCCGCCTTATAGTTGGACTTTTGAAGTGACGAAATGGTGCAAGTCTCATTATCCTGATGTGAAAATTTGGGTAGATCTACGTGACCCCTGGATCAATGCCAATAATTGGGGAATCCCCGGATTAACAGCCAATCAGCGATTGCAAGAAAATTTTCGTCATCAATATGTTGCCGAACATGCAAATTTTATTTCAAGTCCCGCTAATGAAATTTTAGATGAATTTTCAAATTGCAAAGCCGAAAAAGTGCATCTGAAACATTTTTTTGATGAGGATGATTTTTCGCAAACAAACCATTCTTCTTTTCATGCCATTCAAGATTACAGTTATTGGATGTATGCAGGTCAATTTTATGTGGGCATGGAAGAGCAAATGGAAATATGGAAAAGGGCGATTGAAAGTAATCCGCAAGAAGAATGGAAGATCTTTAGCAAGGATCATGAAAAATTCAGGCAATATTTAGGCGGCTTTCAAAATGTGAAGATTCACAATGAAATTGGCAGTGATATCTATCGGTGGATGCTTCAAGCCAAAGGATTTATTGTGGCATTGAGTGGATACAATCAAAATTTTTTCACTACCAAATTTTATGATTATCTGCCTTGGGAAAAGCCATTGGTATACTTGGGGCCGAAAGGAAAAGTTTGGCATTTTTTATTGGAGCATGGTCAGAAATCTGACAAGCTTAAAAACGCTAATGTTTTTTTAATGAATAGGT
This sequence comes from Flavobacteriales bacterium, assembly GCA_947448135.1. Lineage (GTDB taxonomy): Bacteria > Bacteroidota > Bacteroidia > Flavobacteriales_D > Sanyastnellaceae > CAMCTV01. Next base: position 19,123 of record CANFLZ010000011.1, read on the forward strand.
CTGATTTTAAGACGGATGGTTTATCTTTCCGCGTCGAACAGATATTGAACCTATGTCCATTTTTAGATCATTCCTCGCATTAGTTATTTTATGCGGCATTTTAAGTTTGCCCGTTACAACTTATTCTCAATTGATTGTAACGCCTGGTGTTCCAGCGGCGAACCTTGCAGGTTCAGCATTTGGAAATGGAATTACGGTTTCTGGAATTCCTGAAATCAATTGCAATAGTGCGCAATATGGATCTTTTTCAAATGGATTGACAACCAACCTGGGTTTTAGCTCTGGCTTGGTCATGTCAACTGGATCCGCGGCTGCGGCGGCAGGTCCATCTGGTCAGAATGCCTCAACCTCATATGGCATTTCGTATACAGATCCTGAATTAACAGCAATCTCCCCCGGTGCAACAAGGGATGTTTGTATCATCACCATCAACATTGTTCCTCAGTGTAACACCCTTGCTTTGCGCTTTGTATTTGGTTCTGAGGAATATCCTGAATTTGTAGGTGGAACTTTCAATGATGTGTTCGGATTTTTTGTTTCAGGGCCAATGCCTTCAGGAGGTTCTTACACAAACATGAATGTAGCTCAGTTGCCGAATGGCACGCCAGTTTCCATTAACAATGTAAACGCAGGCAACAATGCTGCTTATTATGTCAATAATTCCAACAATGGTTATATCAAATACGATGGATTGACTACAGTTTTGCTTCCAGTTATTGATGTGATACCTTGTGAGGTTTACACTTTTAAATTGGCCATAGCCGATGCTGGTGACTTTATTTATGACTCAGCCATTTTCATTGATTTCATTTCTTGTTCGAATAGCGTGGCAGCCACCAATCCTGTTATTACTCCTGCAACTTGCAACGATAGTTCTGGTAGTATCGAATTGGAAATCACCAATGGGATCGGCCCATTTGTAGCGAATTGGGCGCAGTTTCCAGATAGCACAGGAACATCATTGCACAACATCCCTCCTGGAACCTACACCTTTCAAGTTTTAGATCAAGGAATTCCTTGTGCCACAACCAGTGTATTCAACTTTGAAGTGCCCACCAATGGTTCAATGCCAACCACCAATATTGTGACATCGGATAGTGAAATTTGTGTGGGGCAATCGGTAGTCTTAAACCCTTCTGGTGCGGATGATTATGTTTGGACATCCAGCTTGGGTACTTCAACAGATTCAACTTTTGCTGCTGCTCTGACAGCTTCAGAATGGGTACACTTGACAGGTACTAACATGTGTGGTACTGTTGAGGATTCTCTATTTGTACAAGTGAATCCTATTCCAATTCTTAATCCAAGTGCCGTCGAAGATACCCTGTGCGCGGGACAAATGATTATTTTTCAATCCAATATTCCGCAGACGGGTACCATCAATTGGTTTGGACCTGGCGGATTTACAAGCACCTCATTTAATCCGAGTATTCCCAATTGTACCGTCAATCACTCGGGAACTTTTTTTGCCAATGTATCCATGAATGGTTGTTCTTCAGGACCACAGCCATTAACCATTTTGGTAAAACCCACGCCTTCTGTTGGAGGTGCTGCTGTCCCTTTGATTTGTCAAGGTCAAAATATTCAATTGTTTGCCCAACCCAATGGCAATCAGTTTTCATGGACTGGCCCTAATGGTTTTGTAGCCAATACTCAACAGGTAACCATTCCCAATGCAACACCCAGTATGTCGGGTGTGTATTCATTGCAGATTGGACAAAATGGGTGTTTCTCCAACACTCAAAATTTCAATGTAAGCGTAACGCCATCTCCGCAAGTTGGCTTGAATCCGAATTATGCGGCTTGTATGGGTAGCACAATCAATATTGATGTTACACAAATTGCGGGAGCGTCATATGCTTGGACAGGACCCAATGGATTTACCGCGACTGGTCCTACCATTATATTGTCCAATGTCGATAATACGGATGTTGGTTCATATGCTGTAACTGCTACATTATCTGGCTGTCCATCCAGTAATATTGCCACGCAATTTGATGTAATCGAGATACCTGTCGCTTTGCCGAGTGTTCTTGATAACACAGTTTGCGCAGGTGATTCCATTTCATTAATAGGCAACGCTTCGGTAAATGGAGTTGTTTATTCATGGACTGGGCCAGATGGATTTACGAGTACATTGGCCAATCCAACGATTCTGAATTCAATTGAAAATAACCAAGGATCCTATAGCCTTGTTGTTGATTTTATGGGTTGTGTTTCTGGATCTTCCAGCGTTAACGTTACAGTGAATCCAATCCCCAATGTTACAATTTGGAGCAATTCGCCTGTTTGTGAAAACGGAACAATTAGTTTATTCGGCTCCTCTCCAAACTTCGGAACCTACGCTTGGACAGGCCCAAATGGTTTCACATCCAATATTTTGGAACCGACTATTTCAAATGCCAGTTCCGTTAATCAGGGTGAGTATGTGATCGTCATGACTGCTGCTGGATGTAATTCAATCGCCGATACCATACAAATCAATGTCACACCCCTTCCCATAGCCAATCCAACCAATAATGGGCCGTTGTGCGTTGGTGATAATTTGCAGTTGACAGCCAATTTCAACAATGCTACAAGCTACGCTTGGACCGGCCCCAATGGCTATGCCGCCGCTATACAAAACCCGACTACGCTGGGTGTCAATTCAGGAGATGCGGGAACTTATACGTTGGTCGTTACTGCCAACAATTGTAGTTCTTTACCTGCAACAACGACTTTGATAGTCAACCCGAATCCAGTTGTCACAGCAAGTTCAACCGGATGGATTTGTAATGGACAAAATATTGAATTGACTTCAACAGGATTGACAAGCGCAACATGGACGCCCGGTGGCCTGTCTGGAACTTCAGTTGAGGTTTCCCCAAGTGCCACCACAACTTTTATGGTTGCAGGAACGGATAACAATGGATGTTCAGGTTCCGCTTCAACACAAGTTTTGGTATATTCACCTTATGTGAACGTGAGCCAGATTTTGCCAAATCCTTTCACGGGTATAGATTCGACACAGGGTTATTTGCCGTTGGATGTGAGCTTTGAATATGAGACCAATGGGGAAACGATGGTGTGGAACATGGGAGATAGTTCAGATTGGATTGTCTTAACACCTGCAGACTCCGTTGTCAATTATATGTATGTTGATGAAGGATACTTCCCGGCGGTGATAACCGTTACATTGAATTCATGTCCAGCGACAGACACTGTTTGGGTGAGGACGTTTGGTGTCTCTATGGTGGGATGTGAATTGCAATTGGGAGATTGCGACAATGGCTATATTCCTAATATTGTTACGCCGAATGACGATGGTGAGAATGATTTTTTCTGGGTCCCCAATATGCATATGGCAACTTTAGATGTTCGAATTTTCAATCGTTGGGGAAGTGAAGTTGGAGCGATTACCGAGCCCAATCAATATTTGTGGACTGCCGATCACGTTTGGGATCCAAAAGAATTAGGCAACGGCGTATTTTATTATGTTGTCAAAGGAACAGGAAAGGATGGCGTCGAACATTCCAAACAAGGGTGTTTTGAGGTCGTTCAATAAATCGAATGAAGAATATACTTCTGGTTATTTTGTCGTTTTTGGCTGTAAGCCAAGTGCGCGCTACTCACTTATTTGGTGGTGATTTAACGTACACATATATTGGGGACAACCAATACCAAGTCAAATTGGTGGTGTATCGCGATTGTGGTCCCTCCAATTCCAATAATACTTATTTTGATGCAACCGCCAATATCGCAGTATACAATGTCGGTGCTGGCTTGCAAACAACGATTTCAATTCCTTTGAATTCGGCCAATGTGAGTTACGTAGAAATTACTTTTAACGATCCGTGCCTTTCCGTGCCTTCCGAACTTTGTGTGCAACAAGCGATCTATACTTCAACCGTCACCCTTCCTTTTTCAGCCGCGGGTTATACGTTGTCTTATCAACGCTGTTGTAGAAACAATAGTATAGATAATATCAGTAATCCAGCCAACAGTGGTATGACTTTAACGACGCAAATTCCAGGAACAAATTCTGTAGCAGTTCCCAATTCGTCGCCAACCTTCAATTCACTGCCACCTGTAGCGCTTTGTTTGGGATCTAATTTTGTTTACGATATCGATGCAACAGATATTGATGGTGATTCATTGGTTTATTCATTTTGCAACCCACTTCTGGGAGGAACAGCAACTTCACCGACCCCCAATCCACCTACGGCTCCGCCATACACACCAGTTTCATGGTCAGGAACCTATTCAACAGGTTATCCCATTGCCAGCAATCCGGCAATGACAGTCAATGCACAAACAGGACAAATTACTGGAGTTGCCAGTCAATTGGGTACATACGCGGTGGCTTTGTGCGTGGCGGAATATCGCAATGGCATTTTAATCAATACTGTCAGAAGAGATTATCAATTTAATGTGGTCTTGTGCGATCCAACGACAACGGCGGCTATTGGTTTGCCAACCAATACTTCTACTTGTGTCGGTTCAACGATTGGATTTACCAATAATTCATTGAACGCAAATGCTTACTTGTGGGATTTTGGAGTTGATTCATTATCGACAGATACCTCGACGTTGTTTCAGCCCACTTTTGTTTACAACGAGCCTGGAACCTACACAATAACCTTGATTACCAATCCTGGTTTGGATTGTGCTGACACAACGACCATGCAATTCACGGCTCATGAGATTCCTATTGTCAATGCAACAAGTAATTCTCCCATCTGTGCAGGTCAAGATTTATTATTGTATGCCAGCTCCAATCCTGGGGTTGCCTATCAATGGACAGGTCCTTTGGGATTCACGAGCAATATTGCAAATACAATTAGACATTTTACAACGCCAAGCCACACTGGTAATTATTCGGTTACTGCAAGTTTTCCAGGTTGTGTGGGTCCCCCAGCTACTGTTGCAGTCGTGGTGTATGCAACGCCCAATGCTAATCCTACAACTTCTGGATCGGCATGTGTGAATGGTAATATTCAATTGATAGGCAATGGAGGACTGAATTATACATATGCATGGACAGGTCCCAATAATTTCAATTCTACGGAACAAAGTCCTTGGCTGAATAATGTGAACGAATCTTTTGAAGGATATTATTATTTACAATTGAGCTTCAATGGATGCAATTCAGTAGTAGACTCGACTTGGGTTAATGTGCTTGCCGAACCGTCAACAAATGCATCCTATAACTCGCCATTGTGTTGGGGAGATAGTCTTCATTTGACTTGCGCTGAAATAGCGGGAGCAACCTACCAATGGACCGGTCCCAATGGATTCTCATCAAACTTAGCACATCCTGATTTACCAAGCAGTGGAATAAGTGTTGAAGGAAATTATAGTGTAGTAGTTGTTTCGGCTTCTTGTCCTTCATTGGCGGCCACAGTAAATGTTGATGTCATTATTCCTCCAGTTGCTTCTATTTTAAATGTAGATACCAACTTTTGTGAAGGTGAACAATTGATTTTGCAATCCAATATTTTGTCTAATGCTAATTACTATTGGACAGGGCCTAATGGATTCAGTTCTCAAGCCCTCAATCCCCAGATTCTCAATTTAACTGTTTCTCAGACCGGGCAATATTCTGTTCAAATAGAACAGAATGGATGCTTTTCGAACACCGATAGCCAATCGATTCATGTTTTTTCAATCCCAACGGCTGTCATCAATACAAACGCTCCAATTTGCGAAAATGAATTATTGTCTGTATCATCAACTGTGACAGTGGGGTCGGATGTTCAATACAGTTGGATCGCTCCCAATGGTCAGGCAATTTCCAATAGTCCCAATTTCACAATAGAACCAGCTGGACTGAATTGGAATGGTCAATTGGGATTAGTGATTTCTTCCAATGGATGCAGTTCTCCTGAGATTGATGTGGATATTGTGGTTCATCCAACTCCTTTGGTCACTTTTGCGGGTGACAATGTCTATTGTCAAGGAGATAATTTATTATTGTCCGCAACTGCTCAAGTATTGTGTTTTTATTCTTGGACCGGACCTCTGGGATTCACGGCAACGGGTTCTGAAATTTCAATGAATAATGTTCAGCCTTCGATGTCAGGTAATTACAATGTCATTGCAGTAGCGAATAATTCCAATGGCTGTCAATCTGAACCGACCACCTTCGGAGTTACAGTAAATGCCAATCCCATCGTTTCGATTTCAACCCCAGACTCATCCATTTGCTTGGGAGATCCAATTACTTTAGTCATGAGTGGGGCCAATACTGGATTTTGGACGGATGGGTTGCAAGGTCAAAGCATAACAATTACACCCAATAATGATGTAATGGTAACCGTGACAGGAGTGGACAACAATGGTTGCATCAATACGGATAACATACAAGTCATCGTTCATCAACCTTGGGTAAGCATAGATGGAGCGTCACCCATTTTAGAACAAAATTCGGCTTGGGTAGGAGGTTATTATCCTTTGAATAGTTATTTTTTGGTTTCTGGAAATGCCGATAATTATGTTTGGGAATTTGGAGATACAAGTTCAATTACCACAAGTGTATTACCTGATACAATGTTTCACATCTATGAAAATCCATCGTTGTTTTTGTTAACGATAACTGCTGAGATTGATGGATGCTTTGCGTGGGATACCATTCATGTTGAAACGTATGCAGAATCTTTATTGGGATGTAGCGAAGATATTTCGGGATGTGCCTTGGGCATGATTCCAAATTTGGTAACAGCTGATGGAGATGGACTCAATGATACATTTTGGATTCCCAATCGTTATATGAGAGAATGGGAGGTGAAGATATTTGATCGATGGGGAGATTTAAAAGCGACCATAGACGAAGGAAATTTTTACCGAATGGTTCCGAAAAAAGTATGGGATCCTGCTGATTATTCTCCAGGAGTTTATTTTTATACCTATAAAGGCGAGGGAGTTGATTATTTGAAATATGAAGGGTCTGGATATTTCCAAGTCGTAAAATAATATTTGGAATAAAACGGAAACAGCTTATCTTTGCCATCCTAAATTTTAAAAACTAATAGTAAAATGAATCGTTACGAAACTGTTTTCATTATGACTCCCGTGCTGTCTGAAGATCAGGCTGCGGAAACAGTGGAAAAGTTCAGAAAGTTTTTGAAAGGAAAGGGCGCTACTATCAAGCACGAGGAAAACTGGGGCTTGAAAAAGTTGGCTTACCCAATCCAAAAGAAAACAACTGGATTTTATCACTTGTTGGAGTTCGAAGCTTCTGGTGAAGTAGTTAATCCATTCGAGACGGAGTTCCGTCGCGATGAGCGCATCTTGCGTTTCTTGACTACACACATGGACAAGTATCACGTTGCTTACGCGGAATCTCGTCGCAACAAGTCACAAGACAAAAAATAAGTTTAACTCCTAAATTCGAAACACTATGAGTGAAAATGGAGAAATTCGTTATCTGAATCCAATCGAGATTGAGACGAAGCAAGCTAAGTATTGCCGTTTCAAGAAGGCGGGTATCAAATATATCGATTACAAAGACGCAAACTTCTTATTGAAGCTTTGCAACGAACAAGGAAAAATTCTTCCTCGTCGCCTTACAGGAACTACTTTGAAAAACCAACGCAAAGTGGCTCAAGCTATTAAAAAAGCACGTCATTTGGCCTTAATGCCTTTCGTAGGTGATATGTTAAAATAATCAGGAGGATTAATCATGGAAGTTATCTTAAAAACAAACATTGAAAAGTTGGGTGCCAAAGATGAGGTAGTCAACGTAAAGCCTGGTTATGCTCGTAACTACCTTATCCCTCGTGGATATGCAGTTGCAGCTACTGAAAGTGCTCGTAAAATGTTAGCTGAAAATTTAAAGCAACGTGCTCACAAGGAAACTAAAATCTTAGCTGATGCGCAAGCAATGGGTGAGAAGTTGGGTGCTTTGACTTTGAAAATCGCTACCAAAGCTTCTGATACTGGAAAAATCTTCGGAAGTATCAATACCATTCAATTGGCTGAAGCATTTGCGAAAGAAGGTCATAACATCGATCGCAAATCAATCAGTTTGGTTGAAGAGCACATCAAAATGTTGGGTTCTTACGAAGCAAAAGTAAAATTGCACAAAGAGGTTACAGCAGTTGTTAAGTTCGATGTAATCAACGAAGCATAAGCTATCCTTTCAAATTATAAAAGGCCGTCAAAGACGGCCTTTTTTGTTTATCTCCACTTTGTTTTCTGTATCTTTACAACATGGAAATCGATGTAATTGACACGCATAATTTTGATTCCATTCGCCCCTATAACAATGAAGAGCTTAAGCCTGCATTGGAGCGAATTCTTCAAGAGCCTTTGTTCTATAAGATGATTCGTTGGGTGTATCCAGGGTTATCAAAAAATGCTATTCACTCCATGTTGAAAGGAGTGAATTCTGTAGACGAATTTCAATCAGAAATTTCTGGTCCTGCTTTTAAACGGGTAATTGAAATGACAACATCCGGCTTGTCTTTTACCAATTTTCAAACATTGGATCGTTCCAAAGCCTATTTGTTTTTATCGAATCACCGCGATATTATTTTAGACAGTGCTCTGCTCAATGTTAGTTTGTTAGAAGAGGGCCACCGTACCACTCAAATCGCAATTGGAGATAATTTGCTCCAGCATAAAGTAGTTGAGGATATTGTAAGGGCCAACAAAAATTTTATCGTTAATCGAAACGTCAGTTCCAAGGAAGTTTATTATTACTCTTTGCGATTGTCCAATTATATTCACAAAACAATTCATTCAGACAATACTTCAATTTGGATTGCTCAACGTGAGGGAAGAAGCAAGGATGGTGATGATCGCACCGCTACAGGACTTCTCAAGATGTTCGCAATGAGCGGTGGAAATGAAATTGAGGAGACGTTAAAATCGCTTTCTATTGTTCCAATGGCCGTGAGTTATGAATATGATCCTTGTGATCTTCTCAAAACAAATGAGCTAATGCATCTCAAGTTGTTTGGAGCATATGAAAAGAAAAAGAATGAAGATGTCCACTCGATGTTAACTGGAATCACTGGTCACAAAGGAAGAGTAAACATCTCAGTTGGAGAGCCATTGACTCCTTATTTGGATCAAATGAAGGAGATTCAGAATAAAAATGAAAAATACAGATTCCTTACGCAGGCGATAGATCGTGAGATGCATCGCATTTTTAAATTGTGGCCGACGAATTATATCGCCTATGACTTGCTCATGGGAACCAAAGAATACAAGGAACATTACTCGAATATTCAGAAAATTGCTTTCGGAAATTATATCAGAGCCAATGTTTTTAGACTTTCACTTCATAGAAAAAAAACAGCCTTACCCAAACAAGGATTCACACAATTGGCACGAGAAATTATGCTTCAGATGTATGCAAATCCCGTTATCAATCGTCGTGAAATGGAAAAAGAATCATGAGTGGATTCACTGATTTAAAAGTAACTCGTCAATTTATTGACGCCTTGGATGCACAAGGAATTACTGAACCTACAGAAATTCAAAATAAGGCGTTGCCGATATTGATGGCAGGTCAAGATCTCATTGGAATTGCCCAGACAGGTACAGGAAAAACGTTGGCCTATTTGCTGCCTATTGTACAAAAATTAAAGTATGCACAAGGGATTGACCCTCGTGTTTTGATTTTGGTACCAACCAAAGAATTGGTCGTACAAGTGGAGCGTGTTTTCGCTGCCTTGGTTGTCAATTCTGATTTGCGATGGGTGGCATTATACGGAGGAATTGGTCCTAAAGCACAAAGTGAGAAATTGGAAGCCGGAGTAGATGTAATCATTGCAACGCCAGGTCGCTTTCTAGAAATTTACGCCAAACGCATTTTTGTTACAAAAGCCATCAAAACAATGGTTTTAGATGAGTGTGACCGAATGATGGATATGGGATTTTGGCCGCAATTGCGAGAGATCCAAGAGAAAATTCCGCACAAAAAACAGCAATTACTATTCTCTGCAACATTTCCTGAAAAAGTTCAAAGAATTGCCGATAACTTTTTACTATTTCCTCAAGTAGTCGAGGTTACCCCCTCGGCAACTCCTGCGGCTACAGTTTCTCAAGTTTTATACGCTGTTCCTAATTATGCAACCAAATTGGAATTGTTGCTTTATTTGTTATTGAATCGCCCTGAGATGTCCAAGGTGATGGTTTTTTGTAGAACAAAGGACATGGTTACACAACTCTCTGAAAAACTAATCGAGGCCAAATTAGGAGAAGTGCGAATCATTCATAGCAATAAAGGTCAAAATGCAAGAATCAATGCTTTAGATGAGTTCAAAGAAGGCAAAATCCGCGTTTTGGTTACTACAGATGTAAGCGCCAGAGGAATTGATGTAGTTGAAGTTTCTCATGTCGTAAACTTTCAAATTCCGCATCAGCACGAGGATTATATTCATCGTATTGGCAGAACGGGAAGGGCTTTTAAGACGGGCGAAGCGATTTCCTTTATGGATGTCTCCGAAAAATATCATATCCATAAAATCGAGAAGTTGATGAATCAGTTTTTGATTACCTCAGATTTACCTGGAGATTTGTTTGTTCATACAACACCGAAATCAGAAACAATCGAACAAAACCGTGATATTGACTGGCAGAAGAGAAAGGAAGATCCTAACTTTAAAGGAGCATTTCATGAGAAGAAGTTTTTGATTAATTCGAAAAAATCAAAAAAAACAAGTTCATTTAAACCAAAAAAACGATTTTAGTTCTACCTTGCCTATCCCTTTAAAATTTTTGAGAGATGGATCAAGAAAGCAGAATTAAAAACAAACTCAAACCAAAATCTTGGAATGAGATCAAATCAAATGACTCATGGTCGATATTCAAGATCATGGGTGAATTTGTCAATGGCTATGAGAGAATGGGGGCAATAGGTCCCTGCGTTTCAATTTTCGGATCGGCACGCACAAAGCCAGATAATCCCTATTATGAAATGGCTCGTGAAATTGCTTTTTTGCTGACGCAGAAGGGTTATGGAGTTATTACAGGTGGTGGACCTGGTATCATGCAAGCTGGAAATAAAGGTGCCAAAGAAGGAAATGGAATCAGTGTCGGATTGAATATCGTTTTGCCATTTGAGCAGCACAGCAATCCTTACATTGATCATGATAAAAGCATTGACTTTGATTACTTCTTTGTACGCAAAGTTATGTTTATCAAGTACAGCCAAGGTTTTGTCGTAATGCCTGGTGGTTTTGGAACCATGGACGAACTGTTTGAAGCATTGACGTTAATCCAAACAGAAAAAATTGGACGTTTCCCCATTATTCTCGTAGGTAAAAAGTTTTGGACGGGCTTGGTGGATTGGATCAAAGAGGTATTATTGGAGGCCGAGCACAATATCAATGCGGAAGATTTGGACTTATTTGTAATTGTGGATAGTGCCAATGAAGCAGTTGTGGAAATTGATCGATTCTATAGCAAATATTTATTGAAACCCAATTTCTAATGACTTCGTTTTTATTCTTTTTGTCACCGGCAAAAAAGATGAATTTGAAACCATGGCAAGCACCATTGGCGAGCACCAAACCATTGAATATTTCTGTATCAGAACAAATTTTATCAGAAATTTCTTTACTGGATACAAGCAAGTTGGAAAAGGTTATGGCTGCCAAAGGTGTCTTATTGGATGCTGTGCGTCAAATGCATCTTCAGTGGGGTAGGAATGGAGAAGAGAAGTGGCCTGCGGCATCACTTTATAATGGAGATGCATATACCCGATTGGAGGCAAGAAATTGGTCAGAAGCAGATTGGGAATTCGCTCAAAACCATTTGGTTATTTTAAGTGGATTGTATGGTTGGTTAAGACCTTTAGATGCGATTGCACCTTACCGATTAATGGTCGGCGCACCATGGAAAAACAAGGCGGGACATTCACTTTACCAAATATGGAGTGAACTTGTCCGGAAACAATTGGACAATTACAAAAGTTACGTAGGCGTGATTTGTTGTTCGCAAGAGTATTCACAAATGATTTCATTTCCAAACCCTATAAAATCTTGGATTGTCGTTGATTTTAAAACCAAAAAGAATGGTGAGTGGGTATCTGTTTCAAGTTTCTCAAAACAAGCTAGAGGAGAAATGGTAAGATTAGCTATTCAACAAAAAATCAATGATTTATCTCGCTTGAAAAAACTTGAGGTTTTGGGATATAAATGGTCTAAAGATTTATCTGATGATCAAAATTGGATTTATGTCAAATGAAACGTTTAATGTTTTAGATTCGCACCACAATTTGTAAAATAATGAAGAATTTTTTAGTAATCATTTTCGCAGCGGCTGTTTTGGCTTCTTGCGGCGGAAGTTCAAGTTCATCTGAATTAGAAACTTCAAAGGACAGTTTGTCTTATGCAATGGGATTATCATTTGGTCAATACCTACAACAATTGGAGGATCGTTATGAGATGGATTCATTGGACATGGATATCGTTAAAAATGCAATGTTAGATGCCATGGATTCAACAAGAGAAATGTCAATGGACATGGCTACAGCTCAAACTTACTTTAATGCAGTGATGGAAAAGCAAGAATCAGCAATGCGCCAAAAGGAAATGGCCAAATTTGAAGGCAATAAGGCTGCAGGGCAAAAATTCTTGGAGGATAATAAAAAGCAAGCTGGTGTTACGACTACGGCCAGTGGTTTAGAATACAAAATATTGAAGAAAGGTGGTTCAGGTAAAAAGCCATTACCCACGGATAAAGTAAAAGTTCATTACACACTTTCCTCTATTGATGGTCAAAAGATTCAAAGCTCTTTGGATGGTGGTGAGCCTGTTACTTTTCAATTGAATCAAGTAATTCCAGGATGGACAGAAGGTATGCAATTGTTGGAAGTGGGTGACAAAGCCATGTTATATGTTCCTCAAGAATTGGGTTATGGAGAAAACTCTCCAAGAGGTAGTAACATTCCTCCTTACTCAACTTTGGTATTTGAAATTGAATTCTTAGAGATTGTAAAATAAATAATCAGAAATTATTAAAATGAAAAAGATCATTGTATTCGCATTTGCAGCTTTGATGGTGTTGTTTTCAAGCAACGCTCAATCGCAAACAGATAAATCAAAAAAGAAAAACAAAGGAAAACAAGAAAAGATGAGTAATACAGATTCATTGTCTTATGCTTTGGGTATTTCTATTGGAAATAACTTGAAGCAAGCAGGTGTTAAAGAATTGAATACAGCGAAATTGGCTGAAGCAATGCAAATTGCTTTGAGCGGTGGAGAAGCTTCAATGGATGAAAACCAATGCAACGCAATCATTCAACAAGAACTTTCTAAATTTGCTGAAGCCAAGGCAGGTGAAGCTCAAAAGGAAGGACTAGCATTCTTGGAGAAGAACAAATCAAATGCGGGAGTTCAAGTAACTGAGTCAGGTTTGCAATACAAACATGTACTAGAGGGATCAGGTGCTCAACCTTCAGCTACTGATGAAGTTACTGTGCATTACGAAGGACGTTTAATTGATGGAACAATTTTCGATTCATCTATCAAGCGTGGTGAGCCAGCTACATTTGGATTGAATCAGGTTATCCCAGGTTGGACAGAAGGATTACAATTGATGAAAGAAGGTGGTAAAATCACCTTGTATATCCCACAAAACTTGGCATATGGAGCACAAGACATGGGCACTATTCCAGCATACAGCACTTTGATTTTCGAAGTGGAATTGTTGAAAGTAAACAAGGGCGAATAATATTTTCGTATATAAAAAAAAAGGGGGCATTGCCCCCTTTTTTATTGCCCTAAACTTTCGGCCTTTTTGATTTCTTCATCTAAAATTTCTTCGATTTGCTTTCTTTGCAGTTCTGTTAACTTTTGATTGGCCTTTGCTTGTCTCTTTAAAAATCGGAACATATCCTTTTTATGAATTTCGTATGCAATATAGGTGGTATAGACACCTTCTTTGTTCAGGTATTGCTCTTGGCCCATTTTCCGTAAATCCGCCAACGAAGTATTGGTAACTTCTCTGACCAAACTTTCGAATTTATCATTTAATTCGGAGCGTTGATCTACTGCTGTCTCGGAAAGATATTGGTCTGTTACAGCCTTGATATTGGTTGACAATTGCTGAGCAAGCTCTTTTTTGGCTTGCAAATCTGCTTTGTTTTCGCTGATATTTTGATCTTTACTTTCTCCTTTTCCGACTCCTCTGAAGTATCGTTCATTGCTTTCGTATTTGTTCCCTGTAAAGGGCTCCTTGACTTTTTGTCCTATTGGAGAAGAGCTTATGCATCCGATTAGCAAGTAGGTTGCTATTCCGAGAAGGGTAATAATCCTTTTCATATTTTTTTTATATTTCAAACATAATAATTGTGCCACACAAAGAAAGAGTTATTTTCGTATTTATTCTCAATACAATATTGAAAATTTACATGATATGAAAAAATACACTTTACACGCTGTTATTATTTTTTCTTTATTTGCTTTTTATAGCAACACAATGTATTCTCAAATCTTCGAGTCTGGAAACCTACCATCACAATTACATTCTGGTGGCGTGACGGGTGTTTGGGATATGAACAATGATGGATTGAATGACATTGTTGTGATGGATCAAAGCACCACACTAAAAATATTATATCAACAAGCAGATGGAACTTTTGTAGAGTCCAACATAGGAACCTCTTTTGGTACGCAGCAGTGGGGAATGACAGTCGCAGATATTGATAATGATGGTTGGGGTGATGTAATGTGCGGTGGTCACTATGATGGAGTCCATTTTTTCGATATTGATGAAATTGGAAATGCAATTACAGCCACAGATTTTTCGGCCAACATATTTATGCAGGCTTGTACTTTCGGTGATCTTGACAATGATGGATGGCTAGACGCATTTGCCTGTCATGATGATGGCCCAGCATTTATGTTCAAAAACAATGGCACAGGACAATTGATTGGAGACCAAACCATGATTGATTACAATATCTATCCTGGATTTTATCCCGGTAGTTCAGATCCTTTGATGTCGGGAAATTATGGCAATGAATTTTGTGATTTCGATCGCGATGGAGACATGGATTTAATGGTTGCCAAGTGCAGACAGGTTTCAAATGATCCATTGGATGTTAGAAGAACAAATTTACTGTTCGTGAATGATGGAAACAATCATTATGCTGATGACGCCCATGCACGTGGCCTGGTTAACCTTCAACAATCTTGGACAGCTACTTTTGGTGATATCGACAATGATGGTGATTTTGATTGTTTCATGACTACTCATTCTGGCGGAATTAGAATGTATGAGAACAATGGGTTGGGTTATTTTACAGATATTTCTGCAAGTGCCGGATTAACAACACCTGGTTTTTTTATG
Organism: Flavobacteriales bacterium; assembly: GCA_947448135.1. Taxonomy (GTDB): domain Bacteria; phylum Bacteroidota; class Bacteroidia; order Flavobacteriales_D; family Sanyastnellaceae; genus CAMCTV01. Next base: position 34,408 of record CANFLZ010000011.1, read on the forward strand.
CAAGGTCAAATGGCTGATTTTGATAATGACGGTTACTTAGATGTTTTGCATGCAGGGGGAACTTTTGGTTATTATCACAACAATGGAGACAAAACATTTACAGAAATGAACGCGGTGTTCAATAATCCGCAAACCATGCATGGATTTGCTTTAGGAGATTTAAATAATGATGGATTTGTTGATGTTTATGCCAATTATGGAAATCCAAGCGGATATGTTTCTCCATCTAATATTCCCGATATCCTTTGGTTGAGTCAGCCCAATCAGAACCACTGGATTGGATTTGATTTAGAAGGAACTATTTCCAACAAAAATGCGGTTGGTGCACTAGTAGAAATTCATGGATCTTTTGGAACACAAATCAGAGAGGTTCGTTCTGGCGTTTCTTATGGCATTACAAATTCCAATTTGTTGGTTTTTGGTTTGGGTAATACTGATGCGGTTGATTACGCGATTATATACTGGCCTGCAGGTGGGATGCAGGTTGTCACAAATCCAACTATCGATCAGTACAATTCGTATGTCGAAAATGAATGTCTTATTTTGCCTACATCGATAGTCAATAGCAATGATGTTATCCAACTTTGTCCCGGCCAATCAGTTACGCTTACTGCTTTTTCAGATGATCCAACTGCTCAGATATTGTGGAATACAGGAGCTACTTCAAATGACATCAATATCAATTATACGGGTACTTTTTATGCCTTGGCCTATGATTCAGTGGGTTGTGCTTCGACTTCACAAAAAATTACTGTTGAAGTAAGTGTTGCAGTGCCACCATCGATTATTTCTTTGGGTGATTTGGTATATTGCGCTTCAGCACCAGATAGTTTGACAACTGAGACTGCTAATCAGTATTTATGGAGCAACGGAGATACCAACCAGACGATAGCTCCAATCGAAAGTGGATATTATTCACTTCAAGTCGATAGAGGATGTGGATGGATGGCATCTTTGGATAGTCTTGAGTTAATTGTGATGGAGTCTCCAAGTTTGTCCGCTGACAATGTACAAATGTCATCACCTGGTGCGGCAACATTAACAGCGATTTCTAATGGGAATGTTCAATGGATGGATAGCAACAATGTATTGATCGGTAATGGAAACTCTATTACAGTCGATTTGTCAACGACATCAAATTTTTGGGTACAATCTCAGCTGAGTTATCCTGGAGCGCAAGTAACAGGGGGAGCAATTGCTCCAGATTTGGTGAATGGTGCATATTCGAATTCTACCTTTCACTTGATTTTCGATGCACATCAAGATTTAATTATCGATAGTGTATTGGTGAATGCTCAATCTCCAGGCATTCGACAAATTGAATTGGTTGATGCATTGGGCGCACAACTTTTGGTCGGTTCATTTGATCTTCCTATGGGGATGTCCTATATTCCATTGAATTTCTTTGTTCCTCAAGGATCCAATTATGGACTGCGCCCCGTTACAGGTTCGCAGCCTAGTTTGTGGAGAGATGGCAACGGCACTCAGCTGAATTATCCTTACGAAATAGGAAATCTTGCAACAATTACGGGAACAACAGTTGCGATTCCCAATAACTATTCTTTGTATTATTTCTTCTATGATTGGCATGTTAGCAGCCCAGACTACGTTTGTTCAACGGCTTGGCTTCCTCTCCAAGTGGAAATAACATCCAATGTTGAGGAAAGTTTATTTTCAAAATGGAGTGGGGAGGGATGCGCGATATTTCCCAATCCTGGCGTGAATAACGTATACATTGAAATGCCGTTGAATCAAAATCAAGATTGTAGGGTAGAGGTTTATTCATCAGACGGCAGAATCCTATTCAAAGGCAACAAATGGCAATTCGCGCAATCGACGAAGTTTATCAATGTTCCTACGCAGAATTGGCCATCTGGCATGTATTCCATAAGAATATGGAATGGACAAAAATTCACTTCTAAAATTTGGATCAAAGAATAATGGCTGAATTCTATCGTTGTGAACTAAATTCGTCGACGTGAAGAAGAGTTACTTGTTTTTGAGTTTGGTTGTGTTTGTCCCTTTTTTTTCAGTGGGGCAGAAGGTATTGCCTCAAAATCTTTCTGATTTTGATGATAACCCTTTTCACTTTGGATTTTTAGTTTCGGGAAATCGTTCTTTCTTTGATATTAAGTACAAACCGGACTTCTCATTTCAAGATTCGTTATTAAGCGCGGTGAATGTTCCTCAAGCGGGATTTAATTTGGCTTTGCTTGCATCCTATAACCCTTGGAAACCGGTAAGTGTTAGGTTTATTCCTGGTCTTTCTTTTCAAGATCGGGCAATCGCGTATCGATTTCTCAAAGCAAATGAAAAAGTGGAGGATGTAATGGTGAGGACTTCCTCTGTTTGGTTGGAGTTTCCTTTGTTATTAAAAATGAGAACGGATCGAATTGGCAACTTCGCTGCTTATTCGTTGGTTGGTGGAAAGTACGCCATCGATATGCAGACACAAAAAGATGTCAATAGTGCGTTGGCAGGCGAGGGTATTATCAAACTTTCAAATAAAGATTACTGTTTAGAGTTGGGAGGAGGAATGGACTTCTTTATGCCGTTTTTCAAATTCGCCACTGAATTCAAAGTCTCCTATGGATTTCCAAACTTGATTATTCAAGATGGTTCTCGTTATACGACTCCCCTTGAATCGCTGAAAACAAGGGCCTATATTTTCACGATTTCATTTGAAGGTTAGGTTTTTTACCCAACCATTATTTTCTTTCTTTGAATAGGAACATGTTGAACATCCATCCAGCAATAAGTGAGTAAATCATGGCAACAATGATTAAAGCAACTCCTCCTAAACTGGCCATTGAACTGGTTTTCGTGAAAAGTAAAGTCCTTTCAATAGCTTTTTCTTTGATCTGATCTGCAGATAATTTTACCAGCGCTGGATTATCTTTTACAATGGCTTTGTATTCCTCAGGACTATCGATGGATTGAATAATGGTAGCAATGTCTTGCTGTTGTTTCAAGATCATTTCATTGCTCACCCAATTGTAGTAAATGACTACCATTCCAGTTCCAACGATTGCATATAGAACGCCATATTTTGCAGCGTTTTTAAACAGCTGAACAAACCCATATTGACGATTTTGATGAGACCGAATCATGGCAACCAAAATGCACATTAAAATCCAAAAAAGGTGGGTTAAGACTCCCCATTTACTTCCTTCACTCGCATTGAAATGGGTGAGCACACCAATGAGGTATCGCTCTCCCAACCAAATAGCGGCAATGATGAATACAATGTATGGGGATGTCAGAAACTTACGCATTCATTGAAATGAGGAACTCCTCGTTGTTTCTGGTTTTTTCAATTCTGTCCTTCACAAATTCCATTGCTTCAACTGCATTCATGTCTGCTAAATGTCTTCTCAAGATCCACATTCTTTGTAGAATGTCCTTGTCATGTAACAAATCTTCTCTGCGAGTACCAGATGACAATATATCTATTGCAGGATAGATTCTGCGATTGGCAATCTTTCGATCCAATTGCAATTCCATATTTCCAGTTCCTTTGAATTCTTCAAAGATTACCTCATCCATTTTCGATCCGGTATCGACCAAAGCTGTTGCAATAATGGACAACGAACCGCCATTTTCAATCTTTCTGGCTGCTCCAAAGAATCGTTTCGGTTTTTCCAAAGCATTGGCTTCGACACCGCCGCTGAGCACTTTCCCACTTGATGGCGCAACTGTATTGTAAGCTCGAGCCAAACGTGTGATTGAATCCAACAAAATGCAAACATCATGTCCACATTCCACCAATCTTTTGGCTTTTTCTAAAACGATATTGGCAATTTTAACGTGACGTTCTGCTGGTTCATCAAATGTGGATGCAACAACTTCTCCTTTAACACTTCGCTTCATGTCCGTAACTTCCTCCGGGCGTTCATCAATCAACAAAACCATCAAATAAACTTCAGGATGATTTTGAGCGATGGCGTTGGCTACATCTTTCAATAAAGTAGTCTTACCTGTTTTTGGCTGCGATACAATCATTCCGCGCTGACCCTTACCGATAGGAGAGAACAGGTCCATAATGCGCATCGAAATATTGTTGTTCTTGTCTGCCAATTTGAAACGCTCGTTGGGGAATAATGGCGTCAAGAATTTGAAGGGTACACGATCACGCACCCAACTTGGCTCACGACCATTGATCATGTCAACACGAATCAATGGGAAATATTTTTCGCCCTCTCTTGGAGGTCGAATGGCTCCTCTAACCGTATCTCCAGTAAGCAGACCATAAGTTTTTACTTGCTGTTGGCTTACATATATATCATCCGGAGAGTTCAAGTAGTTAAAGTCAGAAGAACGCAAAAAACCAAATCCATCGGGCATCATTTCTAGAACACCCTCAGCAATTACAACACCGTCAAAATTGTATCCATGCTCATCTGGTTGACCTCTCTTGGAACGGTCGGGTCTGGCAAATGGTTTGTTTTCTCCGGCATTGTCATTTGAACCTGCATGTTCATTTTTTTGTTCAGGTCGATTCCTACGATCGTGTTGATGTTGTGGCTCTCTTTGCTCTCTTTGCTCTCTATGTTCTCTATGCTCTCTTTGAGCATTTGGATTATCTCTATGTTCTCGATTTTCTCTATGTTCACGTGGTTCTCTCGGTTCACGAGGCGTTCTGTTGTCTCTCTGCTCTCTGTGTTCGCGATTTTCTCTAGGAGGATGTTGCGGACGAGGAGTCGAAATATTTTCAACGGTTTTGTCTACATTTCGGTCTTCAGGAGATTGCAAAGATGCATCCAAGCCCAACTCCGCTTGCGGAGTTTTATCCAATCGAATACGCTCTCTTTTCTTTTTAGAAGGATCTTCGTTGTTTTCTATAACAACTGACGCTTGTTCATTTACCGGAGAATTTGAGCTTTCTGGTTGATTCAAGGCCGAAGATTGCGGTTGTGATGGAGATTTTGCATTTTGCAAGTCGATGATTTTAAAAACCAAATCTTGCTTCTTTAATTTATCTGAATTGGAAACACCAGCTTTTTCAGCTATTTCACGTAGTTCTCCAACTTTCATCGCGTTTAGCGAAACAATATCGTACATGTAATGAGGATTATTTTTTTAGAATTTGCTCGAGTGAGCGCTGCAATTGTACGACAGAAAATTGAATGTGCAAGTTTTTTTTCCAAAAAGTTATGCGGGTATTATCTTTGGCTTTATGATTCAAAGAATTCAATCAATCTTTTGGTTTACCTCGGCTGGGAGTCTTGTATTTCAAGCGTATTGGGGTTATTGGGTTAAAGATCAAAACATCGTTTTGTTACAAGTAATTCCCTTTCTTCTCATCGTTCTGACAATTTTTCAATTCAATTCTCGCAAAAAGCAAATTCAATGGTCGAAATGGTCAATGATATTAATGGGGTTGTTTGCTGTGATTATTGAAATGTTCGCCCGCAATAGCGGAAACTACGACAATCGCGCATGGATCAGCATTCCTGTGGTTCCAATGCTGCTATTGTGGTTGGCTTTGAGAGCAGTTCAAAAAGATGAAGCCAAGGTTAGATCGATAGATCGTATTCGCTAATTCTTTGAATTTTCATTTTCTGATTTCTCGTATGCGGCGATAATTTTTCGTACCAATTTGTGACGAATAACATCTTGCTCATCCAATTCAATAATGGCGATGTCAGGGGTGTTTCTCAAAATATGTACAGCATGCATCAATCCACTTTTTTGCGATTTGGGTAAATCAATTTGTGATGCATCTCCAGTAATAATGAATTTTGCATTTTGTCCCATTCGTGTCAAAAACATTTTCATTTGAGCAACGGTTGCATTTTGCGCCTCATCCAGAATGACAAAAGCTTTGTCTAATGTTCGTCCGCGCATGAAGGCGAGCGGCGCAATCTCAATTACATTTTTTTCAATGTACTCCGCCAACTTTTCATACGGAATCATATCCATCAAAGCATCATACAATGGCTGCAAGTAGGGATCTAATTTTTCTTTTAAATCACCGGGCAAAAAACCAAGGTTTTCTCCAGCTTCGACTGCAGGGCGTGTTAGAATAATTCTTTTAATCTGTTTTTCTTTTAAAGCGCGCACGGCAAGAGCAACTGCAGTGTACGTTTTACCAGTACCGGCAGGACCAATTGCGAATATCATATCATTGTTTTCACTGGCACTAACTATTTTGTGCTGATTCGGAGTCTTGGCAACTACGCGATGTCCTCCTGGTCCATATACCAATACATCATCACGATTTTCTGAGGGTTTTACCTCTTTTTCACATGCCAAGATGAGCTCTAAATGTTGCAGTGTCAATGTTTGGTATTTCTCGATGTGCCAGAATAAAAGCGTTAGCAAATCGTCCAAGCGGGAAACGTCTTCTTCACTCCCTTGGACTTTTATATAATTACCTCTAGAAACAATTTTGCACTTCGGAAATTTTGAGATGATTAGTTTGAATTTTAAGTTATTAGGACCGAAAAATTCGATTGGATCAATACTCGGTAAATAGATTTCTTTTTCTATCAAGGTCTTGCTTTTTGGCGAATGTAATTCAGAAATTGCTCCTCAATGTAGTAAATCACTTTAAAAAAATAACCACCTGATTAAGGTGGTTATTTAGATTAAAATTGAATCAGTTTTTCATTTTCAAGCGGGGCTCGGAAAACTACTTGTCCATCAAAGACATCCATCACGATGGGTTCATCTTTTTTGACTCTATTTCCCAAAATTGCCTTTGAAAGGGCGTTAAGTACTTCTTTCTGAATGACACGCTTGACCGGTCTCGCTCCCATTGCAGGGTCGTAACCTCGCTCAATGATGAATTGCATCGCGTCATCTGTAAGGCTCAAGTGTATTTGTTGATCTTTCAATTTGTCAAAAAGATAGCCCAATTGAATCTTGACAATTCCTTCTAAGTGCTTTCTATCCAAAGGAGTGAACATTATGATTTCATCAACGCGATTGTAAAATTCAGGACGCAATGTTTGTCTTAAAACATTGAGCACTTGGTCTTTTGTTTTTTCAAATACTTTTTCTTCCTGTCCTGGTTTTACATTTTCATAATTCTCTTGAATAATACTCGCACCAAGATTACTGGTCATGATGATAATGGTGTTTTTAAAATTCACAACTCTTCCCTTGTTATCGGTAAGTCTTCCATCATCTAAAACTTGGAGAAGAATATTGAAAACGTCTGGATGTGCTTTTTCGATTTCATCAAGAAGTACGACAGAGTATGGCTTTCTACGAACGGCCTCTGTTAATTGCCCTCCTTCTTCATATCCAACATATCCAGGAGGCGCTCCTACCAATCTGCTAACCGAATGTTTTTCTTGATATTCACTCATATCGATGCGGGTCATTGCGTTCTCATCATTGAAAAGTAACTCTGATAGAGCTTTGGCTACTTCTGTTTTTCCAACACCTGTTGTACCTAAGAAAATGAAAGAGCCGATGGGTTTTCTTTCGTCACTCAATCCTGCTCGGCTTCTTCGAACAGCATCGCTGATTGCTTCGATGGCTTCTTCTTGTCCAACAACTCTTTTCTTCAACTCATCTTCAAGTCTGAGCAATTTCTCTCTCTCACTTTCAATCATTCGATTCAAAGGAATGCCAGTCCATTTTGAAACTACTGCCGCAATTTCATCTGGATCAACTTCCTCCTTTACCATTTTACTGTTGATTTGAAGACCGACTAGTTTTTGCTTTGCCGCTTCAATTTGATTTTCTGTTTCTTTTATTTTCCCATATCTAATTTCTGCTACAAGGCCATAATTTCCCTCTCTCTCTGCCTGATCCGCTTGATTCTTCAAAGATTCTATCTGAGCTTTCCCATGCTGAATTTCTTCCACAACATCCTTCTCCGATTTCCATTTGGCATGTAAGTCTTGACGTGCATCTTGCATGTTGGCCAATTCTTTCTCAATTTCATTAAGTCGAATGGTGTTGTTTTCTCTTTTAATGGCTTCTCGTTCAATTTCCAATTGAAGAATCGATCGTTCAATTTGATCCAATTCTACTGGTTTTGAATTCATCTCCATTCGAATCATTGATGCAGCTTCGTCAATCAGATCAATGGCTTTGTCTGGCAAAAACCGATCAGTAATGTACCGCTGAGAAAGTTCTACCGCTGCGATGATCGCGTCATCCTTGATTTGAACCTTATGGTGATTTTCATATTTTTCCTTCAAGCCTCTCAAAATCGCTATGGCGTCATCGCGGTCTGGCTCATCCACCATTACTTTTTGGAAACGTCGCTCCAATGCTTTGTCTTTCTCAAAATACTTTTGATATTCGTTCAGAGTTGTAGCACCAATACTTCTCAGTTCGCCGCGGGCCAAGGCTGGTTTCAGAATATTGGCGGCATCCATAGCGCCTTCGCCTCCTCCTGCACCAACAAGGGTATGAATTTCATCAATGAAAAGGATGATGTTTCCATCACTTTCTTGGACTTCTTTTACAACGGCTTTCAGTCGCTCTTCAAATTCACCTTTGTATTTAGCTCCCGCAATAAGGGCCCCCATATCCAGACTAAAAATCGTTTTGTCGATAAGGTTTTCCGGAACATCCCCATTGATTATTCGATGCGCAATTCCTTCAGCAATAGCTGTTTTTCCAACCCCGGGCTCTCCAATTAAAAGAGGATTGTTCTTGGTTCTTCTTGACAATATTTGGAGCACACGTCTTATCTCTTCATCTCTTCCAATTACAGGGTCAAGTTTCCCATCGCGAGCAAGTGCATTTAGATTTTTGGCGTATTTGCTCAAACTTTGATAACTCTCTTCTTGAGATGATGATGTGACCTTTGAACCTTTTCTCATTTCTTGAATAACTTGCATCATAGCATTTTGAGACACACCTTGGTCTTTCAACATTTGCGCAGTTGAATCGGAATTTTCAATGAGCGATAACAGCAAGTGTTCTACAGTCACATATTGGTCATTCATTTTTTGAGCCTTATTCAAAGCATTCAGCAATGTTTTTGATGATGAATTCGACCATTGAACTTGCGCACCAGTAACCTGAGGCAGGGTTTGAATATTCTTCAGTAAGTTTACTTTTAAAGTAGCTATATCGGCATTGCATTTCTGCAAAATGTGTGGAATAACATTTTGATCGGCTTCCAACAATGCTAAAAGTAAATGGCTGTTTTCAACTTGCTGTTGATTGTTGCCTACACAAAGTTGTTGGGCCTTTGTGATTACTTCTTGTGATTTTATAGTGAATTGATTTAAATCCATTTTTTTAATTTTTCAATTTGGCGGCAACCATCATTCCATTTGCAGTAATCGGATATTATGGCATCTATCCAAAAACATAAGTGTAAAAACGGCAGTGTTATCTCGAAATAGCAGCCATATTTGCAGTAATAATATGCATAAGAAGATTTTTATAGTTGGATTCATGGCAAGTGGTAAAACCACTTATGGTAGAAAATTAGCAGAGGAACTTAAAATTCCATTTTTAGATACAGACTCAATTATTGAAGCCAATATCGGTATGAGTATTTCATCATTTTTTAGTCAATGGGGAGAAAAGTACTTTAGAAGAATGGAGCGAGATGTATTGTATGGCCTATTGAGTAAGCAAGAATCTTTTGTATGTGCAACGGGAGGTGGGTCTGTATGCCAGCCCGATATTATGGATTGGTTGAATAGGGCAGGGGAAACGATTTGGTTAAATACGCCTTGGGAACAAATTGTACTGCGGATTAAAGGTGATACTTCAAGACCATTGGTAGCTCGTCATTCACTTGAGGAGCTAAAATCACTTTATGAGCAACGTTGTATTTATTACCAAAAAGCAAAAAAAGTAATTTTTTGAAAAGGAAATTCAAATTAATTATAGCAATAAGATGACCTGAAATTAATTAAAGAATCAAATCAAACTTTCAAGTGTTTTTTTATTTTAGCTGATTAAACTTCAATGAAATGAACAATCTTATCTTAAACTTTTGTGGAGCTTTGGTTCCCTTGATTATTGGATTTATTTGGTACAGTGATAAGGTCTTCGGTATAGCTTGGAAGAATGAAATTGGTTTTATTGACAACCGAGAGAAGCCAACAGGCCTTGGGAAAATTTTTGGATTTTCGTATGTTTTTGGGCTGATGATTATGTTCTTTATTCCGTCTATAGTCATCCACCAATATCATATGGCGTCAACATTACTGGGTACCGAAGGTTTTGGTATTCAAGGCTCTGAAATTCAATTGTATTTTCAAAATTTCATGAGCGAGCATGGATCTAAATTTAGGACATTCAAACATGGTGTCTTACATGGAATGATTACAGCCCTATTTTTTGTTTTCCCAATTATTGGCCTCAATGCTTTGTTTGAGAAGAAAACATTCAAATACATTTTTATTCATGTGGGTTATTGGATGATAACCTTGGGCATAATGGGGGGATTAGCTTGCGCCTTTTATCAAATTAAAATGGTTTAACTTAAACCTGAATTCTTTTAATGATTCGTAAACGGTGAGATTGCTCACCGTTTTCTTTTTTAATACCCTCATTATCGAGAGTATCCATTCTGACCCATCCTGATGCATGAATAATAGCAGGGTAGGAGTTTGTATTTTCTCGAATAATAATTCCGACATGAATTATCTTTCCCTCAGCATTATCAAAGAATGCCAGATCCCCTGTTTTTGACTCTTCAATAAAAGAAATTTCCTCGCCTAATTCAACTTGTTGATTAGCATCACGAGGCAAACTGAAACCATTCAAACGAAATACTATCTGGGTCAATCCAGAGCAATCAATTCCCGCATGTGTTTTACCTCCCCATAAATAGGGACTTTGTAAAAAAGACTTAGCCGTTTTCGCTATAGTTTGGGTTTCTTTTGTCAATTCAACAATATCTGCAAAACTTCCTGCGGGATAGAAAACACCTTCATGCAAAAAAGGTATTTGAGAAGGTAATGTTCCAATTGGAATTAGAGATTCTGCAAAAGCTTGTTTGCGACAAATCCATCCTTCATATTGATCAATGTTGGAAATAATCCGAACCCACTTTTCCTTTTCTTCAATAATGGAGAATGACTCACCAAAAAGGAGTTGACTGACTATTTCAGCTTGATCAGCGGGTTGAGAACGCATGGGAATTATTCCCAAAGAGCAATGCAAATTCATGACAACAAAACTAAATGAGAAAAACTAGGATTAACACATTTTTCAAAAGTGCAAAAAGAAAAATTGTATCTTTGATTTAAATCTATTCATCTATGTGGAGAGAAATTGACAATAAATTAGTTCGCGAATTTCGATTCAAGGATTTTCAAGAGGCGTTTACTTTCATGACAAGAGTGGCCTTAATCGCAGAAAGAATGGACCATCACCCTAGTTGGTTCAATGCCTATAATTATGTGCGTGTAGAGTTGTCTACTCACGAGCAAGGGGATATGGTTTCAGACCGCGATCGGAAAATGGCTTATGCCATTGATGCCATTTTAGAATGATTTTTTTTGAAAAAAACTTGCGGAATTAAATTTTAATTGTATATTCGCAACCCAAATAAGTAAAGATATGTTGATTATCCCAGTTAAAGAAGGCGAAAGCATTGATAGAGCATTAAAAAAATTCAAGAAGAAATTCGAGAAGACAGGTGTTGTTAAGGAATTAAGAAGCCGTCAGCAATACACAAAATTCAGTGTAACTCGTCGTGAGGAAATCAAGCATGCGATTTACGTGAATAAATTGAGAAGCGAAGAGCTATAAGCTTTATTTGAATATCTTTGAAGGGCAGACGTAGTTTGCCCTTTTTTTGTTATGTATATCTCCGAATTCCATCAATATTTGTTGAGTGAAAAGCGTCAGAGCATTCATACGCAAGAAGCGTATCTTCGGGATATTCAGCAATTTTGGGGTTTTGTTCACGAAAGTTGGGGGCCAACCAGTTGTGAAGAAGTGACTCTATCCTTAAGCAGATCTTGGATGTCCAAATTAATTGATGATGGTTTAACTGCAGCGACTGTGCATCGAAAACTGGCTAGCTTGTCTTCCTATTTCAAATTTTTAATGAAAGAAGGTAAAGTGGACAATAATCCATTTAAATCTCTAAAGAAGCCAAAGAAACCTTCGCGACTGCCTCAATTCATTGAAGAATCCCAATCAAGCCAAATATATTCTGATGATACACAAAATATGGATTGGGATTTATTTCGATCATACGCTATCGTGCGTTTATTGTACGAGACAGGCATCCGCAGAGCAGAATTAATGGGATTGAAGTGGAATGACATTTCATCCAACCGAAAATTAATTCGTGTGTTGGGTAAGCGCAACAAAACAAGAGAGGTTCCAATTTCCGATAATTTGATTGAATTTTTGTTGGTCTATCGCGAGAAGCAAAAGTTCTTTTTAACGGAGCGCAAAATGCTCGAGAATAGTGATCATGTTTTTTTAAACGACAGAGGAACCGCAATTTCCGTTAGCAAAATGTATCTTTCGGTTAGAGAAGTATTGTCTCAGTGGACAACAATGCGCAAGCGCAGCCCACATATATTGAGACATAGTTTTGCTACCCACATGCTCAATGGAGGGGCTGATTTAAATGTGATCAAAGAAATATTGGGACATGGAAGTTTGTCGGCTACACAGGTCTACACACATGTTAACATAGAGAAATTGAAGGGGTTACATTCTAAGTTGCATCCACGTTCCGAAGAAAAATAAAAAAAAAATTATTTTTTTTCGATTTTGATTTGGATAGAAAGAAAATGTTTGTACATTTGCAACCCCGAATTCCGAGGAAGGTTCTTTGAAATATTGTACGTTTTATAAGTGAAACAATGCCGGTGTAGCTCAGCTGGCCAGAGCAGCTGATTTGTAATCAGCTGGTCGGGGGTTCGAATCCCTCCACCGGCTCCATTTTTCACTGGGGAGATACTCAAGCGGCCAACGAGGACAGACTGTAAATCTGTTGGCATATGCCTTCACAGGTTCGAATCCTGTTCTCCCCACTCTATATCGAAAATATAAAATTGGTTTTAAAAGCGGGAGTAGCTCAGTTGGTAGAGCATTAGCCTTCCAAGCTAAATGTCGCGAGTTCGAGCCTCGTCTCCCGCTCTTTTATATTTCAGTTTCCCTGATAAAAGCCGTTGTAGCTCAGGGGTAGAGCACTTCCTTGGTAAGGAAGAGGTCACGGGTTCAATTCCCGTCAACGGCTCACTTCATAAAACGAACAAAATTTCAGGACTACGGAATATTGATTAAGGCAATTTAAAAACGCGATAATTAAAAATTAAAAAAAACGGCTATGGCTAAAGAAAATTTTGACCGTTCCAAGCCCCACGTGAACATTGGAACGATTGGTCACGTTGACCACGGTAAAACTACCTTGACAGCTGCTATTACAACAGTATTGGCTAATGCAGGTTTGTCTGAGAAGCGTGATTTCGCTTCTATCGACAACGCTCCAGAAGAAAAAGAGCGTGGTATCACCATCAACACTGCTCACGTAGAGTATTCAACAGCAAATCGTCACTACGCTCACGTTGACTGTCCAGGTCACGCTGACTACGTAAAGAACATGGTAACGGGTGCTGCTCAAATGGACGGAGCTATCTTGGTTGTAGCTGCTACAGATGGTCCTATGCCACAAACTCGTGAGCATATCTTGTTGGGTCGTCAAGTAGGTGTTCCTCGTATTGTTGTATTCATGAATAAAGTGGATATGGTTGACGATGCTGAGTTGTTAGACTTAGTTGAAATGGAGATCCGTGAATTGTTGTCTTTCTATGAGTATGATGGAGACAATACACCAATCATCCGTGGTTCTGCTTTGGGTGCATTGAACGGTGAGCCATCTTGGGTTGCTAAATTAATGGAATTGATGGATGCAGTAGATAGCTGGATTCCAATTCCTCCTCGTGAAGTTGACAAGCCTTTCTTGATGTCAGTTGAAGATGTATTCACCATCACTGGTCGTGGTACAGTAGCAACTGGTCGTATCGAGCGTGGTGTTATCAATACAGGAAACGAAGTTGATATCATCGGATTCAATTCAGAGAAGTTGAAATCAACTTGTACAGGGGTTGAGATGTTCCGCAAGATCTTGGATCGTGGAGAAGCTGGTGATAACGTAGGTTTGTTGTTGCGTGGTGTAGATAAGTCAGATATCCGTCGTGGTATGGTTATCGCTGCTCCAGGTTCAATCACTCCTCACACTGATTTCAAAGCAGAGATCTATGTATTGAAAAAAGAAGAAGGTGGACGTCACACTCCATTCCATAACAAATATCGTCCTCAGTTTTACTTCCGTACAACAGACGTAACTGGAGAGATTAATTTGGAAGCGGGTCGTGAGATGGTTTTACCAGGGGACAACGTGTCTATCACTGTTAAATTGATCGCGCCAATCGCAATGGACAAAGGTTTGCGTTTCGCTATCCGTGAAGGTGGTCGTACAGTTGGAGCTGGTCAGGTAACTGAGATCATCGCCTAATTGAATTGCACATAATAAGTGAAGGTGGGTCCTTGGATTACCACCTTCACTTTGGTGTTTAATGACGATAATACACGGGCATAGTTCAATGGTAGAATAGCGGTCTCCAAAACCGTTGATCTTGGTTCGAATCCAGGTGCCCGTGCAAACGAGATAAAATTTTAAAACAATGGCTAGCATCAAAACATATATCTCAGAATCTTACAATGAACTGGTTAGTAAAGTAACCTGGCCAACTTGGACTGAGTTGCAAGAAAGCACAGTATTGGTTTTCGTTACTACTTTGATATTAACGTTATCTATCTTTTTGATGGATTTTATTTTTGGTGTTAGTGGAGACTCAACATCAACTTGGAAAGGATTGGTTGGATTTATCTATTCATTTTTAAGTTAATTGAGTCATGAGTGATATCGAAAAAAAATGGTACGTAGTTCGTGCTATCAGTGGTAAGGAAAAGAAAGTTAAGGAATTTATTGAGAGCGAAATTAAGGCTCGTGGAATGCAAGATTATGTATCACAAGTGTTGATTCCTACTGAGAAAGTATTTCAAATTCGTAATGGTAAAAAGATCAGTAAAGAGCGTAGCTATTTACCTGGTTATGTTTTGATAGAAGCGAATTTGATTGGAGAAATTCCACACATCATTCGAAATATTACCAATGTTATTGGTTTTTTAGGTTCAGAAAAGAAAGGAGAGCCGATTCCATTGCGCTTGTCAGAGGTTAATCGTATTTTGGGTAAAGTTGATGAGTTGGCAGAGAGTTCTGAAGAAATCAATATCCCTTATGTTGTAGGTGAGAGTGTTAAGGTTATCGATGGACCATTCAACAATTTTTCTGCTGTTATTGAGGAGATCAATGAAGAGAAGAAGAAGTTGAAAGTTAGTGTTAAGATTTTTGGTCGTAAAACTCCGTTGGAGTTGAGTTACATGCAAGTAGAGAAAGAGAGTTAATAAGTAGAACTAAAAGCGTGTCTTGGTTGTAATGTAACCTAAAATGTTACGTAAGCTTCCCTTTGCAACTGAGACCGGATTAAATAAATAACAAAATGGCGAAAGAAATAACTGGATTTGTAAAACTGCAAATCAAAGGTGGCGCCGCAAACCCTTCACCACCCGTAGGACCTGCATTAGGTTCTAAAGGTGTAAATATCATGGAGTTCTGTAAGCAATTCAATGCTAGAACTCAAGATAAAGCTGGAAAGGTTTGTCCCGTGTTGATTACTGTTTATGCTGACAAGTCATTTGACTTTGTTATCAAGACAGCACCCGCGGCAGTGCAACTTTTGGATGCGTCAAAAGCTAAACAAGGAGCTGCAGAACCCAACCGTCAAAAGGTAGGATCTGTATCTTGGGAGCAAGTACGTGCTATTGCAGAGGACAAGATGCCTGATTTAAACTGCTTCACAATTGAATCGGCTATGAGTATGGTAGCTGGAACAGCAAGAAGCATGGGTATTCAGGTTACAGGAGAACGCCCTTTTTAATGTAAAACTGAGAAGAAATGGCAACGATTACAAAGAACCGTAAAGCAGTAGCCGACAAGTTTGATGCTAATAAAGCACATACTTTGGTTGAGGCTGCTGATGTGGTAAAGAAGATTACCACCACCAAGTTCAATGCATCAGTGGATATCGCTGTTCGTCTCGGTGTAGATCCTAAGAAATCTAACCAAATGGTACGTGGAACTGTATCTCTTCCTCATGGAACAGGTAAAGCAGTTCGTGTTTTAGTACTTTGTACTCCTGACAAGGAGGCTGAGGCTAAAGCTGCAGGTGCTGATCACGTTGGATTGGCGGATTACATTGAAAAGATTAAAGGCGGATGGACCGATGTTGATGTTATTATTACCACACCCAGCGTAATGGGTCAGGTGGGAGCCTTGGGTAGAATTCTCGGACCACGAGGATTGATGCCTAACCCCAAAACTGGAACAGTTACGATGGATGTTGGCAAAGCAGTTACTGAGAAAAAAGCAGGTAACATTGATTTCAAAGTAGATAAGTCTGGTATCGTTCATACGAGCATTGGACGAGTAAGCTTTGATGCTCAACAGCTTGCTGAAAATGCACAAGAGTTGATAACAACGATTGTAAAATTGAAGCCCTCAGCTGCTAAAGGTACTTATATTAAGAGCATTTTTATGTCTTCTACTATGAGTGCTGGTGTTCAAGTCGATACTCGATCAACTAACTAATCAGGTCAAATTCGGAGGAAACTAAAATGAACAAAGACCAAAAGAATCAGCAAATTGCAGAGCTAGTAGAATTGTTGTCAAACAGCAATATTTTTTACTTCGCTGACACTGCAGCTCTGAACGCCGAAGCGACCAGCAACCTTAGAAGAGAGTGCTTTAAAAACAATGTTAGCATGCGTGTTGTAAAAAACACCTTGTTAAAGAAGGCTTTAGAGCGAATTGAAGGTAAGGAGATTTCTCCATTATTTGCGGCATTAAAAGGCAATACTGCCGTAATGACAGCAGAAGTGGTGAATGTCCCAGCTCGTTTGATCAAGGATTTCAGAAGAAAACACGGAAAGCCGTTTTTGAAAGGTGCGTTTATCATGGAAGATTGCTACGTAGGCGATGACATGCTAGATACTCTAGTTGCTATGAAGAGCAAAGAAGAGTTGGTTGGCGATATCATCGGATTGTTGCAATCACCAGCAAGAAATATCATTTCTGCACTTCAAGCAAACGCGGATAAAAAATCCGAAACAGCGCAAGAAGAACAAAGCGCATAATTTGTTCTAAAAAATTATTAGAAACTTTTAATATCAAATACAATGGCAGATTTGAAAGCAATGGCTGAAAGCCTCGTAAACTTGACAGTAAAGGAAGTTAACGAATTAGCTACCATTTTAAAAGACGATTACGGAATTGAACCAGCTGCTGCAGCAGTTGTAATGGCTGCGCCTGGTGCAGGTGCTGCTGCTGAGGAAAAAACTTCATTTGATGTTGTTTTAACTGACGCTGGTGCCAATAAGTTGGCAATTGTGAAATTAGTGAAAGATCTTACTGGTCTTGGCTTGAAAGAAGCTAAAGACGTAGTAGATAAAGCTCCATCTCCTTTGAAGAGCGGTGTTAGCAAAGACGAAGCAAACGCTTTGAAAACCCAATTAGAAGAAGCAGGAGCAAAAGTTGAGATCAAGTAATCAACCAGCCCTATTTTAAGTTTAGGCCTCTTGCTTGCAGGGTGGCCTAAACTTATTTTTCAGCACCTCGGTGCTCTTTTGTATTTCAGATTATTTTAGTCAACCATAAAAGTAACGAACCTTGGCAACGCTCAAAAAAACAGACGGAAGAGTAAATTTCTCATCCACAAAAAGTTTCTACGATTATCCCGATTTTCTAGAGATTCAATTGGCATCGTTTCGTGAGTTTTTCCAATTGGAAACCAATCCGGAAAACCGCAGTAACGAAGGTCTTTTCAAAGTATTTGCTGAGAATTTCCCCATCACTGACACTCGAAATCAGTTTGTGTTGGAATTCTTAGATTATTTCATTGATCCTCCTCGCTACACCATTGATGAGTGTATTGAGCGTGGATTAACATACAGCGTTCCTTTAAAGGCAAAATTAAAGTTGTATTGTACAGATCCTGAGCATGAAGATTTCGAAACTATCGTGCAAGATGTGTATTTAGGAACCATTCCTTACATGACCCCTCAAGGATCTTTCGTGATCAATGGAGCGGAGCGTGTAATTGTTTCGCAATTGCATCGTTCTCCTGGTGTGTTCTTCGGTCAAAGCCGTCACGCCAATGGAACGAAGTTATATAGTGCTCGAATCATTCCTTTTAAAGGTTCATGGATTGAGTTTGCTACAGACATTAATAATGTCATGTACGCTTACATCGATCGTAAGAAAAAGTTACCAGTAACAACTTTGTTGCGTGCAATTGGTTATGAGAGCGATCGCCAAATATTGGAAATTTTCAATTTGGCTGAAGAAATTAAAGTGTCCAAAGCGGGATTAACACGTGTTTTAAGTCGTCGTTTGGCGGCGCGTGTATTGCGTACTTGGATTGAAGATTTTGTAGATGAAGATACCGGAGAGGTTGTTTCTATCGAGCGCAACGAAGTAATGTTGGATCGTGAGACCATCCTTGAGGAGCATCATATTGATTTGAT
Organism: Flavobacteriales bacterium; assembly: GCA_947448135.1. Taxonomy (GTDB): domain Bacteria; phylum Bacteroidota; class Bacteroidia; order Flavobacteriales_D; family Sanyastnellaceae; genus CAMCTV01. The sequence continues at coordinate 52,954 of CANFLZ010000011.1, forward strand.
TGTAGATAGCGGAGCTAAAGTTGTTATTCTTCACAAAGAAGAAAGCAACGCTGCTGATTTTACGATTATTCACAATACCTTACAAAAAGATACTACGAACTCAGAAAAAGAGGCAGTAGAATATATCTATCGTCAATTGCGTAACGCAGAACCACCAGATTTGGAGACAGCGCGTGGTGTAATCGACAAATTGTTCTTTTCTGAACAACGTTATGATTTAGGCGAAGTAGGGCGTTTCCGTATCAATCGTAAATTGGGGTTGAATATTGATGCCAATCAACGTACATTGACCAAGGAGGACATCATGTCCATCATCACTTATTTGATTGAGTTGGTGAATTCTAAAGCAGATGTTGATGATATCGATCACTTGTCAAATCGTCGTGTACGTACTGTTGGAGAGCAATTGTACAATCAGTTCGCAGTAGGGTTGGCTCGTATGGCTCGCACTATTCGTGAGCGTATGAACGTTCGTGATAACGAGGTTTTCACGCCAATCGATTTGATCAATGCTAAAACATTGAGTTCTGTGATTAATTCGTTCTTTGGAACCAATCAGTTGTCACAGTTCATGGACCAAACCAATCCTTTGTCTGAAGTAACGCACAAGCGTCGTATGTCAGCCTTAGGACCCGGTGGTCTTTCTCGTGAACGTGCAGGTTTCGAAGTACGTGACGTTCACTACACGCATTATGGTCGTCTTTGTACGATTGAAACACCAGAGGGACCCAACATCGGATTGATTTCTTCTTTGTGTGTTTATGCGAAAATCAATCGTCTTGGATTCATTGAGACCCCTTACCGTAAAGTTGAAAATGGTAAGGCATCTATGGAAAATAATGGTGTCGTTTATTTGACTGCTGAAGATGAGGATTCTAAGGTAATCGCTCAGGCAAATGCTAAAGTGGATGAGAAGGGTAATTTCCTTACTCCATCTGTAAAGGCTCGCTTGGAAGGTGATTTCCCAATTATTCCTCCAACAGATTTGAGTTTGATGGACGTTGCGCCGAACCAAATCGCATCGATTGCAGCATCGTTGATTCCTTTCTTGGAGCATGATGACGCCAACCGTGCGTTGATGGGATCAAACATGATGCGTCAAGCAGTTCCTTTGATGCGCCCTGAAGCGCCAATTGTGGGTACAGGATTGGAAGGACGTGTCGCTAAGGATTCTCGCGTATTGTTGACTGCGGAGGGAGAAGGAGTAGTAGAATTTGTAGACGCCAATGAAGTTAGAATTCGTTACAAGCGTAATGAAGAAGATGAATTGGTAAGCTTTGATTCAGCGATTAAATCCTATAACATTCGTAAATTCTCTAAAACCAACCAAAGTATGTGTGTCAATCTTCGTCCTATCGTGATGAAAGGAGACAAGGTTACTGAAGGTCAAATTTTGGTAGAAGGATACGGAACACGTCAAGGAGAGTTGGCTTTGGGTCGCAACTTGAAAGTGGCTTTCATGCCTTGGAAAGGTTACAACTTCGAGGATGCTATTGTAATTTCAGAGCGTGTAGTTCGTGATGATATTTTCACATCTATCCATGTTGATGAGTATACCACAGAAGTGCGTGATACAAAACGTGGCGTTGAAGAATTGACCTCCGATATTCCAAACGTTTCTGAAGAAGCTACAAGAGATTTGGATGAGAATGGAATTATTCGTGTAGGTGCTGAAGTGAAAGAAGGTGATATTTTGATTGGAAAAATCACTCCAAAAGGAGAGACAGATCCAACTCCAGAAGAAAAACTTTTGCGTGCCATCTTTGGTGACAAAGCTGGTGATGTAAAGGATGCATCTTTGAAAGTTCCACCAGCGGCAACAGGTGTTGTAATTGATAAAAAACTTTTCCAACGTCAAATTAAAGAGAAGAAAGCATTAAAGACAACAGAAAAGGCACAAGTTGATCAGTTGGATAGAGAGCATGAAAAAGAAGTTGCTGATTTGAAACGAATTTTAGTTGAGAAACTTTTGACTTTGGTAAAAGATATGCCAAGCCAAGGAGTATTCAACTATTTCAAAGAAGAGCAAATTAAAAAGGGTACGAAATTCAATGCGAAGGCTTTGATGACAATTGATTATAGTGTTGTCAATGCGGATAATTGGACCAAGGATGCGCATTCGAATAGTTTGATCAAGCGTGCAATTCACAATTACAACTTGAAATACAACGAGTTATTGGGTTCATACAAACGTAAGAAATTCCAATTGACAGTAGGTGATGAGTTACCTGCGGGAATCGTTAAATTGGCAAAAGTTTATATTGCGCAAAAACGCAAATTGCGTGTTGGTGACAAGATGGCTGGTCGTCACGGAAACAAGGGTATTGTTGCTCGTATTGTTCGTGATGAAGACATGCCATTCTTGGCGGATGGATCTACAGTGGATATTGTATTAAATCCATTGGGGGTACCTTCTCGTATGAACTTGGGACAGATTTATGAAACCGTTTTAGGATGGGCTGGAATGAAATTAGGTCGAACATATGCAACTCCAATCTTTGATGGAGCAAGTTTTGACGATATCAATCAGTACACTGATGAAGCGGGTATTCCTCGTTTTGGAGTTACTTATCTGTATGATGGTGGAACAGGAGAGCGTTTTGAACAACCAGCAACTGTTGGTGTGATTTACATGATCAAGTTGAGCCATATGGTAGATGACAAGATGCACGCTCGTTCAATAGGACCATATTCATTGATTACGCAACAACCATTGGGTGGTAAAGCTCAATTCGGGGGTCAGCGTTTTGGGGAAATGGAAGTTTGGGCATTGGAAGCGTTTGGTGCTGCAAATATTCTTCAGGAAATTCTTACCGTTAAGTCTGATGACGTATTGGGAAGAGCTAAAACTTACGAGTGTATCGTTAAGGGAGAAAATATGCCAACTCCAGGTATTCCAGAATCATTCAACGTATTGTTGCATGAATTGCGTGGATTGGGATTGAATATCACATTGAATCCCACCAACACAAACAACTAATTAGAAAGGGTTTAACTTTATATTGAACAAGATGCTTCAAGCAAAAAAAGTAAATAAACAATCAAGCGATTTCAAGTCAATCACCATTAGTTTGGCCTCACCAGAGGATATCTTGAGTCGCTCGATGGGAGAGGTTCTTAAGCCTGAGACCATCAATTATCGTACTTATAAGCCAGAAAGAGATGGTTTATTTTGCGAAAAGATTTTTGGTCCAGTAAAAGATTATGAGTGTCATTGTGGAAAATACAAGCGTATTCGATACAAGGGAATTGTTTGTGATCGTTGTGGAGTAGAAGTAACAGAGAAGAAAGTTCGTCGTGAAAGAATGGGACATATCTCATTGACTGTTCCTGTTGCTCACATTTGGTATTTCCGTTCTTTGCCTAACAAAATTGGGTATTTGTTGGGAATGCCGACCAAAAAATTAGATCAAATCATTTATTACGAGCGTTACGTTGTTATCAATGTTGGTCCTGCGACCAATGCTGAAGGCAACGCTTTGGGCGAAGGTGATTTCTTGACGGAAGAAGAGTACATGGACATCATGGAAAAACTTCCACGTGAGAATCAATATTTGGATGACAAGGATCCCAATAAGTTTGTGGCAAAGATGGGAGCGGAAGCTTTGCATGAAATGTTGTCACGAATCAACTTGGATGAGTTGTCTTACGAGTTGCGTCACAAGGCAAGTACAGAGACTTCGCAACAAAGAAAAAATGAGGCATTGAAGCGTTTACAAGTTGTAGAAGCTTTCCGTGATGCCAACACACGCATTGTAAACAAGCCTGAGTGGATGATTACACGCGTTGTGCCAGTTATTCCACCAGAATTGCGTCCTTTGGTTCCATTGGATGGAGGTCGTTTTGCGACATCTGACTTGAATGACTTGTATCGTCGCGTAATTATTCGTAACAATCGTTTGAAGCGTTTGGTTGAGATCAAAGCTCCAGATGTGATTTTGCGAAATGAAAAACGTATGTTGCAAGAAGCGGTTGATTCATTGTTTGATAATAGCCGTAAATCTTCAGCAGTAAAAACGGAAAGCAATCGTCCATTGAAGTCTTTGTCAGACTCTTTGAAAGGAAAGCAAGGTCGATTCCGTCAAAACTTATTGGGTAAGCGTGTCGATTATTCTGCTCGTTCGGTAATTGTCGTTGGTCCAGAATTGAAATTACACGAGTGTGGTTTGCCAAAAGATATGGCAGCGGAATTATTCAAGCCATTTATCATTCGTAAAATGATTGAGCGCGGAATCGTTAAAACCGTGAAATCAGCGAAGAAAATTGTGGATAAAAAAGAGGCGATAGTTTGGGACATCTTAGAAAATGTTTTGAAAGGACATCCCGTTCTTTTGAACCGTGCCCCAACCCTTCACAGATTAGGTATTCAAGCTTTTCAACCAAAATTGATTGAAGGAAAAGCAATTCAATTGCATCCTTTGGTATGTACTGCGTTTAACGCTGACTTTGATGGTGACCAAATGGCGGTTCACGTTCCACTAGGACCGGCGGCTATTTTGGAAGCCCAATTGTTGATGTTAGCGTCGCATAACATCTTGAATCCTGCCAATGGGGCGCCCATCACTGTACCTTCTCAGGACATGGTATTGGGATTGTATTACATCACAAAATCAAGAATTGGCACACCAGAATTTCCTTGTAAGGGAGAAGGAATGACTTTCTATTCTCCAGAAGAGGTTATCATTGCTTTCAATGAAGGTAAATTGGATTTGCATGCGAACATCAAGGTTCGTTGGAATGACATAGCTGGTAATGCAACAATTATTGAAACAACTTGTGGACGTGTTATTTTCAATGAAGTTGTTCCAAAAGAAGTAGGTTTCATTAATCAATTGTTAACCAAAAAAGCTTTGCGTGATATCATCGGTGATATCTTAAAAGTAGTTGGTGTTGCACGAGCGGCTAAGTTCTTGGATGCAATGAAAGATTTGGGATACTATTGGGCATTCAAAGGAGGATTATCCTTCAAATTGTCAGACGTTGTAATCCCTGCAGAAAAAGATAAATTGGTTGGAGATGCTACTGCAAAAGTTGCAGAAGTATTTGAAAACTACAACATGGGTCTTATCACCAATAACGAGCGTTACAACCAAGTTATTGATATTTGGACCAATACAAATTCAAGATTGACCAATATCTTGATGGATCGTTTGAAGACTGACCAGCAAGGTTTCAATAGCATCTACATGATGTTTGATTCTGGAGCTCGTGGTTCTAAAGAACAGATTCGTCAGTTGGCCGGTATGCGTGGATTGATGGCCAAGCCTCAAAAGAATGCAGCGGCGGGTGGTCAGGATATGATTGAGAATCCGATCTTGGCAAACTTTAAAGAGGGATTGTCGATTTTGGAGTACTTCATTTCTACTCACGGTGCTCGTAAAGGTTTGGCGGATACAGCATTGAAAACTGCTGATGCTGGTTACTTGACTCGTCGTTTGGTTGACGTTGCTCAAGATGTAATCATCAATGAAGTTGACTGTGGTACATTGCGTGGTTTGGTTACTTCAGCTTTGAAAAAGGCAGATGAGGTGGTTGAAAGTTTGCGTGATCGTATTTTGGGTCGTGTAAGTGTTCAAGATATTTATCATCCAGAAACGGGAGAGTTGATTGTTGAGGGAGCTCAAGAAATTGATGAAAATATAGCTGATGCTATTGAAAATGCAGGTATCGAAGAAGTTGAAATTCGTTCAGTATTGACATGCGAAAGCAAGCGAGGAGTTTGTGCTAAATGTTATGGACGCGATTTGGCCTCGGGTAAAATGGTTCAAGAAGGATTGGCTGCTGGAGTTATCGCTGCACAGTCTATCGGAGAGCCTGGTACTCAGTTGACACTTCGTACCTTCCACACCGGTGGTGCGTCTTCAGCGAGTGCAATCGATAATGATATCTTGGCTAAGTACAGTGGTGTAGTTGAAATTGACGAATTGCGTACAGTTGAAACGGAAAAAGGTAAGATTATCGTTGTTTCTCGTTCATCCGAGTTGAAAATTACTGATGAGAAGAGTGGAGCGGCTGTCATGACTGTCAATCTTCCTTATGGTGCTACATTGATGGTAAAACACAATGATACCGTTAAGAAGGGTGATGTATTGTGTGAGTTTGACCCATTCAACAGTGTAATCGTAACAGAAGAAGATGGTGTTGTTCGATTTGATGCAGTTGAAGAAGGAATTACTTTCAAGACAGAAGTTGATGAGCAAACCGGTTTCTCTGAGAAGATTATCATTGAGACAAAGGATAAAAAGAAGAACCCAAGCATTGAGATTGTTCGTAACAAGGAAGTGGTGAAAGTTTATTCATTGCCAGTTGGTGCTCACATGAACGTAGAAGATGGTCAGAAATTAACCAAGGGTACAATCTTGGCTAAGATCCCTAGAATGGCTGGTCGTGGTGGTGATATCACTGGAGGTCTTCCTCGTGTAACGGAGTTATTCGAAGCGCGTAATCCATCTAATCCAGCGGTTGTTTCAGAGATCGATGGTATTGTTGAGTATGGTAAGATCAAGCGTGGTAATCGTGAAGTGGCTGTTCGTTCTAGAACAGGCGAAGAACGCAAGTATTTGATTCCATTGTCGAAGCATATTTTGGTTCAATCTGAAGATTTCGTTCGTGCTGGGATGCCGTTGTCCGATGGAGCAATTTCTCCCGGCGACATCTTGGATATTCAAGGGCCAACTGCGGTTCAAGAGTATTTGGTGAATGAGATTCAAGAGGTTTATCGTCTGCAAGGTGTGAAAATCAACGACAAGCATTTTGAGGTGATTGTTCGTCAGATGATGCGTAAAGTTGAAATTACTGATGCCGGAGACACTCGTTTCTTAGAGGGAACATCAGTTGATAAAGCTGAATTCTTGGAAGAAAATGACTTGTTGTTTGACAAAGTGGTGATTTTGGATCAAGGCGAGAGCGATCGTTATATGCCAGGTCAAATCATAAGTGTGCGCCAATTGCGTGATGAGAACTCAAACTTGAAGCGCAATGATAAAAAAGAATTGGAAGCTCGTCCTGCAGTTACTGCGACAGCTCGTCCAATGCTTCAAGGTATCACTCGTGCATCTTTGCAAACGGAATCATGGATTTCAGCAGCATCTTTCCAAGAAACTACTAAAGTTTTAAATGAAGCAGCTGTTCAAGGAAAGACAGATTATTTAGCTGGATTGAAGGAAAACGTAATTGTTGGACATCACATCCCGGCCGGATCTGGAGTTAGAAGATTCCAAAAGATGATTGTTGGTTCAAATAAAGAATATGTTGATTTGATCGCCAAAAAAGAAGGCGAAGCTCAACAAGCTTAAAAAAATTGACTAGGCTCATAAAAATCCTCCAGACATGGGGGATTTTTTTTTGAATCAATTGTAAATTTGAACATGCATTTTTCCTTCAGCCGATTGGTCTTTTTAATCATTGTATTCCATGTCAATTTTAGTTTCGGGCAAATAATTTCAGATTCATCTGATGTAAGGAGAAATACATTAGAATTGTTAAAATTTGATTCTACTGATTTCGCTAAAAACGACATTTCATCCATCAATAGTTTTGGTTTGCGAGATTTGCGAGAATTACCAGGGTATACAGAAATTATTACCCAGGAGGAAATTCAGGCCATGGGAGCCAAGGATATTATCGATGTTCTGGCTTTGGTTTCTGGAATTTCATTGGGAAGGGATGTCGAAGATGGGGTGGGTATCGGAATGCGAGGCCTGTGGAGCCAGGAAGGAAAGATATTGGTAATGTTAAATGGTAATCCGCTTAATGATTTGGATTATGGTTCATATAATCTAGGCGGAAGGGTGCCTTTGATTTTTGTTAAGAGGATTGAGATTACGTTCGGGCCAGGTTCTGTGAAATATGGTGGAACTGCCGCGTTGGGGGTGATTAATATTATTTTGAAGGATGGCCAAGATTTTTCAGGTTCATGGATAAATACCGATTATTCCATCAGCAAAAAATTTAATTCTCGTCGATCTTTTTCTTTTGCTGGAAATTATTCTTTAGATAATGGTTACCTACTTTCTGTGCATGTCAATAGTGCCAATACATTAAGAAGTACTGTTTTTCAGAATGATGAAAGAAGCAAAATTCTATCTTGGGGAGATAGCTCAAAGGTCGATGCAAATAACATATTTATCGGAATACGCAAAGCGAATTTAAGTGTGTCATTTTATTATGGTGATTATCAATACCAATTATCAGATCAAAGGCATTCTGTTTTGATGAATCAATTTGGAGGAGAAGTGCGTAAGGACTTTAAATTGAACAACCGAAATAGTTTAACCTTACAAACAATTTATATTGATCAATTGCCATGGAATGACATCAATACTGCTGATAGTGCTTTGATGAATACCAATACTCATGCTCAAAAAATTATTCAGAATATTTGGTTTAGTTCCAAATTGACTTCCAAGTGGGAGTTAGAATATGGATTGCAAGCTTTTCATCAGCAAAGTTCAATTTTATTGAGAGGACTTGTTTTTGATTACAATGGTCAGAATAAAATGATAGCCAATGATGTGGCCATGTTTGCAGAGAGTATTTGGAAAAGTAAATTAGGCACCATTACCACCGGAATTCGCATTGAAAAAAACTCCTTCACTCATTTTCTTTATGCACCTAGAATTGCTTACACGAAATTATTTTCTAACAACTACTTGAAGGCAATGTGGGTTGAGTCATTTAAAGTACCTACGATTCAAAATGTCAACGGTAGTCAAGAAAATGCTAGTCTGAAGCATGAAACAATCAGAATGATGGAAGTTTCGCTTGGAGGGAATATTGGCATCACCAGTAATTGGGAAATGGCTATTTTTAGAAATGAAATTCAAGATCCAATAGTATTTCTTTACGATTATACCAATAGCAGTGAATATTATTCAAATCGTACCTTATCTGGAACTTCTGGGATTGGGGTGAAATACAGTTATAAAAATAAAAACACTGTACTGAAGTTTACGGCCAATACCTATCGAACCATTCAAAGTTCTCGATTTGCTGAAATTGAGGCTGTAAATGATACACGATCCTATTTGGGAATGCCCAATTATCGATTGTCAATTGTTGCAAGTCAAAAAATTCCATTATTCATGTTTTTGTCTGCTTCTTGTGTTTATCAAGATTCCTTTTATTACACAGGCAACTCTGAAGAGCGAGTCCAGCAAAATGCACCATTGCTTAATTTATCACTAACGAGAAAATTTCTACCAGGAGATAAATTAAAAGTGGATTTGGGTGTGGGTAATATTTTAAACGGAGATTATCAAATCGGAAGTCCATCCAATTCTATGCTTCCTCTAATGCCTCTTTTTAATCGTCAGATTAACTTATCAATTCAATATAAATTATAATGCGGATATTGAGTTGTTGTTTCTTATTAATTGCTCTTGCGTTTCAAAAGTCTAGTGCACAGGGAATAGATTCTCTTCAATGGGCTGATAGAAAATTGGATGCTGCATACGATTACTTTGCTCAGGAGAAATGGCGTGAAAGCGAGCAGATTGCGTTGAAAGTTTTGAGTTTTGCTGATAGAAGAAATGAGCCGATTTTGGTAAGCCGTTCGTGTGCTTTATTAGCGGAATTGAATCGATATCAAAATCGATATTTGGATGCGATTGAATTTTCCGTCATAGGAATCGAGAATGCCAAAGGAAAGTCACAGGAATTGTATATTTCTAACTCCCTATCTCAAATTCGCTGTTTGGATGAATTGGAGATTTGGGATAGAAATATTGATTTGTGTGATGAGCTAAAAAATGAATTTGATGAATCCTTAGAAATTAGTGAAAGAACATACATTTACTTTTATTTGGCAAGGGCCTTAAAAGGATTGGAAAAATTGGAACTTTCCCATCAAGAGATTTCCGCACTGTTAAAAAGAGGTGATTTTAAAAATATTGATTCAAGGATACTCATAGGGGAGATTTACGAGATTGAGGTTGATTTTTTTCTTTCGAAAGGTGAAATTTCCAATGCAAAGAATAAATTATTTGAATTGATTATTCAACTAGATGGAACCGGCAATAATGAATATTTGTCCCATCTCTATCAGCGAGCAGCAGCGATAAGTCTATTAGAAAAGAATTTCTCACAGGCGATTGCATTTTACAACAAAGCTGAAAATTTGTTCGTGAACGATGGACATCGCAAGGCATATTGTTCGATCAATAAAGCACAGGTTTACTTTATATCTAAGAATTATGAGAGTGCAATTTTAGAGTTGGAGAAGGCCTTGTTGTGGGGCGATAAAAATAACAATTTGTTTGTACAAGCCATTTGCAATGCGCTATTGTCCAGAATCAATGGTCAGCGTGGTTTTATATCAATGGCCTTGACTGAGGCAAATGAAGCCCTGAGATTTGCTCAAGTGATGAAAGATAATCCTATGCAATTGGAGATTCATGAGTTAATACGAGACTTGCATGAAATCAACAATTCACAGGAGCAAGTGACAGAGCAAGAAACTGCAATTGCAGATTTGAAGGCTAAAATTCATGCTGAGGAAGAAAAAAGGCGAATTCAAAAAGCTGAGTTGGTTCTCAGAATAAAGAATAAGGAACTTTCTACCATCGCTAAAATTCAGTCCGAACGAAATGAAAGATTGATTTTAAACCAGCAATTGACTCAAGTCAAAGAAGAACAGCGATTTATTGAACTTAGACTTTCAAAAGAATTGGCAATCCAAAATGAAAAGAGTGAACGTGAAAAGGCAACCAATGAACTTCGATTATTGCAAACGGCTCATCAAAGCGATTTACAGCGTTTGCGAATTACGCAATTAGAGAAAGATAAAGTCAATGAGTCATTGCGCATCAATGAGTTAAATATAGCTCAGCTCGAAAAGGAAAAGAAAATCGATCGACTTCGTCAGAACAATGAAAATTTAAAAAAAGCGGATCAGATCAAACAATTGGAAATTGATCGCCAAATTGCACAACAACGATATGGTATCATTTTCTTCGTCATATTAATTGTCATCGTTTTGATTTTGATGTACTTCTCTCGGAACTTAAAACGAAAGAATAAAATCATTGCTCAAAATAGTACCGACATTCATCGAATCAATTCAGAGTTGAAGGACAAGAACTTTGAGATTGTTTCCGGGATTGAGTATGCCAGTAAATTCCAAGAAATTGTTTTTCCCAGTGCCTCCTTATTAAATCAATTTGGATTAGAAGGATTTATTGTGCACAGGGCTTTGGATATCGTTTCTGGCGATTTGCCTTATGTGCTGAAAAGTAATGGCTATACCTATATAGCAGCAGTTGACTGTATCGGACATGGAGTTTCTGCATCAATGCTTTCCATCATGACTTATTTCAATTTGAATGATATCATCAAAAGCCAGGATGGAAAGAACTGTGGGGATATATTGCAAGAATTGCACAAAAGGTTGATCAATCGCAAAGAACAAGATAATTTTAAAAGTATTATTGTTAGTGTTGATGTGGCTTTGATTCGGATACCCTTGTATGAGCGTGAAGTGCAATTTGCAGGGGCTAACTTACCGTTGATCATTAAAACAAGAGAAAAGACAGAAATAATCAAAGGCTCGCTAATGTCAATAGGAGAGTACTACGGAAAGAAAGAAGTTGCTTTTCAGAATCATAATCTTAAGCTTGAAGAGGGAACCGAACTGTATGTTTTTAGCGATGGATTTTATCATCAATTTGGAGGGGAAGGATTGAAACAAAAACTATCCAAGAAACGTACACTTGATTTTGTAAGTACGCTCAATATGGATGAATTTAATAAACGACATTTTCAGGTCAGTCAATTTTTTGATGGCTGGAAGTCAGTTGCTCCGCAAACTGATGATGTTGTTTTTATTGGAGTGAAGTTATCTCAATTGGATGCACCACAATTATTCTCGTTCAATGGACATATTTCAGAATCAAAAAATGCTGAATTAATCAATGATATCAAACAACTGATTTCAAGTCATATCCATGAAAAGAAGAGTGCAAATCTAATGTTGATGACAAGTATTGAATTATTGGATAATGCATTGCGCTATAGTACAATCCAAAATGTTAAAATTGAGATTTTTGATATAGGAGAAAAATTGAGATTAAAAGTTTCGAATCATTGTGCCTCTGATGACTTTAAGCGATTAAATGAGGCGGTGAGTCAATATGTAACCTTAAATACAGAACGAATAGAAGAATTGTATTTGAATAAATTAAGTGGTAATCCATTCAACAAAAGAGGTGGTGCAGGATTGGGATTACTTCAGTTGATTCGAAAGGGACTTGTTTTTGAGTCAATTCAATCTTCAACTATTCCCAATTCTATTCATATCAATTGTGAACTTGTAGTAACCTTTAAAAAATAAAAAATGCCTAATTTAGATTTAGAGGCTACCGCTTCAACACCTCAAGTATATTTTTCCACAAATTCGCAAAATCAGATTATCAAGGGAGTTTCCACGCCAGTAGATTCTGTTGAATTTTATGCACCGTTGATTCAATGGGTTAATGCAAAGCGCGATGAGATGCCTTCAAATACCTCGTTTGAATTTGAACTAACTTATTTTAATTCATCTTCCATGAAAGCCTTGCTTTGGCTATTACAGCAACTGGAGGAGCTAATTCTAGAAGGTAAATCTTGGGTAATTAAATGGATTGTGGTAGAAGAGGATGAGTTTATGGAAGAAGCTGCAGAAGCCATGCAGGCGCTGCTTGAAGTGCAATTGGTTATTGAAAGACGTTAATCAATTCGTTCATCAAATCTTCATTTATTCCTAAATGAAAGACCATTCTAACCTTATTTTTTCCAAAAGGAAAGCACAGAATATTGTTGGATTTCAGCCAATTGATCATTTCTTCAGCGCCATCTGATTTTCTCGTTTCGAAAATGACAATGTTGGTTTCCACGGGCAATACGCTAACAATCTCAGGGTGATTCATTAATACGGAAGAAATTCTCTTGGCGTTTTGATGGTCTGTTTTTAAACGTTCAACGTTGTGCTGAAGAGCAAATAATGCACCGGCAGCAATTATCCCGGCTTGTCGCATTCCACCACCCATACTTTTTCTTCTTCTTCTCGATTTGGCAATAAATTCAGATGATCCAACCAATATAGAACCCACTGGAGCGCCTAATCCTTTACTCAAACAAATACTGATCGAATCAAATTGTGCAGCATAATCTTTTGGGCTAATTCCCGATTCAATCAATGCATTGAAAAGTCGAGCACCATCGCAATGCAAGGATAGATTGTTTTCAAGACAGACTTTTCTGATTCTTTTAATTTCTTCGAAATCCCATATGGCTCCACCTCCTTTGTTCACGGTATCTTCGATACAAACCAAACGGGTCAAGGGCAAATGGATATCGTTTTTGTTGTTGATGTTGTTCAGAACATCTTGCGCGGAGAAACGTCCCAGATTCCCAGAGATTAATCGAACACTGCAACCTGAATTTAAAGCAATTCCGCCGCCTTCATAAATGTAGATATGTGCTAAATCTGCACAGATTACTTCATCACCGGGCTGCGTGTGTACATTGATGGCAATTTGATTGGATTGGGTTCCAGAAGAACAGTACAACGCCGCTTCTGTACCGAAAAGTTCAGCACAGTATTTTTCCAATTGGTTGACGGTAGGATCTTCACCAAAAACATCATCTCCGACAGGAGCAAAAGCCATCGCTTGGCGCATGGCATCTGAGGGCAAAGTAAAAGTGTCACTCCTTAGGTCGATCCAATTGCTCATTATGCTTGTGTTTTAAATTCTGAAGTGAAATGAAAAGTCAGTTCTGGATAATTGGCTTGCTCCATGTCCAAAATGAATTTACTGGGAGCAAGGTACACATCATGGCCCTCTTTATCGATTACCATGTTATTTCCCTTGATTCGTTTGAACTCCGCCAATTTACTTTCATCAGTAGTTGTGATCCAACATGCTTTGAAAAATGACTTGGATTCGAAATCACATTTGGCGCCATACTCATGTTCCAAGCGGTACTTGATGACTTCAAATTGTAGTTCTCC
>CANFLZ010000012.1 GCA_947448135.1 Flavobacteriales bacterium
CCATGAATAAAATTAAAGTTGCCAATCCCATCGTTGAGATGGACGGGGATGAAATGACCCGTATCATTTGGAAACACATCAAGGATAAGTTGATTTTCCCATACTTGGATTTGGATATCAAGTATTTTGATTTGGGAATGGAAAACCGTGACGCAACAGATGACCAAGTGACTGTTGATGCGGCAGAGGCAACTTTAAAGTACAATGTGGCTGTGAAATGTGCAACCATCACGCCAGATGAAGCACGAGTGAAGGAATTTGGATTAAAGAAAATGTGGAAATCTCCCAATGGTACCATTCGTAACATTGTGGGAGGAACCGTTTTCCGTGAGCCCATCATTTGTTCCAACGTTCCTCGTTTGGTGCCCGGATGGACAAAGCCCATCAACATCGGACGTCACGCTTTTGGTGATCAATACCGTGCTACAGATACCGTTATCAAAGGAAAGGGTAAATTGACCATGACTTTTACTCCAGAAGATGGAAGTGAAGCCAAGACTTGGGACATTTACAACTACCAAGGTGATGGCGTGGGAATGGCGATGTACAATACGGATGAAAGTATTTACGGTTTCGCTCGTTCTTGTTTCAATCAAGCTTTGATGCGCAATTGGAATTTGTATTTCTCTTCCAAAAACACCATCTTGAAAGCCTATGATGGACGTTTCAAAGACATCTTCCAAGAGGTATACGAAAAGGAGTATACAGAGAAATTTGCAGCAGCAGGAATTACCTATGAGCACCGATTGATTGATGATATGGTAGCTTATTGCTTAAAAAGCGAAGGTGGTTTTGTATGGGCTTGCAAGAATTACGATGGTGATGTTCAGTCTGATATTGTCGCGCAGGGATTTGGTTCTTTGGGATTGATGACTTCAGCCTTGATCACGCCTGACGGAAAAACCATGGAGGCTGAAGCTGCGCATGGCACTGTAACCCGTCACTACCGCCAGCACCAACAAGGTAAAAAGACTTCAACCAATCCAATTGCTTCTATTTTTGCGTGGACACAAGGATTGGCCTTCCGAGGTAAGTTGGATGGCAATGAAGATTTGATTCGTTTTGCAAAGACTTTGGAAAAAGTTTGTGTGGATGTTGTCGAGTCTGGAAAAATGACCAAAGATTTGGCTGTATGTATTCATGGTGATAAAGTACAACCTGAACATTTCATGTATACAGAAGATTTCTTGGATGCGATTGATGCAGAATTGAAATCGAGAATGGCTTAAGTCATTTTACGAATATTGAAAAGGAGGCACTGGCCTCCTTTTTTATTTTACTTTTACTTGATTGAAAATAAATTGCTCATGCGAAAAATGATATTGGCTGTTTTAGTTTTTGGATTTTCACAATCCTTGTTCTCTCAGGATTGTGTGAACTACATTTTGCACTTTCAATCCGATGTGGCCAACGGAGGACCCAATGCAGTTTATTACAATATTAGCGCGGCAAACTTGTCTATCGGTTCAGGTAGCGCATTGTTTGATGTAAATCAGCAGGAGCAGTGGGATACGCTTTGCATGATGGCGGGATGCAATTTGTCGTTATCAATCGACCCCAGCACTTTTCCGATCGGGAATAGTTTTGATTTTGAAATCATATTGGATGGACAGCCACTTCAATTGTTAACATACGATGCTTCCAACGGATATTATGCGGCTACTTTCTGCTCAACCATTACTTGCCCCAATCAAATTCAATCGCAAGTGATCGATTGCAACTCATTTGATTTTTATGTCAACAATTACGCAGGAACGGTGAATTGGAATTTTGGAGATATGTCCAACGATCCTACAGGAAATTACCAGCAACATTCCTATTTCGCCAATGGCCAATACGCTGTGCAGGCTTATGTCAATGCTCCGGGATGTGGTGCTGAGTATGTTTTGGAATTGCCTATTCAAGTGAATTGCGATACCTCAGCGATTTGCCCATCTCAATTGCTCTTGGAACCTTTGAATTGTCACGATTATTATTTGCATTTTAATGTTCCCGTGCCGGGTTTGGTGGAGTGGCAAATTGATGGAGTTGCAATGAATACAGGTTTTTCTGAAGTGTACGTCAATTGGGACAATGGGACCCACGAAGTTATTGCGGTATATTATCCAACCGGAACCGAAGGTTGCCCCAATAATTCCCCGATTACATTTTGGGATACGACAACAGTGGCTTGCATAGATTGCCAGGAAGTTTACATGGGTATTTCATCGGTACTCGACTTAGGAGGACCAGAGTCTTTGAATATTACTTTTTCAAAATTGGATAATTCTTTTTTTATTCAGGATTACTTGACATTTACGCCGACAGATCCAGTGGCGGATTTATCCTACTGTTTGGCTGATGGATGTTATTTGTTGCATATTTGTTCACCTACGCCAATGGCAGATTCTAATTTGGTGGTGGATGTTGTGGATCCGTTGCTCATTTATAGTCATGAGAATTTCTTTGTAGAGTCTTGCTATGGTCGAGATGTGATTATCTCCCTCAATAGTGATTGTACACCCATCACTTGTGACGGGAGTTGGATGAAGTTTTCTACCGAGGCTACTTACTTGACGGTTCCTCCTTTTTTTAGTCCTGACACACTCGTTTGGTCGGTTTCTTCTGCTGGTAATATTTTGTTGGAAGGTAATTATTATTTCGCCGACACCAGTGCTATCCGTCAAGATTCGGTTTGTATAACCAATCCAAATGACTGTTATACGTTAACCGTAAATGTTGCTGATGAATTGTGGGGAATGACTTATCTAAATTTTGAATGGTCAATGCTTTCTGATACAATTTCTAATTTTATGAATCCCAATCAAAATAATCTTACCATGTCCTATAATTTCTTTTCCCAATTGGATTGCCAATTAGGAGTGGAAGAGAATCAGCAGTCACAATGTTTGTTGTATCCCAATCCAGCCAATGGCACGATACATCTCGGAAAGGTTGCCAATGGGAGTAGTTGTTCATGGCAGGCGTACAACATGAATGGAGTGTTGATCGGTCAGGGCGCAAGCAACGACTCTACAATAGATTGTTCACAGTGGAGCAGTGGTCTGTATTGTATTGTTGTTCAATTAGAAGATGTTTGGAAGCGGGAATTGATTTTTGTCAATTAATAGTTTTCTCGATGTTAAAAATTTGATTCGGGTATCTTTCAATCTTATTCTTGCAGGACCTAAATCAAAACAATGAAAATTAGAAATTTATTCTTTCAATTGGGAATGATAGCCATTCTCTTTTTGGGAGTGGCTGCGGCCAGTGAAAATCCTGGCGGAAAGGCCGGCAAGACAGGATCTCCAGGAGAAGGAGATTGTACAGATTGTCATTCATCATACGCTTTAAATTCCGGTTCTGGAAGCGTTGTTATTTCTAGTAGTAATTTGACCAATTGGGAATATGTTCCGGGCAATACTTACAGCATCACCGTGACAGTTTCTCACAGTGGTCGTTCAGCCTTTGGTATTGGTTTCGAAGCCTTGAAATCCAATGGCGCCAATGCGGGAACTTTAACTGCTGGAACAGGAACCCATGCAGCCAGTGCAACAGTCAGTGGAAACTCAAGAACGAATATTGTTCAATCTTCTGGTGGAGGAACAGGTACTACGGGGTCGCACACCTTTAATTTCACATGGACAGCGCCGGCCACCGATGTTGGTGCAGTTACTTTTTATTGTGTGGGCATGGCGGCCAATTCTACAACAGGAAACAGCAATGAGGCGAGTGACTATGTTTATTCCACTTCACAAGTTGTTCAGCCTTTTGTAGCGCAAGTTCAAGGTTGCACGGATCAATCAGCTTGTAATTATGACCCAGCGGCCAACATCAATGTTGGTTGTGTTTATCCACAACAATACTATGATTGCAGCGGTAATTGCTTGGTAGATGTGGACAATGATGGATTGTGTGATCAATTCGAAATCTTGGGCTGCACGGATGCATCTGCTTGTAACTACAATGCTAACGCTGGGTTGAATGACAACTCTTGTTATTTCCCCAACCAATCTTGTAATGACCAAAACCCCAATACTGTTGGGGATACTTGGGACAATTCCTGCACTTGCCTGGGATTGGATTCCACAACACAATGTGTTGGATTCAATGTGCAATCAACCGTTAACCAATTGGTTTGCTCGGGCGATAATATCGGAAGTGTTGCATTGACATCGAATGCCCCAGGCCTCACATACACATGGGGAAATGGATCGACGGCTTCTTCTATTTCAGGATTGGCTCCTGGTGATTATTACGTTGTTATTTCTGATGGCGTTTGTCAAGAGAATAAAGGATTTACTATTCAATCTTTGAACCCCATTGCATTTACTTCTCAGGTGACCAACGTAAGTTGCAACGGAGGAAATGACGGAATGGTCATGATTCAGCCCACAGGTGGTGTCGCGCCATATAGTGTTGCTGGTGATGCCATGATGAATTTGGCTGCGGGCAATTACAATTGGATCATCACTGATGCATTGGGATGTACACATTCTGCAACAGCCACAGTAGTAGAACCGGCGGCCATGAATGTTTCAGTTGGTGGACTTGCTACTGTTACAGCCAATTCTTCTCACTTCTATTCCACACCAACCATTGCAGGTGCAACCTATGTTTGGTCAGCATCTGGGGCAACGATCACCAGCGGTCAAGGAACGGCAAGTTGTGTTTTCCAATTTGGAAATGATGCAGTGGCAACCTTGATGTTGACGGTAACGAATGGTGCTGGTTGTTCAATGTCCGACACCTTGGTGGTGGATGTGACGGGCACTTTAGGTGTATCGGAATTGCAAAATACCAACGCGTTTATTTTCCCGAATCCAGCTTCTTCTGAAATTGTCATTTCTTCAACGCAAGCTGAAAACCAAACTATTGAGATTTACAATGTTTCAGGTGAGTTGATTTACAAAAACAACTTGAATGGAAAAATGGTTTTATCAGTTGTTGATTGGCCCGCAGGATACTATTCAGTGCGTTGGTCTGTCAATGGAAAGAAAATTCAGACACAAAGATTTATCAAAGAAAACCGTTAATATTTAACGACAATTCATCATTCGAAAAGGCCTCAATTTGAGGCCTTTTCGCTTATCTTCGCCATCGTACTTTTTGAAAATTATGGCATACAACAAACTGAATGTGATCTTAGGTTGGGCGATGTTTATTATCGCTACCGTTGTTTATACGTTAACCCTTGAGCCGACCATGCCCTTTTGGGATTGTGGTGAGTTCATCGCTTCTGCATACAAGCTGGAAGTTGGGCATCCTCCAGGAGCGCCTTTGTTTATGATGATCGCGCGTTTGTTTTCTGCATTTGTAGATCCTTCTCAAGTGCCATTCATGGTTAACTTTTTGTCAGCCTTGAGTTCCGGTGCGACCATCATGTTTTTGTTTTGGTCGATTACCCACCTCGCCAAAAAGATGGCGGGTCGTGATGCGGAGTCTGACAAAGGGAAAATGTGGGCCGTATTGGGTTCAGGTATCATTGGTGGTTTGATTTACACTTTCAGCGATACTTTCTGGTTCAGCGCTGTGGAAGGTGAGGTTTATGCCATGTCATCATTGTTCACCGCTTTGGTTTTCTGGGCCATTCTCAAATGGGAGTCGGTGGTGACCAAAGAAGACAACGAGCTACGTTGGATTGTTTTGATCGCCTATTTGATGGGTCTTTCCATCGGAGTCCATTTATTGAACTTGTTGGCTATTCCTGCCATTTGTTTTGTTTACTATTTCAAAAAATACGATATTACCATCAAAGGGATGATTTACACGTTACTGATCTCCTTGGGATTGTTGACTTTGATGCAAACGGGAATTATCATCTATTTTGTGAAACTCGCGGCATTCTTCGAAAAGCTTTTTGTTAATTCTTTTGGAATGCCTTTCAACACAGGAGTGATCTTCTATTTGATTTTGGTGATTGCGCTTATTTCGCTCGGTTTGATTTATTTCAAAAAGAAAGGCAAGTTAGCGATTCATACTTTGATTTTGGGAATTGCAATGGCACTGATTGGATATACAACATTCGCAGTAATCATTGTTCGCTCTCAAGCCAACACGCCGATGGATGAAAACAATCCTGAGAATATGTTTGCATTGTTGAGTTACTTGAATCGTGAGCAATATGGCGATCGTCCTTTGTTGTTTGGGCAATATTTCAACACCCCTGAAGATGTTACCAATCCATATTCGGATGGTTCAGAAGTTTGGATCCCTTCATTCAGTGTTCGTGACGGAAGAAGCAAATTGGTGGTTTCTTGTCGTGAGCAATATCAAGCGCAAGAATACATTGATGCGCACAAAGATCAGAAGTTGACTTTGGTTCAAGAATATATCGAAACAGGTGAGAAGAAGCAATCAGTGGTGAATTACAGAAAAGAGTTTTCTGGATTTTTACCGCGTATGCACAGTTCTCAACCGAACCACATTCAGGAATACAAGAAATGGTCAAATTTCCATGACTGGAACACGCCAGCGGGTGAAGAGAAAATCAGAAGGAAAGAGGCTCAGATTGCTCAAATGGAAGCGCAATGCCAACAAGCGGAATCACGCAGTGAATTGAATATGATGATGCGATCTTTGGATCGCCTCTATGGAGATATGAAACCTACAGCCATGGAGGATTACCGTTTCTTCATGTCGTACCAAATCAATTGGATGTATTGGAGATACTTCATGTGGAATTTCGCAGGTCGTCAAGATGACAGCCAAGGACATGGAGATTTCGTGGATGGTAACTGGATGTCAGGGATCAGCATGGTGGATGAAGCAAGATTAGGTAGTCAAGAGAAAATCACCGATATCGAAAAGAATAACCGCGGTCGTAATTTCTTTTATTTCCTTCCATTGGTTTTGGGATTGATCGGTTTGATTTATCAATTGATCAAAAACTACAAGGATTTTATCGTTGTTGGATTGTTGTTCTTCTTAACTGGATTTGCGATTTTGGTCTATTTGAACCAAACACCATTTCAACCTCGTGAGCGTGATTATGCTTATGCGGGTTCATTCTATGCATTTGCAATTTGGATTGGATTGGGTGTTTATGCATTGTATTATGCGGCAACTCAATTGGATTGGAAAGGATTGTCCAAATGTTTGAGTTACGCTGGCGCAGGATCGATTGGATTTTATATCATTGAATTGATAGCTGGCAGTGAACATGGTATTTCATACAGCTTGATTTTTATAACGCTGATTGGTGCTATTTGGTTGTTGTTGTCTTGGGCCATGCAAAAGGTGCAATTGCCTACCAGTGCAAAGGCTTGGATTGTCATTGCTTTGACACTTCCAGTTCCATACATCATGGCCAAAGACGGATGGGATGATCATGATAGGGCCAATCGTCGCACAGGTTTGGATATGGCCATCAACTATCTTCAGAGTTTGGCGCCCAATGCAATTATTTTTACCAATGGTGACAATGATACATTCCCATTGTGGTATGCACAAGAAGTAGAGGGTATCCGCACTGACGTTCGTGTAGTGAATATGTCTTTGCTCAACACAGATTGGTATATCGATCAAATGAAACGTAGAGCGTATGAAAGCTCGCCTGTTCCTTTTAAAATGACTGAGCAGAAGTATCGTCAAGGTACGCGTGACATCATCTACATCCAAGGGAAGAAGGAGAATCCTGGTTTTATGCGCCTGAAGGATGCCATGAACTTCGCTTTAAGTGATGATAAATCGGACATGTTAGACTTCGGTAGTCGTCATGTCAATTATTTGCCCAACCATCGCCTATCTTTCAAAGTAGATTCTTTGTCATCAGAATCTTTCCGTGGAATGATGAATCCAGGCGACAGCCTTGTTCGCGACATCAATTTCCAATTGGTGGATGAGCGCGGACGTCCTCGCCGTTATGTAACCAAGTCTCAAATGATGATTTTGGATTTGTTAAGCAACATGGATTGGAAACGCCCTGTTTACTTTGCTGTAACAACGGGAAGCGATACCTACTTGGGATTAGAGCCTTATTTCCAATTGGAAGGATTGGCGTACAGATTAACGCCCATCTTGCACAAGAAAGCTTTGAATCCATATGTGGATGGAGGAGTGAATGCTGATATCATGTACCAAAACATGATGACAAAATTCCAATTCGGAAACATGGACAAAGGCAACATTTACTTGGACGAAAACAACCGACGAATGGTCACCAACTTACGCTTGCAATTCTCTCACCTAGCGGAGCAATTGATTGAGCAAGGCGATAAGAAACGCGCGGTAGAGGTATTGGACAAGTGCATGACTGTTATGCCTGAAAACATTGCACCTCACGAGCAGTCACAAATCTTGTGGAGATTGTCAGAGTTGTATTTTGATGCAGGTGACAAAGAGAAAGGTTTGCAATGGGCCAAGCGTTTGGTGGAATTGAATCAGCAGGAGTTGGATTATTTCCAATCGTTGAACAAGGAAAGACAAGACATCCTAGAGCAAGATATCCAAACCCGTGTTCAAATCAATGACAGGATGATTCAAAAGGCTTTGGAAATTGATCCGAGTAACAGCGAGTTCAAACAATTCAAGTCAGACAATGAATCTTTGATGAAAGAATTGGGTTTTGAGATTCAGCAGACTCCCCGTCCAATGCCAAAGGCAAAGCCAATTCAGGATACAACAACTCCGAAAAATGTCAAGAAAGATTCAGTGAAATTTTAATTCAATATGGGTTGGCGCAGTGTTTGCGTCAACCCATTAAATTGAATCCATGAAATATCTACTTATCGCCATTAGCCTCATTTGTTTGGCATTTCAAGATCCCAATTGGAGTCGTGAAGTAATGCGCAAGCATCCCAATGGTCAACCTTATGTGGTGATGTACTTCGATGCCAAAAGCCAAAAGATGATGCGTGAAGAGGTCTATTTTACCAATGGCAAGTTACAGTGGGAAGGCAATTACAAGAATCAATTGGAAGATGGCAAGTGGGTCTATTATTACGAGTCAGGAGTTGTGAAGTCTGTTCAATATTATACCAAGGGAAAAGAGAATGGGGTTTGCTTAGATTACGACAGCAAAGGCAAGTTGGTCAAAGAAAGCACTTGGGTCAATGGCAAAGAGGTAAAAGTGGTGAAGCACTAATCTTTCCAATTCAACACGGATATCCAAAAGAATCCAATTCCATAAAAGAAATCTTCTAATGGCACTGACCAAATTCTGATGCCGCAATTTTCTTCATTGTTATAGATGACAACTGCATTTTGGATCGCATTTGAGTGTGTGTTCCAAAAGGGATATTCCCAAAAATGAAGACCTGTCAATATCCCATTGCAGATATAAAAAGGTATTAATAGAACCATCCAACTGACAACTGCTTGCGTGAAGGAGAGCGAAGATAATTTTTTATAGGCAATGGTGGTCGTGATGAGTGCCGCCAATATAGCGCTGGACGTGTACCATCCAGTGGGTTTTAGCATCAAAACCAATATAGAAAGACCGATCAAAACCAGCCATCCTATTTTGGCAGATGTTTGATAATCTCCGAAAATGTGATGACTCGATATCTTGGACCAATGGTATTGAAAGGAGGCAAAGGAGAACAAACAAGCAAAGGGTGTCGTTACAAAAAACAAGACTTCCTCCAAAGGCAAATTAAAAAGGAATATTCCTAGTATGTAATTTGTATTAAAGGACCATACACCATAATAAGTTTTAACGATATCCCAGGGAATATAAATCAATGCAATCCAAAAAAGGCCGGTGGCAATTTTACGCCATTGTCGATTGAAGTCCACGGAAGGATGAAACCCCAAAATAAAAGGAGCTGTGAAGGTAATAGCTAGGACAAAGGAATAAGTAAAATGACCGAACATTATGGCTGACTGGCTTTTTGTGCTTCCTTGTAATATTTCAGAGGAACCCACAACATGCCAAAGCATTTACCCTCGTGCTTCCCCATGTTTTTGTGGTGAACTTTATGCGCTTTTCGAATCGCTCGAAAATACCAGTTGTCGATGTTATCAAACCACTTCAATCGGCGATGAATCAGCACTTCGTGAACCAAGAAATAGGCGATTCCATATACCAAGATTCCTAGTCCAATGTATAATTTGAAATCATTCCCATTCATCATTCCGAACATGATGAGTAACCAACTGGGTATGGCATAGATTAAAAAGAAAATATCGTTCCGTTCAATTTTCTTGTTGTGCGGGCGATGATGGTCTTCATGGAAATACCACATGGCTCCATGCATCAAAAATCGGTGGGAAAGCCATGCCATTCCTTCCATCACAATAAAAGTGGCGAGCGTAATGATTATACCCATGATCTTTTGAATTTCAAGTGTTGGACAATTTTGGGTAAAGCAATAATAAACCAGATGGTAAATTCCTCTGGAAATTCTTCCACGCGTTTCTCAAGTTCGTGAATTTTCATGTATTGAAATTCAGAAACCTCTTCAGGGTTGGGATGCGGTTTGTCATCCGAAAATCCAAAATAAACGTGATCCAATTCGTGTTCGATTAATCCTTGATCAAGTTCTCCTTTGTACAAAAATTGAAAAGCGAATTCTAAAGGACATGTCATACCCATTTCAAATAGCAAGCGCTCTTGAAGCGTTTCTTCAATAGGGATGTTGAATATAGGGTGTGAGCAACAAGCGTTGGTCCATAGACCACCGCTATGGTATTTACTCAAGGCTCTTTTGTGAATGAGCATTTCTCCTGAGCGATTGAAAATGAAAATAGAAAAAGCACGGTGTAAATGCCCTTTTTGATGGGCTTCCATTTTTTCACAGGTCCCCAATATTTCGTCTTTCTCTGAAACTAAAATTACTTCTTGCATGTCAATTTTTTTTTCAAATGGTCAGGAACATGGGGGTGACTTAAAATGAAGTGAATGGCTCTTTTCCAAAATGGATTTTCAGCTCGAATATAATTCAAATTCAAATGATCGATGATAACTTGGGTGTCTTCGTTGATATTATCGTGATAATCAAGGAACCATGGAGCTTGGCATTGAATAGTCAATCGAATGAATCTAATTTCTGTATTCCAGGGATCTTGATTCAGACAGTTTTCGAGTTCCGATTTACCTTGACCAAATAGGCTCAGTTGGGTTGTGGGCAATATGGCTAAATCGGCTTCTATCATCTTGGATGCAGCTATATATGCCCTATCCAACCAATTTTTATAGGCGCAGTTTTTACATGCGGAAATATAATTTTCTTTTCCTTCCTTTGAATTGAGTTCAAACCAAAAATCCCTTGGGTGCCCTTTGGCGATTGAAAATATGGTGACACAAAAAAGGAGGAGAAAAAAACGCATTTGGGTTAAAGCAAATTGAAGTTGTGTTTCAAATATGATCCAAACATAAGGGTCAATTTCTTTGGATTGGGTATTCGCACACGCTCTTTTAAAATGGTAGAAGCGGGCAGGATGCGTATTTTTTCGAATAACCGAACATAATAAGTGTAGGATAAATAGACGCCATATCGCGCTTCTCTGGGCAACAATAGAATTCCTTTGTAAGCTTCTCTAAAATCGCTTTCAATCTCCTTTTCTAAAAGCTTTTTGGTTGTATCATTGAATTCAGTCATGTCAATGTTGGGGAAGTACACCCGACCCAAATCTTGGTAATCGTCTTTTAAGTCACGAAGGAAATTGATTTTCTGAAATGCAGCGCCCAATCGCATCGCTGAAGGCTTCAAATGTTGGTATTGCGTCTCGTCTCCTCTCGTAAAAACGCGCAAGCACATAAGCCCAACCACTTCAGCTGATCCTAAAATATATGTTTCGTACTCGGATTGATCATAAACACGATCTTCCAAATCCATCTCCATGCTTTTTAAAAATGTCTCTACTAGAACCCATTCAATATTGTACTGATGAACAACTTGAATAAAAGAGTTAATGATGGGATTCAATGAGATGCCTTGCTCAATCGCTTCGATGGTATCCATTTTGAATTTCTCCAAAAGGTAGGCTTTATCAAATCCATGAAAAGTGTCGACAATCTCGTCTGCAAAACGGACATATCCATAGATGGCATAAATGGGGTTTCTAAATTCCTTGGATAATGTTCTAATCCCCAAGCCAAAACTCGTGGAATAACGGTGTGTGGTCAGCTTACTGCATTCAACTGATACTTGGTCAAAAAGACTTTTGTTGTTCATGAGTATTTACTTGATGATTTTCGCAATTTCATTGGCAGCCAATTGACCACTGATAATACCAGGAGGCATACCAGGGCCGGGAACTGTTAATTGTCCAGCGTAAAATAAATTGTTGAGTTTACTGCTTTTCATTTTGGGTTTCAGAAAAGCAGTTTGTCTTAGTGTATTGGCTAGTCCGTATGCGTTCCCTTTGTAAGAGTTGTACTCCGATACAAATTCTTCGTGCGCAAAACTTCTTTTATAAACGACGTGTGGCTTAATATCCATTCCTGTTTTTCGCATCACTGCTTCACAAAGCAAATCCCAATAGCGGTCTCTTAGATTTTCTTCAGAGGCCAAGTCGGGCGCTACGGGTATCAAGAAGAATAAATTCTCATGGTTTTGTGGAGCAACGGAGTCATCGGTTTTCGAAGGACAACATAAGTAGAAAAGGGGCTGTGATGGCCACTGGGGATTGACATAAATCTCCTCGGCGTGTTTATCAAATGAAGATTCAAAAAATAAATTGTGGTGTTCCAAACCAGGAACCATGGTGTCCAACCCCACATAAAAAATCAAAGATGATGGCGACATTGTTCGAGAAGACCAATAGGCCTCATCATATTGTCTGAATTTTTTAGGCAGAAGGGACTGCTCAACGTGATGGTAGTCTGCGCTGGCAATAACACCGTCAATCTTTAAAGTTTGCGTGTTGGTTATGATGGCAGTTATGTTGTCATCATCGAATTCAAAACCCTGTACGTTTTGATCGGTTTGAATTTCCACGCCTAAAGATAAGGCAAGTTCGATCATCGCCTCTGGAATTCTTGCCATACCACCGATGGGATACCAAGTGCCTAGTTTTAAATCCGCATGATTCATCAAGCTATACAAGGCTGGAGTCTTGGATGGTTGCGCCCCCAGAAACAATACAGGAAATTCCAATAGCTGCAATAAAATTGGATTCTTGAAATAAGATTTGAGATGTGATCTCATATTTGTAAAAAGTTGAATTTGAAAAAGAGCTTTCATTAAGTCCCATTCAGCAAATTCAATGAAGGAGTGAGAGGGTTTGTGAACAAACTTTCCCATTCCAGTAGAGTACTTATTTTCAGCTTCCTTCAAAAAACGTTCTAGCGCTTCCCCGGCGCCTTGCTCAATGCTTTCAAATAGTTCTTTGATTTTTTCAAACTGCGCAGAAATATCCAGTGCGTTGTCTTTTAAGAATACTCGATATCCAGGGTCTAATCGTTTCAGTTGATAATAATCTTGGGTACTTTTTCCAAATGATCGGAAGAAATTCTCCATTATTTCTGGCATCCAATACCAACTTGGACCCATGTCAAAAGTGAATCCATTGGCAGAAAAACTTCTCCCTCTACCACCAGCTTTTTCATTTTTCTCAAGGATGGTTACTTTGTATCCTTTTTGGGCAAGCGAGCATGCCGCAGCCAGACCGCTGAATCCCGAACCGATAACACCAATGTGTTTTGTTTTATTTTCTCCCACGTAACATAAAACAATTAATGAGAAGAATGGTTCACAAGAAATTAGCGAACTCGAATTTTTTGTCCAACTCTTAATTTTGAATTAGGACGAAGGCGATTCAGTTTGCAAATCTTGCTCACGGAAGTGCCGTGTTTGCGGGCAATAGAAGATAAAGTGTCACCTCTTTTCACACTGTGGTATTTTCCACCTTTGGTTTTAGCTTTGGATTGGCTCACTGGGGGTGGAACCTTAGCAATGGATTTGGTCAGGTGAAACATCGGGTTTTTGATGTTGGCCTGAGGAACATTCAAAATAAGGGCTGGATCTATCGCATTCCCCTTGTATCTAATTTCAAAATGCAAATGCGCACCGAATGACCGGCCTGTATTTCCCCCTAAACCTATAATTTGTCCATTTTGAATCCATTGTCCTGGTCGAACAAATCGGGCCTCCATATGGGCATACAATGTTTCTAAACCATTCTTGTGTCTGATGACAACGACATTACCGTAAGATGGGCTAAAATGTGAAATTCTCACCATTCCTTCAAAGGCCGCCACGACAGGCTCTCCGGTTCGTAAACCTAAATCCAATCCTTTGTGCGTGCGTCCCCATCTGGGTCCAAAAGGTGACGTAACCCTAGGATATTGAGTAGGAAAGGAAAAATCGCAACTGTCCATCGCCAATTGAAATGACAAGGTGTCAATGTCCCAATCAATCTCTTCAACCTGATGAATGGCTTTCATATCCCAGCGGTCGTCCATGTCATAGCCAGGGATGATATCCAATGAATCCTCGTATGTGGACATGCGCAGGTCCATTGGCGGAGCAGCCTCGAACGTGTAAATGTTATCAAATAAATTGAGGTCAACTTCTGAAAGCAATTGCGCAGGCTGCAAAAGCGAAACTTGGATAATGCTATCTTCCTCTTCTTCACCAGGTTCTGTTATCAAAGTTGTACAGTGATTCAACCAATGCAAAGAATCTTCCATCAACTCAATAGCAGACTCCACTTGACCAAAAATCGAGTGGGTGATGAGCATTAAGCAGATAGTGAATAATGATTTCCGCATTGTTACAAAAATAGGCCAAGGAATCAATGAATGGATGATGTGTTGATTAGTTTCCTTCAAGTAATTGTTAATGAATTATCCTATTTTTGTTTCATGAATGAATTCAAAGTAGACATTTTGGCGATAGCTGCGCACCCCGATGATGTGGAGATTTCAGCGGGCGGCACAGTTGCGAAGCATATCGCCGAAGGGAAAAAAGTAGCTATAGTAGATTTGACACAAGGAGAATTAGGCAGCCGAGGATCGGGTCCTTTGCGTCTGATAGAGGCAGAAAATGCACGTCAAATTTTAGGGGCTCATTTCAGAGAAAATTTGGGTTTGCGTGATGGTTTTTTTAAATACGATGACGAATCGTTGCTTCAAATTATTGAAGTTGTTCGGAAATACCAACCAGAGATCGTATTGACCAATGCTTTAAAAGACCGTCATCCGGATCATGCTCGCGCCGCCAAATTGGTCAGTGATGCATGTTTTTACAGCGGATTGAATAAAATTCCAGGAGCACCAATCTGGCGTCCTAAAGCGGTTTATCACTTCAATCAAGATTTCTACAATGAACCAGATTTTGTTGTCGATGTTACTGATTTTTGGAAAGTGAAAATGGATTCTTTAATGGCCTACAAAAGTCAGTTTCATGATCCCAACTCAAAGGAACCTGAAACACCTATTTCGGGAGAAGGCTTTTTTGAATATTTGAAAGCCAGGTCCATAGACTTTGGTCGTCCTGCAGGAATGACGTTAGCGGAAGGCTTCCAAGTTGGAAGAACTTTGGGTGTGAAGAATCTTTTTGATTTAGTTTAAAATTTATTTTGCAATTGCGGATTTATGTATTTTCTTTGCAGCCGCTTACACGGTGGTCTTAGCTCAGTTGGTTAGAGCATCAGATTGTGGTTCTGAGGGTCGTGGGTTCGAACCCCATAGATCACCCGAAAATAAAAGACTTCACACGAAGTCTTTTTTTTATGCCTTGATTTTTCTGAAAGTTAGATTGAGTCTAGGCAGCGAATTTTTTACTTTGGGTATTTCGTGACTCCAGTTGTCTTGAAAATTTTGCATCAACAAGAGGTCTCCATGGTGCAATGAAAGGACGATTTTTTCACCGGTGTGTATGTGAGTGAATTTTATTTTGCGCGTTGCTCCAAAAGAAATAGAGGCAATGACACGGGTATCCATTTCCTTTTCATTGTCACGGTGTTTTCCCATGCTGTCTTGACCGTGTCTGTAATAATTGAACAAACATGAATTGAACTGGAATTCTACTGTTTCTTCCAATCTGTTTTTAAGAGAAACAATCGGTTCGTGAAATGGGGTAGGTTCCCATTGAATATTGCTGTATCGGTATGCTGGGCCCATCCATGCCGTTAGGCGAGGCTCTAAATGCTGTTTGCCAAACACAGTGATCGTGTTTTGTCGCCAGACAATGGATTGAAAAATTTCTGATTGTTCGATGTCTTCAGAAGCAACGTATTTTTCGAATAGGCGAGGGAAGAGAATAAGCTTTTCGTCGTTTTGGTGAAAGATGACGAACTCTTGAGACTTCATTATTTTTCAGAACCTTCAGTTGGCACCTCGTTGTGTTCATCCGATACTTTTGGACCTCCTGTTACAGGCGTCTCTCGTTTCGAAGGTGCAGAAGTGTCGATGTCCATTTGATCCAAAGGAACTCTGGCTTCTTTTCGAATGTCATTGGCACCTTTCATGATTTCATCTTGAACGTCCTTGGCAGCATTACGGAATTGATAGACTGCTTTACCCATTGTTTGGGCCAAGCTCGGAATCCCTTTTGCTCCAAAGAACAACAAGTACACAAACAATATGATAATGATTTCTCCTGAACTCATAGGGCAAAAATAAGGGGCTCTTGTGAGCCCCTTACTATTTTTAAGAAATAAATCTTATTTTTCTTTTTTGCTCAACCAGTTACGCATATCAACTACGATTGGTGTTGCAATAAACAATGTTGAATAAACCCCAGAGATAACTCCGATAATCATCGCAAAACAGAAACCTTTGATGTCATCACTTCCGAAGAAGAACATCACCAACAAGGTCAACAACACAGTCATAGACGTGTTGATTGAACGACCTAAGGTAGAGTTCAATGCATCGTTTATAGTTGATTTTAATTCTGGGTTTTTGCGTGTGTTGAAGTATTCACGGATACGGTCAAAGATAACCACCGTATCGTTGATTGAATATCCAATTACAGTCAAGATAGCTCCAATGAAGTTTTGATTGACTTCCATGGAGAAAGGAACAAATCCATTCAGCAAAGTGAAAGCTGAAACAACCACCAAAGCATCATGCAACAAGGCTGCAGAAGCGCCGATGGCAAAATCCCATTTTTGGAAACGGATGAAGATATAAATACCAACCAAAATCAATCCGATAATGGTTGACCAAAAAGCTTCAGCTCTGAAGTCATCAGACATCGTAGCGTCTACTTTGTATGAAGAATCTATCGTGTAATCTTGAGAAACTTGAGACAATCCAGTATTCACTTTTTCTGTAACCACTTCATCAATATTGGCAGCATCGCTATCCATCATGAAGTTGGTGGTGATTTTGAATGTTTTGTTATCATTACCGATACTTTGAACAGAAACAGCAGCGGCATTTCCATTTTCTTCAATCAAGGAAGAACTCATGGCTGCACGAATATTTTCTGCATCAACCGGCATTGTGTAGGTTACTTTATATGAAGTACCACCTGCAAAGTCAACACCCATATTGAATCCACGAGTTACCCAAGAAACCATACCTGCTCCAATAACGATGATCGAAATAGCATAATATACTTTACGCTTAGAAACGAAGTCATAATTTACTTTGGTGAACCAGTTCTTAGTCAAATTGCTGTAGAAGGTAATAGGCTTCTTGCTATCCAAACGCTTGTACAAAATCAAACGAGAGATGATGATTGCCGTAAATAGAGTGGTGAAAATACCGATGATCAAAGTAGTCGCGAATCCTTTGATTGGACCTGTACCGATGACCAATAATACGATACCTGTAATCAATGTTGTTGCGTTACCATCGATGATCGCGCTAACGGCTTTCAAGAATCCATCATTCATCGCAGCGCTAATCGGTTTGCCCAAGCGCAACTCTTCTTTCACACGCTCATAGATCAATACGTTTGCGTCAACCGCCATACCCATGGTCAAAACGATACCAGCGATACCCGGCAGTGTCAATGATCCCCCGATAGAAATCAATGCGCCAATCATGAAGAACAAGTTGGCAATCAAGGCCACGTTAGCAGCCCAACCAGCCCAAGCATAATAGAATACCATGTAAATGAGGATGACCAAGAAAGCCATTCCAAAAGACCACAAACCAGCACTGATATTCTCTTCTCCAAGAGTTGGTCCTACAGTTACTTCGTCAATGATTTTAGCTGGAGCAGGCAAAGACCCCGCTTTTAATAAACCTGCCAAATCTTTTGCTTCTTCGATTTGTTTATCGCGAGCACCAGTACCCAAGGTAATAACGGAACGACCATTGGGAATTTCGGAATTAACAGAAGGTGCAGAGTAAACCAAATTATCCATCACGATTGCGATAGCACGCTTGTTATCAGCAGCATTTTTCTTGGTCATGTCTCTCCAAACTGGAGTACCCACTTCTGGATCCATGGTCATTTCTACCGTGACATCTCCTGTTGTTGGATCAAAATCTTGACGCGCATCGATGATGGACTTGCCATCCAATTGCGCTTTTCCTTTTAACGAAGGATCTTTGATTGCATGAAGCGTAACAACGTTAGCCATAGGCTTAGCACTCCACAACAAACGCAATTCTGGTTTTGCAGCCATCGCACGTTTTGATTCAGGACGTGCCAATAATTTGTTGATAGCGGAAGTGTCAGAAACACGCGCCATACCCACTATGCTGTTGCCTGATTGTACACGAGGATCCAACAATGAGAACAAAGGATTCTTTTTACGAGACTCCTCACGAGTCAACAAGCTATCCGCTTTGATCTTGGTGGAGTCAACAGATGCGGTCAAAGCCGAGTCAGAAACTACGGTGTCTTTCTTAGCGGCCAATCCGAACAATTCAGGAGCAATTTCTTTACCCAAATTCTCGTTGATTTTAACAACAACGTCAAAAATTTCTGTATTGAAATAAGTATCCCAAAATTCTAGGTTAGCTGTCGACTTTAAATTTTTGCGCACACGCTCACGATCGCTTACTCCTGGCAATTCAACAATGATACGACCGCTCAACGATTGTTTTTGAACGTTGGGTTGCGTTACACCGAATTGGTCAATACGCTTGCGAATGATGTTCTCTGTGTTATCAATGGCATCGTTTGCCTCTTTTCTCAAAGCTTTGATCACATCACTATCGGATGCTTTTGCAGGGAATTTGTCTTTGTTCTCATAATTGCTGAACAAAGTCCATAACTCAATATTGGAGTTTTGGTTCTTCCAAGATTTTTCAAACAATGAAATGAAATCCTCCGTTGAGTTACGCTGCGCGGCAACAGCCTCTTTGATTGCGTTGGTAAATGCAGGGGTTTCGTTGTAGTCAGACAATGCAACAACCAAGTCTGGAATAGATACTTCCAAAGTAACAGACATACCACCTTTTAAGTCAAGTCCTAAACTCAACTCGTGTTGCTTCAAATAATTGTACGTATGATCAAATAGCGGATAAGCTTTTGCTTCCGAACTATCGCGTAACATTTTACGCTCTAAATCATAAATGGCAATATCGGCAGCCTCTCCTTGAAGCTTGGTATTGGCGATCGAATCAACCGCAAGTTGGTGGATGTTTTTCTCATATTGAGATGCCACCCATCCGAATGACAAAGAATACAACACAGCCACCGCAAGTAGGATGACAAAGGTCCAAAGAATCGATCTATTCCTCATGTAACGTTAATTTATTCTGATTAAGTAAGGTAGCAAATATAATAAAGTCGCGTCTATTTGACGGGCAAAAAAAAACCGGCAAATTGCCGGTTCAATTTTCGGCCTGTAAGAGGCGTCAAATTTTTAATTAGGCCATCAAACCGTTGGCTTTGGCTTGCTTCATAGCAGCGGCTAATCCAATCTTGTTGATCGTTTTCATTCCTTTCGGAGTTACACGCAACTCAATAAAGCGTTGCTCTTCCTCTGACCAAAACTTCTTGTATTGCAAGTTAGGATAAAACTTACGACGAGTCTTGATATTAGAGTGAGAAACATTGTTTCCTGAAATGGTTTTCTTACCGGTAATTTGACAAACGCGTGGCATATTCTTCTTTTTTTAAATTCGAAATAAGGAGTGCAAATATAGTAATTTTTTTACTATTCCGATGTTAATTATTAAAATAATTGGCTCTAAGTAAGTTAGCAGCTTGTAAACAAGCGTTTTGGATGTTTCTAACGCGATTTGTTCCCAATCTCAGAGTACTGGAAAAGGTGGTTTCACCATTTGAAACAGCTATGCAAATGGTTCCAACGGGAATGTTGGGGTCATTGCTGGTGGGTCCAGCGTACCCTGTGGTGGCTATAGCAAAATCGGTATGGAAGAGTTTTCTACAGTTTTCTGCCATTTCCTTAGCTACGGCCTCACTCACGACATTGTTTTTTTCGATTGTCGATTCATGTACATTTAAAATGCTTGTTTTTACTTCGGTCCAATAACTGGTGATTCCTCCTTTAAAATAGTCACTGGCCTGTGCCTCTTGTGTGAGAATGCTCTGTAAAGCCCCGCCGGTGCAGCTTTCAGCTATGCTTAACGTTTTATTGGATTGTCGACAGAATTGGGCAATGACCTGGTAGATGCTCGTTTCGGTGTTGCTGAATATGTATTCACCGATCAATTGGTGCATTTTCCCAACAAAAATGTCCATTTTCTGTTGAGCACCCTCATTGTCCCAATTGCCATAGCTGGAAAGTCGAAGTTTCACGCAGCCCGGAGATGGCAAATAAGCGAGTGCAATCTCGGCTTGAGCGATTTCCTCTTCAAAAGGAGCTAGTTTTTCTGCAAGGAAGCTTTCTCCCACACCAATGGTCATGATGGTGCGGTGAATGATATTGGGCAATGAAAAAGCGTTTTGAATTTTATCCCAAACGAAGCTTTCCATGATCCCTTTCATTTCATAAGGCACGCCAGGCATAGAAACCAACACGTGCCCATTTTTTTCGAACCACATGCCTGGGGCTGTCCCCTGAAGATTAGGAAGGACTTGGCATTTGGATGGAACCATACTTTGCCCATCATTGCTGGCCAATACAGGAAGGTTTCGCTGTGCAAAAAAACGATTGACTCGTTCTTGGGTTTCGATATCACGGACAAGCACGTCCTGAAAATAATGGGCAATTGTTTTTTTTGTGATGTCGTCTTTCGTTGGGCCGAGTCCTCCTGTGACTAGGGTAACTTGAGCTTCTGTCATGCTGGTTTCTATTTCTCTCAAAATAGCATCCTGTTGATCGGGGATCGAAATGACTCTGCGAACGCGTAATCCGTGCTGATTGCATTGCGCACCCAGCCAAGTGGCATTGGTGTTGACAGTCTGACCAATCAATAGTTCATCACCAATTGATAATATATCCACCCAAACATTTTTATTGTATTCCATCTTCTTTTATATTCGCTTGAAACAAATTTATTTTATACTTAACCAAAAGCCCATGAAAAAGTTCTATTCATTCGGTTTAATGTTGGCGATTGCTGGCTCAATGTCAGCTCAGAGTCAAATTAAACATAGCCCTGGCAATAGCCCCTCGGCTAAGTACAATCCTTACAAGGATGAAGTTATTCAACAAGTGTTGTCTCAGAAGACAAAGCATCCAATGATTCCAGGTGCTGCAAAAAGTGCATCTACGGAAGAGGAATTGGGAGTGTCCGTCTATGATTTGCAATCCAATGGATCGATCTGTCCACGCATCGTGGCCGATGACAATGGAGTGGCAGCGACATTTACTTTCTCAGCTTTGGAAGGTGGTGGAACCTACACAGATCGCGGAACAGGATACAACTTTAGAAACCCATCTACCAATCAATGGGATGATTTTCCTTCTTCTCGCATTGAAACGATGAGAACGGGTTGGTCTAACTTGATGCATTTGGCCAATGGAAGCGAAGTAGTTTTGGCTCACTCTGGTACAGGTGGTGTTAAAATGACTTCTCGTTCAGCTGTGGGTACTGGAACTTGGAATACTACCTCTGAAATTCCTACCAATACTGGCGAGGCGATGTTGTGGCCTCGTGCTTGCAATGTTGGCAATACGATTCATATGATCGCAATTACGGATCCAAATGACGCTACTCCTTACAACGGATTAGAGAGTTGTTTGTTGTACTATCGTTCTCAAGATGGTGGTGCTACCTGGGATGTAGTAGACGGAAATTTGCCAGAAGTAAATTCCAATTTTATTACCAATGTTACTGCTGATACATACGCTATCCACGCTCGCGGGAACACCGTTGCGATTGCTGTATTTGGTGAGTTACAAGATACTTATGTTTTGGTATCAGAAGATGGTGGTTCAACTTGGACCAAAACAATAGTTTGGGATTTTCCTATTGATAATTACGTAGTAGATATGGGAACGGATGTTGGCAATGACGGTATTCAAGATACGATCATGTCAACTGAAGGTACAGGAGCAATTTATGTTGATGCGAGCAATGCGTTGCATGTTGCTTTTGGTACCATGTTCTACACAGATGATTTGGGAGTTGTGGATTCTGTATACTCTTATTTCCCTTTGACAGGAAGCATTGCTTATTGGAATAGTGGAATGACACCAACCGTAACAGGCGTTGACAGTGTTTGGGTAGGTCAAGATTCTACTTTCTTGTACAATGAGATTGTCTATTCAAACGAGATTGATTTGGTAAACTCTACTTATGTTATGTCTGATTACTCAGATCCATATGATATGGGTTCGGGTCCAATCATGGTGGGTTCTGTTGCTGGTGCTCCAGCCGGAATTTCTTGGTCTACTGCTCAGTTAAATTTTGATGATGTGAATTTGGCCGGTGCCATTTTGGATATCAACGGAAATTCAATGTTGTTGCCAGTATCAGGTGTTGTGGATATTTCACAATGGGGCTTGGGTAGTAGTTTTGACTATACCATCTCTTCTGCAATTGATAGTGTATTGACCAATGTCAATATCACCTTCAATGGTACTTACAACACGGGTGAGATTTTGGATACCGTTTATGTTATCGCTTCTATTACACCAATCTATTCCTACACCGACATTTACAATTATGTAGATGTATTGAGCTTCAATGATGTTGTTTTGCAAATAGGTGTTTCTCCAGATAATGATACCACTATTCCAGCTTCAGGAACTGAAGTAGGACAATATGGTAATTCAGGTATCGCTTCTCATCCACAATTGGCGGGAGATGCCAATGGAAATGTATATTGTACTTACTCTGCTATCAATGAGAACTTCTTCAATGGTCAAGAGTATTTGCGTCACGTATATGCTGTGAAATCAGCAGACGGTGGAGCATCATGGTCAACTGAGGTGGATATCACTCCTGACTTAGCTGGAACAGGATGGGAATACATGTATGCATCATTGGCGCATGAAATGTACAATGACCGTTTGCATTTGGTTATTCAAAAGGATGAAGAGCCAGGAATTCACGTACAACCAGAAACTGTTGCTGATCCAGTAGCAGACAATTTGCAAATCTACTTGGCTGTAACAAGTGACTTGGTTGCTACTTTCAACGAGAGTGTTTCTGATGTTGATGCAGTTGAGACGATGGCAGTTTATCCAAATCCTTCAACTAGCGTAGTTAACGTTATTACAGAGAACTGGATGGGCGGTCAATTGCAAGTGTTTGATTTGACAGGTCGTCAAGTGATCAATCAAAATATTACTGCTGGTCGTGCAACCCTCAATGTTTCTGAATGGAACTCAGGATTGTACCAAGTTGTAGTTTTGAGCAAAGGTCAAAAAGTGGTTTCTACTTTGGTGGTAGAATAATACAAAATAGATAGAATAAAAAACCCCGCGTTAGCGGGGTTTTTTGTTGAACGAAAAATCAAAATTTATAGTCCTCCAGCCAATCCGTGACAAGACTTGTATTTTTTCCCAGAGCCACAAGGACATGGATCATTGCGACCTATTTTAGGATCGACACGCAAAGGCTCATTTCTTACTGGAGCACTTTCTTGCATGGCTTGTTGCTGATTTCTTTCAGCAGTATTCAATACATCTGGTTTGTTGGTTGAAGTCTTGGGTTGCTGAGCAACTGGCTCTTGTCTTAGTGCAGCAGGACCGCTGTTATCAGCAATCTTGCAAGTCAATAAGAACTGAATGATTTCACCATTGATTTTGGCCAAGATGTTTTTAAACAATTCATAGCTTTCCAATTTGTAAATCAACAGCGGATCTTTTTGTTCGTGAGAGGCAAACTGCACGTTGTGACGCAAATCATCCATGTCTCTCAAATGTTCTTTCCAATACAAATCAATGATGGCTAACGTAATGGATTTTTCCAGGGTGTCGATGATTTCTTTGCCTTGGGTCTCCATTGCTTTGGTCATATTGACACCGATCTGAAGATTTTTTCTACCATCACTCAATGGGATCGCAATATTTTGATACCCCTGATTGCTTTGATATATGTTCTGAATAACAGGAAGTGCTTGTTGCTTCAAAGCATTCATACGGTGGTTGTATCCATGTACAATCTCATCATACAGATTGTGCGTTAGATTTTCGGATTTTTCTCGCAGGAATGTGTCTTGAGAAATATTGGTATCGATTCCGAACAGTCGCAGACTTTCCAGACGGAAGGCTTCGTAATTTTTGTCGGTGTAATAGAAATCAACCACATGAGCGGCCAAATCAAACATCATATTGTCGATGTCTAATTGGAGGCGCTCTCCAAATAAAGCATGTTTTCTGCGTTTGTAAATTACCTCACGTTGCGCATTCATCACATCGTCAAATTCCAATAGACGCTTTCTCACGCCAAAGTGATTTTCTTCCACTTTTTTCTGAGCACGCTCGATAGAAGAGGTAATCATGGAATGTTGAATCACTTCACCTTCTTCAAGTCCTAGTCTATCCATCATTTTGGCAATTCGATCCGATCCGAACAAACGCATCAAATCATCTTCCAATGAAACATAGAACTGTGAAGAACCTGGATCTCCTTGGCGTCCAGAACGACCTCGCAACTGGCGGTCGACGCGACGTGAATCATGGCGTTCTGTTCCAATAATGGCGAGACCTTTGTCTTTTACACCATCACCTAGCTTGATATCTGTACCACGACCCGCCATATTGGTGGCGATAGTGACGGTACCTGCTTGACCGGCCAATGCCACAATCTCGGCTTCTTTTTGGTGAAGCTTAGCATTCAATACTTGGTGGGCAATATTTCTTTGCTTTAACATACGAGAAAGCAATTCAGAAACCTCGACAGTCGTTGTTCCTACAAGAACAGGACGGCCTTCGGCTTGTAACTGCGCAACCTCGTCGATAATTGCGTTGTATTTCTCACGTTTGGTTTTGTAAACCTTATCGTTTTCGTCTTTTCGTTGAATGTTGCGATGTGTTGGAATGACCATTACATCCAATTTGTAAATACTCCAAAATTCACCGGCTTCTGTTTCCGCAGTTCCGGTCATACCCGCCAACTTGTGGTACATGCGGAAGTAATTTTGAAGGGTGATGGTGGCATAGGTTTGCGTCGCGGCTTCCACGCGAACATTCTCCTTGGCCTCAATCGCCTGGTGCAGACCATCAGAATATCGACGGCCTTCCATGATACGTCCTGTTTGCTCATCAACGATTTTGACTTTGTTATCCATGACAACATAGTCTACATCTTTTTCAAAAAGCGCGTAGGCTTTTAAAAGTTGGTTGATGGTGTGAATGCGTTCACTTTTAACGGCGTAGTCGCGCTGAAGAGCTTCTACTCGCTGTAATTTCTCCTCCTCGGTTTGAGCCGTTTGCTCAATTTGCGCCAATTCACTTCCCAAATCGGGTAAGACAAAGAAATGGTCGTCTTCCATATTATTGGAAAGAAGGGCAATTCCTTTATCGGTTAACTCAATTTGGTTGTTTTTTTCTTCGATCACAAAAAACAATTCCTCGTTAACCTTCGGCATTTCACGCTGATTGTCTTGTAAGAAATGGCCTTCCGTTTTGAGCAATTGGGCTTTCATTCCCTCTTCGCTCAATAGTTTGATCAAAGCCTTGCTCTTTGGAAAAGAGCGATAAGCGCGGAATAACGCAAGACCACCTTCTTCGATATCACTCTTAGAAGGCGCGCCCGAGGCGGGCTGCAATTTTTTCTTCGCATCGTTTAAGAATTCATTGAATGCGGTTTTTTGCGCATTGATAATGACTTGAACACGAGGCTTGAGGTTGTCAAATTCATGTTGATCACCTTTTGGGGTTGGACCAGAAATAATCAACGGAGTACGTGCCTCATCAATTAAAACAGAATCCACCTCATCGACAATCGCAAAGTGATGTTTTCTTTGAACCAATTGGCCGCTTTCAGTGGCCATGTTGTCGCGGAGGTAATCAAAACCGAATTCATTGTTTGTTCCAAAAGTAATGTCCGCTAAATAGGCGTTTCTTCTTGCATTGCTGTTGGGTTGGTGTCTGTCGATGCAATCAACAGTAAGTCCATGAAATTGATACAACGGACCCATCCATTCAGAGTCACGCTTGGCCAAATAATCGTTTACGGTGACCAAGTGAACACCGCGACCAGCAAGGGCATTCAAGAAAACTGGAAGCGTTGCTACCAAAGTTTTTCCTTCCCCTGTGGCCATTTCGGCAACTTTTCCAGAATGAAGTGCGATACCACCGATCAGCTGAACATTGTAATGTACCATGTTCCATTTGACCATCGTTCCGGCAGCATTCCATTCGGTACTCCAAATGGCTTGGTCGCCTTGAATCGAAACAAAATCTTTGCCTTGAGCGGCAAGATCACGGTCGAGGTCAGATGCAGTGACTTGTATTTGTGGGTTTTGGGAAAAACGCTTGGATGTTTCTTTGATCAATGCAAAAGCGGTAGGTAAAATTTCCAATAGGGTAGCCTCCAGGACTTCCAGGTTTTGTTTTTCCAGGCCATCCACTTGCGCAAATAATCCTTCCTTTTTTTCTAATTCTTCGTTGGGAAGATTTTCGGCTTCGGCTTTGAGCTGATCGATTTGTTGTTGAATCGGATCGAGCGCCAGACGGATTTTATTTTTAAGATCGGAAGAGCATTGACGAAGCGCGTCAATGGAGATGCTCTCCAATTTTTTTTCTTCGGCTAAAACCGCCTCTACCAAGGGTTGTACGGCTTTTAAATCGTTCTGCGCTTTGTCTCCGACAATTTTTTTCAGAATGCTTTGAATCGCTTTAATCATAGTCTAAAAATAAGGCTGCTTTCTCGGCAGCGTCGGGCAAAGGTAATTCAAATCAATGCAAGAGAACACCAAATAATGTTATCGAAAATTGAAAGGAGTTGTTTAATTTTTGGAGGCAGGATTCCAAAAAAAACCAGGTTATGTTTTGAACAATTTTCAACACTTTTTCACATGTTAATAAAGTTGAATATGTTGTTAACTGTTTTGCGTCGGGTTGAAGCAGAAAAACGTTGAATTTTGAAAACCGATAGGTAATCCTATGGTCAACACACAATCAAAACAGTATCAGCAAGATGGACAATAATTTATTTGAAGGAGCAGCAATTACTGGAGGAAATACTTCGAGCGTAAGTCACGAAGAACCGATTCTAAAGGAAAATCCGGATAGGTTTGTTTTGTTTCCGATTGTTCATCAGGACATCTGGCATTACTACAAAAAATCAGAGGCCAACTTTTGGACGGCGGAGGAGATTGATTTAGAGGCCGACTTGGTGGATTGGAATTCTAAATTAAATGACGATGAGCGTCATTTTGTGAAG
This sequence comes from Flavobacteriales bacterium, assembly GCA_947448135.1. Classification (GTDB taxonomy): domain Bacteria; phylum Bacteroidota; class Bacteroidia; order Flavobacteriales_D; family Sanyastnellaceae; genus CAMCTV01. The sequence continues at coordinate 27,530 of CANFLZ010000012.1, forward strand.
CATGTTTTGGCTTTTTTCGCAGCGAGTGATGGTATTGTGAACGAGAATTTAGCGGAGAATTTTGTTCGTGAAGTTCAGTATACAGAAGCTAAATTCTTTTACGGTTTCCAAATTATGATGGAGAATATCCATTCAGAAACCTACTCACTTTTGATTGATACCTATATCAAGGATAGCGCAGAGAAGAGTTATTTGTTCAAGGCAATCGACACATTGGATTGCGTGAAGAAAAAGGCTGACTGGGCTTTGCGTTGGATTAAAAATGGAAGTTTTGCTGAGCGATTGGTTGCCTTTGCAGCCGTAGAAGGAATATTTTTTAGCGGAAGTTTCTGCAGTATTTTTTGGCTAAAGAAGCGCGGGTTAATGCCTGGTTTGAGTTTTAGTAACGAGTTGATCAGCCGTGACGAAGGGTTGCATTGTGACTTTGCTTGTTTGTTATACAATAGCCACATTGTCAACAAACTTCCCAAGCAAAGAATTCAAGACATCATTGTCAATGCTGTGGAAATTGAGAAAGAGTTTATCATTGACGCGCTTCCTGTCAAATTGATTGGCATGAATAGCGATTTGATGGCGCAGTACATTGAGTTTGTTGCGGATCGTTTGTTGGTGGAATTGGGAAATGATAAAGTGTACAATGTTACCAATCCATTTGATTTCATGGAAATGATTTCATTACAAGGAAAAACCAATTTCTTTGAGAAGCGCGTGGGCGAGTATCAAAAGGCAGGGGTAATGTCAGGAAAGGAAAGTTCTTCGTTCACATTGGATGCAGATTTTTAAATAGAAAAATAAGTTTATAATACAATAGATAATGTTTGTAGTAAAAAGAGATGGTAGAAAAGAGTCAGTGAAGTTTGACAAAATCACGGCCCGTATTTCTAAAATGTGTTATGGTTTGAATCCTGCTGTTGATTCTGTTAAAATAGCCATGAAGGTTATTGAAGGAGTATATGATGGGGTAACCACAATTGAATTGGATAATTTGGCGGCAGAGATAGCGGCAACGAATGCAGCGACTCACCCTGATTATGCTCAATTGGCTTCTCGCATTGCGGTGAGCAATTTGCACAAGAATACCAAAAAGTCATTCTCACAAACCATCCATGATTTGTACACCTACGTTGATCCTAAAACAGGTCAAAACGCTGGAATGATTGCAGATGATGTGTATAAAATCGTACAGGAGAATGCTCCATTGTTGGATAGTACAATCATTTATGATCGTGACTTTGCATTTGATTACTTTGGCTTCAAGACTTTGGAGAGAAGTTATCTTTTGAAGCTTAACGGCAAAGTTGCAGAGCGTCCACAGCATTTGTTTATGCGTGTTGCGGTAGGAATTCACAAAGGTGATTTGAATGAAGTCATCAAGACTTACAACATGATCAGCGAGGGTTGGTTCACACATGCTACCCCAACGCTATTCAATGCGGGTACTCCTAAACCTCAAATGTCCTCTTGCTTTTTATTGCAAATGAAAGACGATAGCATCAATGGTATTTATGATACATTGAAGCAAACAGCATTGATTTCACAAAGCGCAGGTGGAATTGGTTTAAGCATCCACAACGTAAGAGCAAAAGGTTCATATATCAAAGGAACCAATGGAACGAGCAATGGAATCGTTCCGATGTTGCGTGTATTCAATGATACAGCGCGTTATGTGGACCAAGGTGGTGGAAAGCGAAAAGGTTCTTTCGCTATTTATCTTGAGCCATGGCATGCAGATGTATATGACTTCTTGGAATTGAAGAAGAATCATGGTAAGGAAGAAGCTCGTGCGCGTGATTTGTTTTATGCGATGTGGATTCCGGATTTGTTCATGCAACGTGTAAAAGAGAATGGTCAGTGGACATTGATGTGTCCCAACGAGTGTCCTGGTTTGGCGGATGTATGGGGTCCTGAATTTGAGGCGTTGTACACACGCTATGAGTCCGAAGGACGTGGTCGTAGAACAATCAGCGCGCAAGATTTGTGGTATAAAATTGTAGAGTCTCAAATTGAAACGGGGACACCTTATATGCTGTATAAGGATGCGGCCAATAGCAAGAGCAATCAGCAAAATTTGGGAACAATCAAGTCATCCAATCTTTGCACAGAAATCATCGAGTACACAGCTCCTGACGAGATTGCAGTTTGTAATTTGGGATCTATTGCGTTGCCGAAGTTTGTAAAAGACAAGCAATTTGATCATCAACGTTTGTTTGAAGTCGCCTACCAGTTGACCATCAATTTGAACAAAATTATTGATGCCAATTATTATCCAGTTCCAGAGACGAGAAAGTCAAACATGCGCCATCGTCCAATTGGTATTGGAGTTCAGGGATTGGCTGATGCCTTTATCTTGATGCGTTTCCCATTTGACAGTGCTGAGGCACGTCAATTGAACAAAGAAGTATTTGAAACCATTTATTATGCGGCCTGTACGGCTTCTAAAGACTTGGCGAAGCGCGATGGTTCGTATGAAACTTTTGCTGGTTCACCTGCGTCGATGGGAAGATTGCAGTTCGATATGTGGGGTGTTACTCCGACCAATCGCTGGGAGTGGGATTTGTTGAAAGACGAAATCAAAGAATTTGGAATGCGCAACTCTTTGTTGATGGCACCAATGCCAACAGCCTCAACTGCGCAGATCTTGGGTAATAACGAATGTTTCGAACCTTATACTTCCAATATCTACACACGTCGTGTATTGGCTGGAGAGTACATCATTGTCAATAAGCACTTATTAAAGGATTTGGTCAGCTTGGGTGTTTGGAATGAGGATGTGAAAAATAAGTTGATTGCTAATAACGGTTCTGTTCAGAACATCGCTGAAGTTCCAGATAATTTAAAAGCATTGTACAAGACTGCATGGGAGTTGTCACAAAAGGCAATCATTGACATGTCTGCCGATCGTGGTGCTTACATCTGTCAAAGTCAATCATTGAACATCTTCATGGAAAATGCCAATTTGGGTAAATTGACCTCCATGCACTTCTATGCTTGGGAAGCAGGATTGAAGACGGGAATGTATTATTTGCGTACCAAAGCGGCTACAGATGCGATTAAGTTTACTGTAGATAAAAAATACCAAGAAGCTCCAAAGGCGGCTTCAGCTCCAGTAGTAGCAGCTGTTCAAAATAAAACAGCTGACGAAATTGCTCTTGAGCAAGCGACAATTGCATGTTCATTGGATAATCCTGATGCATGCGAGATGTGCAGTGGATAGATTAAAATTTGTATTTGTTAAAAGGGCTCCTCAACGGGAGCCCTTTTTTTATGGTTGATCATCACCGCGGAGACGTCGAAAACTTTTGCGGGCTTCGGTTACATATAAACTGCCGGGTTGCTCCGTCAGAATTTTCTCGTAATATTCCATAGCCTTTTGCTGATTGTGCAAATAAAACTCGTTCAGTTGACCAAGCTTCCAAATGGCATCGTCGTATTTGATTTCGGTGAAATGGAACTCAACGATTTCATTGAGCAGCTTTTCACATTTTGTCCAATCTTCTTTTTTCCACGCCATCATTGCCTTGAGATAAATCGCTTCATCTATGAGTGGATGACCAGGAAAAAGCGTCATGATTGAATCTAAAGTCGTTTCAGCTTGTTCATCAAAGTTTTGAAAGCTGAGTAATTCAGCTCGCGCAAAAATTTCTAAAGGCTCTTGAATGCTGTCTTGAATATTCTCAGTGATCAAAACGGAGAGATCAATCGCGTCGTTGGCGAGCAATTTTGAGGTGGATCCTTTTAATGCATCCAATTGCGATTGTGACCATCCAAAGTCGCCATTGTAAAAACTAACCTTGGCATTTTTAAAACGAGCTTCGTTTCCAATGATATCTTCTTTGTAATCTAATTCAACCTGCGAAAAAAGAAGTGAAGCTTCCCAAATGTTATTTTGGATAATCATCAAATCGCCGAGAAGTAATTTGATTTTGGCCTTCGTTTTTCCTGAATATCCAGCAGATTGGAGTTCTCCTTGCAAAAAGATCTCAGCGCTATCTACTTTGTGCAATTGAAATGCTTTGAGTTTGATGTAGTTTTCGATGAGCGGAAAAGCCTCGTCGTTGTGTGGGATGAGTTGTAGCGTTGATTCGAAGTTTTTTGTCAATTGAACCCAATCAGCGGAAGAGGTGGATTGCGTTTCGAATTTTTTTAATCTCGCATTGAGGACGCCCATCTGAGCCATGTAATAATAGGGAAATGCATTTCCTTTTTGGATGATGTATTCATACGCATTTGCTGCCACGTCAAATTGTTGGTCGTCGATGGCCACCTGAGCCAATTCAATAATGCGGAGACCATTCTCGCGGAGTCGTTTGTCTAGGCCAATGCTTTGCTGCAAAGCGCCGGTAAAATTCTTGGTTTGTAAATAATACCAAATCATGAACTCACTGAGCGCACTATTGTCGGGATGCGCTTGAATGGCTTTTAATATTGAGATACGCAAAACATTACTTTGTTCAGGATTGTCTTCAAATTTGATCAGTCGGGAAATCAGCGTCTCGACAGTTGACAGGTAATGCGGCTCTTCTTGCAGCAAGATGATGAAGGAATCGATCATGGCTTGCATATCTCCCAGCATCCCTTGCGCAGAAGCGATTTCGAAATTATAGAGATAGCCATCTTTGCCTTTTTTCTTTCCTTTTTCGTACGCTTGAATGGCGAAAGGATATTGTTGCAGCGCAATAAATTCATTGGCCAATCGTACAACAAAAGCGCGCGACGGCTCCACTTTGTCTATGGCCGATTGGAAATACTCTTTGGCTTCTTCAGTGTGGTTTTGCTCGAGCATGAGCTGGCCCCATTGCACATAAATCAATCCGTCCGCGGATTTTTGCTTGGCTCTTTTGCGAATGATTTCTTCAGCGGTTTCCCAATCTTTTAGATTGATCAAACATTTGAGATAATTGGGATAAACCAATTCTTTTTGATCCGAGTTGTACAATTTTTCATAGTACAATTTAGCCTCCGCAAACTTTCCTTGGTTGAAGTGATAGTCTGCTATTTCGCGATCGGACACTTGCGCGAAAATTGACAAGGGTAGAACGCTCAAGAGGAAAAGGCTAATCCAGAATTTCATGCTTAATTTTTAGAAGTCGAAATTTTTTGTTGAAACAAAGGGTACATCATTTTCAATTGTTCCAAAACTTTAAATCCGTCTTGCAATTGCACATTGATTATGCTATTCAAGCTGTCTTGATGCGCGGTTTGGGCTTGAATAGCGAGGGGCCAATATTGATCTTGGATAACAGTTCCATTTCCATCTTGTGTTGCTCCAGACTCCAATGCTGTTTTTAAATTATTGATATTGACCATATCGACATCATAGATTGTTTTCAGCGTTTGGTGTTGCTTCAATAATTTGTCAATATGATTGCCCATTTCGAAATAGTTGGGGAACTCACGTTTTAATTTATTTTGCGCTGATGAATCCAAAATAGTATTCCAAGTATTTTGTTGGAGCATCCATTTTCCCTGCCAAGTTTGGAGGGAGTCGAAGACAGGATGAAAAATCCATTTTTCCTGCGCCATCAAGGAGAATCTCAACGAGTCGATGGACGATTGATTGTGCGAAGGTTTGGATGGAGAACACCCCAATCCAAACAATACAATACCACAGAAAAATGCGAATTTCCTCATGAGGTAAATGTACCAAAAAAAATGTGGTCGTGATTGACAAGAAATTCAAAATTCATCCGTTCTTTATGCATCCAATATGAAGAATTTTAAAAAGTTTTTTTTGAGAAGGATGATCTCACTCATCACACTGTTGACCGCACTTCAAGCGAAAAGTCAATATGTGCATGAAATCACGCATCGTTTTTATTTTGATACTGATATTTCTAATCGACTCCGCGACGATATCGAATTACAATTTACAGATGAAGATGATGGTTGGTTGAATGGCCAAATCACCCATATTAAAGTATTGGGTTACGCCGATTGCAGGGGAGATGTGAATTACAATCAAACATTATCGTTGGCTCGTGCAAAATTTGTGTCCGCTGGTTTGGTCAAGTTGGGCGTGGTGGATGAAAATTTCCCAATTGAAATCGTTGGTGCAGGTGAGTTGCCCTGTCTTTTAGTCGGAAAGCAAGGGGATCCAGAAAATCGACGAGTTGAGGTCGTCATGACTTATGTCGTGGAGTCGAATGAAGGAATGGCGGAAATACCAGCCGAAATAGTAGAGACGGGAAAAGTTGAATTGGTCGACGTTAATTTTCATCCCGGGCGCCATATACTGTTGGATGAATCCTATGTGCCATTGGATCGGTTTTATGAGTTTTTAAAATCTCATCCCGCTTTCAAAATTGAATTGCAAGGACACATCTGCTGTCAACCATTTCCGGGAGATGGAATGGACAATGATACGGGAATAGAAAATTTGTCTGAGGCCAGAGCCAAGGCCATTTACGATTATTTGATTCAGCGCGGGATAGATGCTTCACGATTGCGGTACAAGGGAATGGGAAATTATTTTCCCAAAATCAACCCTGAACTTTCAGAGTCTGATCGCATTGCCAATCGCAGGGTAGAGGCTGTTTTGTGGGAATAGTAGGATAACTTGTTGAAATTAAAACTTGGCTAGGCCCCGGAACTCATCTTATTTTTGCCGCATACTTATTCAGTTTAGAAGGATTTCCTTGCTCTGGTGACGGAGCGAGATAAAAAAAAAATGCCCAAAGACAAAAGCATTCAGTCGGTCCTCATCATTGGTTCTGGACCCATCGTTATCGGACAAGCATGTGAATTTGATTATAGCGGAAGCCAGGCTGCGCGCTCTTTGCGTGAGGAAGGCATTGAAGTGACATTGATCAACAGCAATCCCGCAACGATCATGACCGATCGAGTTGTTGCAGACAATGTGTATTTACTTCCATTGGAACCTGCGAGCATTGAAACGATTTTAAACAATCACAAAATTGATGCGGTATTGCCTACCATGGGCGGTCAAACAGCTTTGAATTTAGCCATTCAGTGTGAGGAGATGGGATTGTGGAAGGATCACAACGTTCGAATGATTGGTGTTGATACGCAAGCCATTGAAATCACAGAGAATCGCGAGGCATTCAGAAATTTAATGGGCGAGATTGGTGTGCCAATGGCACCGCAGGCTACAGCCAAGTCATTTTTAGAAGGAAAGGAAATCGCACAGAAATTTGGATTCCCTCTTTGTATCCGTCCTTCCTATACGTTAGGCGGATCAGGTGCAGCATTGGTTCACAATCAAGCAGACTACGATAAATTGTTGCAGCGCGGATTGCATTTGTCTCCTATTCACGAAGTCATGATCGACAAGGCTTTGATGGGTTGGAAGGAATTTGAGTTGGAATTGCTGCGCGATGCCAATGACAACGTCACCATTATTTGTAGCATTGAGAATTTTGACCCCATTGGAATTCATACCGGTGATAGCATCACTGTCGCGCCGGCGATGACTTTGAGCGATACCACCTATCAAAAGATGCGCGACATGGCCATTAAGATGATGCGTGCGATCGGAAATTTTGCAGGAGGATGTAACGTTCAATTTGCAGTGAGTCCAGACGATCAAGAAGACATCATCGCGATTGAAATCAACCCTCGCGTTTCTCGTTCTTCCGCTTTGGCATCTAAGGCAACAGGATATCCCATTGCTAAGATAGCCTCTAAGTTGGCCATCGGTTATCACTTGGATGAATTGAAAAATCAAATCACAAAATCCACTTCGGCATTCTTTGAGCCGACATTGGATTATGTCATCGTTAAGATACCCCGTTGGAATTTTGACAAATTCCCCGGAAGCAACCGCGAGTTGGGATTGCAGATGAAGTCGGTTGGTGAAGTAATGGGAATTGGAAGAAGTTTTCAAGAGGCTTTGCAAAAGGCTTGTCAATCTTTGGAGATCAATCGAAACGGATTGGGAGCGGATGGAAAAGAGTTGAGAGATCAGGACCAAATATTGCATTCTTTGGAACATCCCAGTTGGAATCGCATCTTCCATATTTATGATGCCATTAAATTGGGTATTCCTTTCAAAACAATTTGTGAAAAGACCCGAATTGATATTTGGTTTTTAAAGCAAATTGAAGAGTTGATTCAGTTGGAGCGCAAGGTTGAAAAGCATAGCCTTCAGTCGATACCTGCTGATTTACTTTTTGAAGTAAAGCAAAAGGGATATGCAGACAGGCAAGTTGCGCATTTGCTTCGCTGCTTAGAAAGTGAGGTGTATGCAAAGCGCGATGAATTGGGTATTCAACGTGTATATAAATTGGTCGATACTTGTGCTGCAGAGTTTGAAGCGCAAACGCCTTATTACTATTCGACATTTGAGATGGAGAATGAGAGTGTTGTCAGTGATAAAAAGAAAATTGTCGTCTTGGGAAGTGGACCGAATCGTATCGGTCAAGGAATTGAGTTCGACTATAGTTGTGTTCACGGCGTATTGGCTGCAAAGGAATGTGGTTATGAGACCATCATGATCAATTGCAATCCAGAGACGGTGTCTACAGATTTCGATACTGCTGACAAGTTGTATTTTGAACCTGTTTTTTGGGAACACATTTACGACATCATTCGACATGAAAAGCCAGAAGGTGTAATTGTTCAGTTGGGTGGTCAGACAGCTTTGAAATTGGCGGCCAAATTGGATCGTTATGGCATCAAGATCATTGGAACTTCATTTGATTCATTGGATTTGGCTGAGGATAGAGGTCGTTTTTCGAATTTATTGAAAGAGCAGAACATCCCTTATCCAAAGTTTGGTGTGGTGGAAAACGCAGAGCAGGCGATAGAGTTGAGCCGCGATTTGGGATTCCCGTTGTTGGTTCGTCCTTCTTACGTTTTGGGCGGGCAGAAGATGAAGATTGTGATCAACGAGCAAGAGTTGGAGCAGCATGTGGTGAATATTTTGCGCGACATGCCGGACAATCAAATTTTGCTCGATCATTTCTTGGAAGGCGCAACGGAAGCAGAGGCAGACGCTATCTGTGATGGAGAGGATGCATACATTATCGGCATTATGCAACATATCGAGCCGGCAGGTATACATTCTGGCGATTCTTATGCGGTATTGCCGCCTTATAACTTGGGTGATTTTGTGATGACACAAATAGAAGAGCATACCAAGAAAATAGCGAAGGCATTGGGCACTGTGGGATTGATCAATATTCAATTTGCCATCAAAGATGATGTGGTGTATATCATCGAGGCCAATCCAAGAGCTTCTCGCACAGTTCCATTTATCGCAAAGGCATACGATGAGCCTTATGTGAATTACGCCACCAAAGTGATGTTGGGTGCTAAGAAGGTGAAAGATTTTAATTTCCAACCCAAGAGAAGTGGGTATGCCATAAAGATTCCAGTTTTTAGTTATGAGAAATTCCCTGAGGTCACCAAAGAATTGGGTCCTGAGATGAAGTCGACGGGAGAAGGGATTCGTTTCATCAAAGATTTGAAAGATCCGTTTTTCCGTCAGGTGTATTCAGAGCGCAATTTGTATTTGAGCAAATAATGACCATCGAGCAAGCCCAGCAAGTAGTTGATACTTGGATCAAAGAGCATGGCGTTCGTTACTTCAATGAGCTGACCAACATGGCCATGCTCACAGAAGAAGTAGGGGAGGTAGCCCGCATCATCGCCAGGCGTTATGGCGAGCAGAGTGAAAAAGAAAGTGACAAGGCAAAAGACCTCGGTGATGAAATGGCCGATGTGTTGTTTGTTTTGATTTGCTTGGCCAATCAGACTGGAGTAAATCTAACGGAAGCATTGGAAAATAATTTGGCAAAAAAGACAAACCGAGATGCTCAGCGACACAAAGACAATGAGAAGTTGAGGGGATGAGGAGAGGGAGGTGGAATTCCGTCCACGTGAATTCTTCAAGGAATTAGCTCTTCTAAGCCAGTCCAATTCGGTATGGAGGGCGATTGCCTTTTCGAAAGTTCAAGATCAATTTCTTCGAGTAAGAAATTCATTCGGCCATAATTGCATGGCGCGCAAGCGATGATCATGTTTTCTAATGTTGTCTTCCCTCCTCTAGCATGTGGAATGATGTGATCAAATTGTAGCCACATAGCTTGAAAAGCAGCGTGTTGATCGGAATTGGTTTTTCCCCAAGGTAGTTCCAAAGGATATTGGTGATTCAATAAAGTGCGTATTTCTTTTCTCACGACTGGTATTCCGCAAAATCTGCAAAAATGGCCATCCCTTTCAATTAACTCACGTTCTAAATTTTTATTCGGCATCCTTTTAGGATCTCTTGATTTGGGATCTACAGTACTGGGTGTGCCAAGCTTTTTCTGTAGTTGATAATAGATGCCGTCTTTCCCCCACAAAGATTCCGTCCAATCACGAATTTTATTGTCATTGACAAGGGTCAATTTTTTTTTGACTTCGCTGTGATTCCCAATATGATGTTCTTCAGCAGCTTTGATTAAAATTTCAGCAGCTTTGAAAATCTCTATGGGCGGGACTAAAAGACAATTTTTCAATTTATGAAAATAAAAATCAAATACTCTCCAGCTGCTTCAAATGCTGCTCTTGTTGGTGCAAATTGAAATTATCCCATATCGGTGATTCGGTGGGTACTTCTCCCATCAAAGCTTCTAAATAGAGGTGATCGTTTTGGTGGAGGGCATGCAAACGCGCGAGTATGCCAAAGAAGAATTCATCCAGTCTGACGCAGCCTGCCCATTCATTGGGTAATCCTTCTGTCGTTTGATCGATCAATTGCAAAGCAGCCAATATTTCTAATTTTTCGTCATCGGAAATTTCTGTGCTATACCCATCGCGAAGGGCTCTAAATACCAAGTTGTTCCAAACGATACTGTCATGCGCCCATTGCACGCTGCTGAACGTTTTGGAGTGCTCGCAAATTAAAACGATGGCATGCAATACAGCGGGTAAATGTTCGGCCGGGAATTCATCAAAGCTTCTGAACTCAAATCCACTTTGATACAATTTTTCTCGATTGAAATCCAAACCCAAGTCGGTGAGCAACTCATAGGATAGCTCACTCTCTACTTGATCTCGCCACCAGATATTCTCTTCTTTGGAGAACTTCAATAATTTTCTAAATTCTTCAACGGGATAGGTCAAGATTTTACCCTTGGCCATGGACTGGTGATAGGTGCCTACTCCTGTATATCGTGACATGGCATTGCGCATGGAACCTGCCGCAAACTTTTCCTTCAAGTTGTTCTCATTGCTGATAATGGCCATGATGTCCGGACTTCCTAATGAGGCGATGAACAGTGGTTCAAACCATTGAAGTAAGTAGATGGCGTTGTTGTGCGCTTTGTCAAAAGCATCGTAATCGATGATTCTGCTGTCTTCTGTTAGCGTGGGCAATGTGAAATGGAAGTGTAAAGTGCCGTTGTTAAATAAGACCAAGTTCTTTTGATTGGACATGAACATGTTGATCCCAATGTTGTATTCAGGAAATGTCAAAGGCCCTGGGAGAATTTTGGTCTCGTTTAATCGTTCCAAGAAAATTTTCTTGTTCACACGCATTTCATTGCAAGCTTCTTGGACGGTTCGATTTTCAAAGTATTTCGTGACAAATTCAATGGTGTCACCATCAAAAATGATACAACCCATCGGATTGTTTTTTTGTGTGAACATGCTTTGAATGTGATACGGCTGTTTTTCTAAAAATAGCTCCAGTATTGATTTTCCTGCATAGTCTGGGTTATCCAATAATGGTGGTGCCGATTGTATGGTCTTGTGTTGAAAGTGAATGTCTAACTTTTCAAGTGAGTGACTATTCATCATTTGACTGACGAGATAGTTTTTGCTGGAATCAAAGGCGGCGCTCAATAGGGTTTCCAAAGTCCCTGCTTTGTAACATTTGAGATAATCGATGCTATAGCGCTCACGCCCCATTTTCTCTTGGATGAATTGCCCAGATACGATCAAAGACTCCTCGAATTGAAGATATGTTTCGTTTTCTAACCCAATGCCCCAGTACAATTTTCTTATCGGGTTATGTTCCATGTTTTTGTGAATTTTTGAATGTTGCAAAGTTGTTATAAATATCAATCGTGGTAATAAAAAACATGTGATGAGTAGCGAGGATGATTCCACCAATCTCGTCTTATACGAGCAAAGTAATTGTAGTTTAATTTCCCTGCTTGTGATTGCAATGGATAAATGACTTTACCATCTTCTCGAAAAGCTTTTTTCTTTTCTGTCTCGGGAACGATGGGTACGATATGTCCAGAAAGGCCGACAATTTTTCTTTTTGCGCAAATGATTCCAACGCCTCCTTCTTCCGTTACTTTTTCTTGAAGTTTTGTGAGGTCTGTCATCCGATTCCAACCGTAACATTCACCCCATTTTAAAAACCAATCGTGGATGGCACTCGAATAAATCGGCATGACGGTTTCGTTAAAAATGGGTTGGACGTCCTCGCCTTTTTCAAGACGCTCAATGGCCTCATCAGTCCACCAAACTGTCGGTAAGTATACATTGCAATGAAAGCAATAGTCAAATGAATAGACATTGCAATAGGTGTCTTCTGGCGTGCGCTGATAACGGGTGCTGTATTTGACATTGAGTTTCTTGATCAATCGTCGAATGCTTTTCCGTTTCGATTCAGCGGTAGACATATTGCGAAACGGGATGCTGTCATCTTGCATGGGATGAAATTTCCTTTCGTATGATTCCAAATTAGAATCACTATGTGGTGCTAAAATCGCAGGCTTTACGGCTTTGGTTTTGGGGATAACATCGTTCATCTGAACTAAATTTTAATTTTCAGTTTCATCATTCTTAGGGTCACCTGACGGCGAATGTAAGTATAAAAGCGTTGACAAACGGGCAGAATAGCTAGGATTGGAATTTTGTTTTGAAGAACCAAATCTTGATTAAATCTGCGGTGATGATGTAGGTGAAGATAATTCCGAATAGAAGGAGGATGTATCCCAAAGGAAGTGCGACGAATCCCAAATCTGGTGCAAAAGGCAAATAGGGAATGGAAACCGTCAGAATCAGAGCGATTGCGCTGGTAATAAAAAGGTACTTGCCCGGTTTGCTTTTGAAAAAGTTCTTTCGGGTTCGGATCACGAATAAGATCAGCAGCTCTGTGATGATGGACTCTATGAACCAACCTGTTTGAAAGGCTGTTTCTTGACATTTTAAAAAGAAATACAAAGTTAAGAAAGTAGTCAAGTCAAATATTGTGCTGTGCAGGCCAAAAATGATCATGTAGGTGCGAACACTCTTGATGTTCCATTTTCCAGGTTGCTTGATTTGGTCGTCATCCACATTGTCGGAGCTTACCGACAAAAAGGGAAAGTCGGTCAGGAAATTGGTCAATAAAATTTGCTTGGGCAACATGGGCAGAAACGGCAAAATCAATGAGGCAGTAGCCATGCTGAACATATTGCCAAAGGTTGATCCTGTGTTGATGTAAATATATTTCAGCGTATTGGCGAAAGTTTTACGGCCTTCTTGAATGCCATTAATGACAACGGATAAATCCTTTTCTGTTAGCACGAAATCCGCCGCTTCTCTCGCTACATCAACGGCGTTGGAAACGGAGATACCAACATCGGCTGCATGCAAGGCAGATACGTCGTTGATGCCATCCCCCATATAGGCTACGGAAAAGTTCTTTTTTAATGCAAGAATGATTCTCTCTTTTTGTTGTGGCTCAACTTCTGCAAAGACATGCACATCTTTGATTTGCACTTCCAAAGCTCCGGCGCTCAAAGCATTCAGCTCTTTTCCGGTCATGATCACGGGGGAGGAAAATCCAACTTGATGGGCAATGGAATGGACGATGTTGCTGTTGTCTCCTGTGATGATTTTTAAACCAACGTTCAATTTTTTTAGTGCGATTAGTGCTCGAGGAATGGATGGCTTGATGGGATCATTCATGAGAATGAAACCAGCGAAAATCAATTCCGTTTCATCAGAATTTTGAATGGTCGGGGTGGAAATGTTTTTGTATCCTAATGCAATGACACGATTCCCTTCTTCTCCATAATTGGCATAAAGTTGATGGATGATGTCATCATAACGATCAATGTTCACGATGTGACCATTGCTCAACCTAATTTGGGTACAGATGCTTCTGATACTGTCGAAGGAACCTTTGCAAATCAGTAGCGATTCAGTAGGGTTTTTGACGGCGATACTCAGTCTTTTTCGGTGAAAGTCGTAGGGGATTTCGCCAATTTTGATCAGTTGAGGATCGATGGTGAGATTTAAATTTTTAATAGCGGCATCAATGGGATTGGCGTATCCTGATTCGAACGAGGCATTCCAAAATGCCAATTGCTTCGCCAGAAGATCTTCATTGCCCTCGCCATTGACTATTTTTGAAATGGTAATTTCGCCCAAGGTGATGGTTCCAGTTTTATCAGTGCAGAGCAAATCGATTTCACCAAGGTTTTGAATTGAATTTAATTTCTTGACAATGACTTTTTTCTCGAGCAACCTTTTGGCTCCAGCGCTCATCGATATGGTATTGATGGCAGGCAATAGTTCCGGCGCCATACCAATGGCCAAAGCCAATGAAAACATGGCCGCTTCGATGATGCTCGTGTGATTGAGCAAGTTGACCAATAGTACAAAAGAAGACAGGACGATGGTGATTTTCATCAAGAAGAAACCAAAGTCTTTGATCCCTCTTTCGTAAGCCGTTTCAACGGGAGCAACTGAGCTCTCTTTGATTTTTCCGAAGATGGTTTGATCGCCAGTTTGAATCACCAAAGCTTTGGCATTTCCGCTGATGATATTGGTTCCTTCCCACAAACAATTGAATCGCTTCGAGAGTGGCGCATCGGCTGGGGTAGGTTGTATTTGCTTTTTAATGGGAAAAGATTCTCCCGTTAAACTGGATTCATTGACGTACAATTCATTGGCTTCAAAAATCAGTGCATCTGCTGGAATGATGTCACCTGCTTTTAAGATGAGAATGTCTCCCGGAATGATAAATTTGGAGGCCAATGTTTTTTCTTTTCCTTCTCTTACAATCGTTGATTGAATGGCGATAAGTGCTTGCAGTTTTTCTACGATTTTACCCGCATTTCTCTCTTGAAAGAAGCTCATCAAACCGGTGGACATCACAATAAATGAGATGATGGCAACATCAGAAGTATCTCCCAAAAAACTGGAGATGATGATGGCGCCAATCAGCATCAGCATCAGTGGGCTTTTAAATTGTTGGAAGAAAAGGAGAATGACTTTTTTTAGTTTGTGTGATTTCTTTGGATGCACGCCAGATGCCGATAGGTGATCATGCGCTTGTTGTTCTGAAAGTCCATTCGGATGACTGTTCAAATTTTGAAACCAAGTTTCAACGGAATCATTCCAAAATGTATTTTGCCTGTTGTCTTGGTTGGAATTCATATTTGCCGAATTAAAATCCGTAAAAGATCAATCTATCTTGATATTGGCCTTGTTTGATTCTCCAAATTACAACATAACTACCAGCACCATCTCCATTTAACATGTAAATGTACAGGATTTGATTTTGTTCGTCGTAATGGGCGGCTGTTGAAGCAAGGTTGGGATTGTATAAATTCAATAGTGCAGATGAAGGAAGCACTATGTTTTTTCCATTCAAGGATATTTCCATTTTGTTGAATTCTTCTTGCGGAATATTCCCGTCGGTTCCCCAATACGGTTGGTCATCAATGTATAGTAGTCCTTGATCGGAATATTGCAAAGAATGGTTGGACTGAATGAAATCTTTTTCCTCAATTACGATGGAGATATTCTGATTAAAGATTTGAGCCTCCTTGCCATCGAAATTGATCAACGGAATTTGGGTGTAGTTTTCGATTGGCTCAATCTGAGAGCAAGGAATAAAACCGTTTCGTATTTCATTTTCTTTTTCGTAATCGACGTTCATCCAATGGGCATTCTTTTCAAAGCAAAAAACGATTTGTTGATTCGAAAGTGAGTCGATTACAGAGGATTGCTTTTGCGGCTCCTCATAGACAGCGCAATATACGGTCGAACTTTTTACCACAGCGAATTGCGCCAACGAAAATTGAGCACAAATGCAGCCAAGAACAATCAAAACGAATTTCATTTTTTTGAATGAGTGATGAATTGCGAATTTCGGACGTTTTCCTTGTTTATTTTCTTTTTAAATTCTGGGGTCGATTTCGATCCGTCCCAAAATATCAACAATGGAAAACTTTTTTGAACGTTGAGGTGGTCGCGGATTATTTTTGTAATGATGTCTTTTTTAAACGAATTAAATGATGCGCAACGCTCGGCAGTTACGCACATCAAAGGGCCATTGATGGTCATAGCGGGAGCAGGTTCAGGTAAAACACGTGTTTTGGCTTATCGCATTGCGCACTTGATACAAAATGGAGTGGATCCATTTCAGATTTTGTCTTTGACTTTTACCAATAAGGCTGCAGCTGAGATGAAACACCGTATCGCCTCTTTGGTCGGAGAATCGGATGCGCGAAATATTTGGATGGGAACGTTTCACTCCATTTTTGCCCGTATTCTCAGAACGGAAGCTGAGCGCATCAACTATTCTCGCAACTTTACCATTTATGATACGAGTGATGCCAAGTCGTTGATCAAAGATGTCTTGAAGGAATTGGGTTTGGATGATAAGATATACAAGCCAGGCAATGTGCTCAATCGAATTTCCTCATGCAAGAATAATTTGATTAGTCCAGAGGATTATCGCAACGATATTGATTTGATCAATGAAGATCAAATGAGTGGTAAATCCAAGATGGTGGAGATTTACGAGCGGTACAATCAAAAGCTCTTCAACTCGAGTGCGATGGATTTCGATGATTTGCTTTTTAAAACAAATATCTTGTTTCGTGATAATCCGGATCTTTTATTAAAGTACCAACACAAGTTTCAATACATTTTGGTGGATGAGTACCAGGATACCAACTTTAGTCAGTATCTCATCGTGAAACAATTGGGCAAGATGCATGAAAATGTATGCGTGGTAGGTGATGATGCGCAAAGTATCTATTCTTTCCGTGGTGCAAACATTCAAAACATCCTCAATTTTAGAAGAGACTATCCAGATTATGCCTTGTATAAATTGGAGCAGAATTACCGGAGTACACAAACCATCGTGAAAGCGGCCAATGGCATCATTGCTAAGAACAAGGATCAAATTAAAAAAGATGTTTGGACATCCAATGATCACGGGTCTGCCATTGGATTGTACAGAGCCCTTTCGGACAACGAAGAGGGCGCTTATGTGGCCAATCATATTTTCACGACAAAAAGAGAAGAAGGCGCGGCGTTCAATGATTTTGCGATTTTGTATCGAACCAATGCGCAGAGTAGATCGTTTGAGGAATCTTTGCGTAAGCTCAATATTCCCTATAAAATTTTTGGTGGAATGTCTTTCTATCAAAGACAGGAGATCAAAGATTTGTTGGCCTATTTTCGATTGGTGGCCAATCACAAGGATGAGGAGTCTTTGAAGCGAACCATCAATTACCCCGCCCGTGGAATTGGAAAAACGACGATCGAAAAGGTTCAAGTCTTGGCAGCAGAGCACAATGTAAGCATGTGGGATGTGATTTTGCAACCGGGGAACATTGGGGTGAATTCAGGTACAGCCAGTAAGTTGTCAGATTTTACAACCATGATTCGCAGCTTCGCAGTCAACATGGAAACTGCCCCTGCGTATGAAGTGGCCAATCACATTGCTTCAAGCAGTGGATTGCTCAAAGAGTTGTACAATGATAAAACACCAGAGGGTGTTGCCCGTTATGAGAACATTCAAGAGTTATTGAATGGTATTAAAGAATTTTCTGATAAGATTGATCCTGCTGATCCGCACAAAGTCAACACACTCTCAGAATTTTTGATTGACGTTGCTTTGTTAACGGATGCGGATTCTGATGATGAGGCCGAGAAAGATCGAGTGAGTTTGATGACCATTCACGCCTCCAAGGGATTGGAGTTTCCTTATGTGTACATCGTTGGATTGGAAGAGAATTTATTTCCATCGATGATGGCATTGAATTCGAGAGAGGAGTTGGAGGAAGAGCGAAGATTGTTTTATGTCGCCTTGACTCGCGCAGAAAAGAAAGTTACTTTGAGTTATGCGACGACGCGCTATCGCTTTGGTCAGTTGACCTACGGAGAGCCATCGCGTTTCATTGAGGAGATTGACGAAGCGTACATTGATAAAAATTCACCGGCCTTCCAAAAGCCAATTGACCGAGGTGCTTCCCCTAAGATCGACTTTCAGTCGGAGCGCAGAGGCTTTGGTCCGCAAGGAAGGGCACAAGAGCGTGAACCGAAATTTGTGCAACAGTCACCCAAAATCAACACACCATTTACACCTCCAGCGCCCAAACCCGACCTGTTGTCTGGTAATTTTAAAAAGGTCGACAAAGCCAGTCCAGCAGCACCTGCGGGACCTTTGTTGAATTTGGAATCTGGAATGACTGTGTCTCATGAGAAATTTGGAAAAGGAAAAGTGTTGAAGGTAGAAGGAGAAGGAGCCGATGCCAAGGCGACAATTTTCTTCCCAAAAGAAGGACAGAAACAATTACTACTTAAATTCGCCAAACTGACCATTATCGATTAGGTCATTAATAATATGGAGAGAATGCGCGCATCCAGCTCTTTCAGAGAGCCAGGAGATCAATTAAATCCGCACGTTTTGGAAATTAACAGCTTGAGACAAGATCTCATGATTCCAGAATATGGTCGGAATATTCAAAAAATGGTAGAATATGCCATGACTTTAGAAGACCGCGAGCAACGAAACCAATGTTGCAAAGCGATTCTTTCTGTGATGGGGCAATTGTTCCCTTACTTGAGGGATATGGAGGATTTTCATCACAAGTTGTGGGTGCATTTGATGATCATGTCCGATTTTAAATTGGATGTTGATTGCCCTTATCCCATGCCGGGTCGTGAAGAATTAAAAGAGCGTCCGCAAGCCATGCCATATCCAACCGGTGAGGTGAAGTTTGGACACTACGGAAGATATGCGGAGAAATTGATAGAGAAGTGCGCACAATTGGAAGACGGTGAAGAGAAAAAGGCTTTTGCTCAGTCCATCGCCAATTTGATGAAGCAAAATGCATTGAACTGGAACCGAAATACCGTTACTGACGATGTTGTCCTCAAGGATCTTCAGTATTTGAGCAAAGGAAAAATTGATGTCGCGGGAATCCAAGACCTCACAGCCGTCAAAACCATCCAAGGCAATAAATTAAATGATTTCTTGGAGGATGGATTTAGAAAGAAAATAAACAAGAATAAAAAACGCAAGTTCAAGAAACGATAGGTCAACGGACCTATTAAATTTGCCGAGTGATAGCGAGATTTTTCATATTCCTGATACGCCTGTATCAAATGTATCTCTCGCCCTTGTTGGGTTCCAATTGTCGCTACCAGCCTACATGCAGCCGGTATACACAAGAAGCCATTCAAGAGTGGGGTGCATTCAAAGGAGCATGGATCGGAATAAAAAGAATATCACGTTGTCACCCTTGGGGCGGTTTTGGTTACGACCCCATCCCAAAAAGAAAAATTGAAACAAACAACAAAGAAAATAGCATATGAAAAAGTTGAATTTATGGATGATAGCTGGCGTGATCATGATCATCGTAGCTTGCGGTTCTTCAGAGAGTGAAATGATGAAAGAAGCCCGCAACATACAAGCGGGATTGTTGAAGCAAAAGTCAAACTTGGACTCTACATTAACGGTTGAAGCAGGCAATGTAGAAAAAATGATTGCCGTGATGTCTCAGGATACGGCTTTGGCTGCGGATTCTATGAAGGTGCAAGAGTACACTTCCTTGATGAATAAAAAGACAGCGATCGAAGAAGCAAAAAGTAAATTGGCTGATTGGCAATCCAACAGCAAGCTATTGCCTTCAGAGGCAGAAATTAAAAATGGCGTTGAAAATCCATTTGGAGCTGATGCCAAGGATTTAGATGTATTAAAGGCGATCAAAGATGCACAAAGTGCTTTCAATGATTTGCGTTCTCAAATCGAATCAGAAATTCAGTAATGAACAGACCGAGAAGAAATAGAAAGTCGGAGTCAATCCGCACCATGGTAAGGGAAACACAGGTTTCCCTTTCTTCTTTGATATACCCTTTGTTTGTCTTCGAAGGTGGTGGAGAAAAAATTCCAATTGTTTCCATGCCGGGTATTTTTCGTTGGTCGCAACAAGAGGTGATCCGTGAGATAGAAGAATGCGTTCAATTGGGTATTCATCATTTTGTACTGTTCCCTGTATTCCCGGAATCAGCCAAAGATAAATTGGCCTCGAAAAGTTTTGCTGAGGACAATTTTTACTTGCATTTGATTCAACAATTAAAAGCACAATTTCCAAACATAACATTGATGAGTGACGTGGCCATGGATCCTTATTCGTCTGATGGTCATGATGGTTTGGTGATTGATGGGAAAATATTAAATGATGAAACTTTGCCCATTTTGGGTAAAATGGCTGTTGCCCAAGCCCAAGCGGGAATTGATATTGTCGGGCCATCAGACATGATGGATGGTCGTGTGGATTTCATCCGAGAGGCATTGGATGAGGCGGGATATTCAGAAGTGAGCATCATGTCTTACACTGCGAAATATGCTAGCGCTTGTTATGGCCCATTCCGTGAAGCTTTGGATAGCGCACCAAGAAGCGGCGACAAGAAGACCTACCAAATGGATCCTGCCAATCGCATTGAAGCACTGCGCGAATTGGAATTGGATTTAATGGAAGGAGCGGATATGGTGATGGTCAAGCCCGCATTGCTCTATCTAGATATCATCAGTGATTTAAAGGCGCATAGCAATGTGCCTGTTGCGGCGTACAATGTGAGTGGTGAATACGCGATGGTTAAAGCCGCTGCTGAAAAAGGTTGGTTAGATGGAAATCGCATGATGAATGAAATGTTGACCAGCATCACAAGAGCCGGAGCGGATATAATCTTGACCTATTTCGCCAAGGAATTCGCACAGCAAGATAAATAAGATGATTGTATTAGAAGTCAATCGCGCATTATTGGGAGAGAAGAACCAATGCCAGCAGTTGATTCGCTTGATACCACAATTAAAGGGCGTCGGTTTCGATGCCCTTTATTTATTACCCGTTGTGGAAAAGGGACGCGAAAAATCGGTCGGTTCTCCATACTGCATTCGAGATTTTTGGCGGTTGGATCCTGAATTTGGAACAGAGCAAGATTGGGAAGAATTGAGGGAAAGTTGTGTACAAAATCAAATCGAGATTTGGATCGATTGGGTGATGAATCACACGGCATGGGATCATCCATGGATTCATGAGCATCCAGAATGGTATCAGTATTCAGCCGAAACGAAGAAAATTATTCATCCGCTGGGGACAAATTGGGAGGATGTTGCACAATTGGATTGGCAACATCCTGAACTTTTAAAGACCATGTCCGATATCGCGAATCGTTGGATACACGAACGAGGCGTGAAAGGATTGCGATGCGATGCTTCGTATCGCATTGCATCAACCATCTGGAAGAATTGGATTGAAGATCTGAATTACAAATCGAACGGTAGCACCCGTTGGATTGCGGATCGGGAAATTGAAAATTGGCAGGAAGTCAGTTTTACTGGATTTGCGGATGCTGGTCCTATGATTTCGGAAAGGCCAGGTGCTTGGAATAAGTTGTATGATCACGACCGCTCTGCTTTTGGGCCATTATGGAATGACGAAGACGAAGCAAGACTGGCCCATTTCAATCAAAGGAATCCGAAGCTCAATTGGATTGTGGGCATGGGAATGATGGACAAATTGGCAAATGTCTCCTTTTTTAATGCGCAAAAATTTGATCAGTCCAAATGGGAGGCTTGGATATTGGGAATGTCTTTCGGTCATTGACTTTTCAGTATTATATTCGCAACCTATGTCATTACAAGCTTTTATTGAACCCTTTCAGTCTATTTCAGGCATTATCGATTTATTTACATTGATTTTGATGGAGATCGTATTGGGGATCGACAACATCATTTTCATCGCCATTATTTGCGGGCAAATTCCGAACAAGCAAGAAGCAGCGAGAGCACGTTTCTTCGGTTTGACCTTGGCCTTGGTTGTGCGAATTATTTTATTGTCAACGATTAGTTTCATTGCTCACATGGTAGATCCGCTCTTTCACTTGGGGCATATCGGAATTACCGGTCGCGGTTTGATTTTGTTTGGTGGTGGGGTTTTCTTGTTGGTAAAAACAACAAACGAGATTTATCACAAATTCAAAGAAGCGGATAATGAAGAGAAACCCAATTCTCGCCAACTGTCATGGATTCAGGCCATTTTGCAAATCACATTGATTGATATTGTTTTTTCTTTCGATAGCATCATTACAGCGGTAGGTCTTTCCAATAATGTGCCCATTATGGTCATGGCGGTGATTGTAGCGATGATTGTGATGTTGATGTTTGCGCCATACGTAAGCGATTTTATCGAGAAGTATCCAACTTTAAAAATGTTGGCATTGGCCTTCTTGGTCGTGATTGGTTTGATTTTGTTGTTGGAGTCATTGGAGGATGCGCACATATTGCACATGCCAGAAGGTGTGGACATCAAGACCTATGCTTATATCGCCTTGGCATTTTCAGTTACCGTCGAAATGCTGAACATTCGATTGCATAATGTCAAAATGAGGAAAAAGGGATGAGGGAGAGTATTGGAGGTGGGTCTTCGGCCCACCGAAAGGGAAATAGTTAGAGTATAAAAAAGTATTGAAGATGCGTAAAGTCAGAGTAAGGTTTGCACCGAGTCCAACAGGTCCGTTGCACATGGGTGGGGTAAGAACTGCCTTGTACAATTATTTGTTCGCCAAGAAACACGGAGGTGATTTCTTGTTGCGCATTGAGGATACCGACCAAGGTCGTTTTGTGCCGGGTGCAGAACAATACATCATCGAGTCTTTGAAGTGGTGTGGTATCGAACCCAATGAGGGTGTAGGATACGGTGGTGATTGTGCACCATATCGTCAAAGTGAGCGCAAGCCGATGTACAAGCCTTATGCGGAGCAGCTGGTAGAGAAAGGGTGGGCTTATTATGCTTTCGATACATCTGAAGATTTAGAAAACATCCGCAAGCAAGCGGAGTTGGCCAAGATGCCGAATTGGCAGTACAATTCAATCTCTCGAATGACGATGAAAAATTCTTTGACACTGCCTGCAGATGAAGTGCAAAGAAGATTGGCGGCTGGTGAGCCTTACGTGATTCGCTTTAAAATGCCTCGCAATGAGGAGGTTCGATTTCAAGATTTGATTCGCGGTTGGGTTGTCTTTTCGACCAACGAATTGGATGACAAAGTTTTGTTCAAATCAGATGGAATGCCCACCTATCATTTGGCCAATGTCGTGGACGATATGACCATGAACATCTCGCACGTTATTCGTGGTGAAGAGTGGTTGCCTAGTGCGCCGCTTCATGTGATGTTGTACAAGGCTTTCGAATTTGAAGCGCCATTATTTGCCCATTTGCCTTTGATATTAAAACCCGATGGCAATGGAAAGTTGAGCAAGCGTGATGGAGATCGATTGGGATTCCCAGTTTTTCCTTTGGAATGGACAGACCCCGCGACGGGTGCCGTCTCCAGCGGTTATCGTGAGAATGGCTATTTCCCCAAGGCCTTTATCAATATGCTTTTGCTATTGGGATGGGCTCCGGGCAACAACCAAGAAATTTTTACAGAGCAAGAGATGATCGACGCTTTTACCATTGAGCGCATTGGCAAAAGCGGATCGAAATTCGATCCAGATAAAACACGTTGGTTCAATCAACAATATTTACGCAACACACCTCTTCCAGAATTGGCTGATATGCTGATGCCTTTCTTGGAGGAAAAAGGTTATTCGGTAACCAAGAGTTACGCAGAGCAAGTAGCGCATTTGATGATGGAAAGAGCAGTATTTGTCAAGGATATGTTGGAAGGAGATTATTTGTTTCAAGCTCCTGCTGATTATGACAAAGAAGCTGTGGCCAAACGTTGGAAGGCCAATGAATCAGGATTGTTGATGCAAGAGTGGGGTGCAATCATGCAAGGTATTTCTGAATTTAATGTAGAAAATATTGATGCGGCCTTGAAGCAATTTTTATCAGACAAAAGTTTGGGCATGGGTGCTGTAATGCCACTTTTTCGCTTGGTGTTGACGGGAACATTGACAGGTCCAGCAGCTGCTCAAGTAGCGGCCTTGATTGGGAAAGATGAAGTGATGGCTCGCATTCAAAAGGGCATTCAACAATTGGGATAAAGTAAAATTGCAACATGGGAGTTATTTATGTAAACGATATCGAGGTATACGCCAACCATGGGTGTCTCGAGGAAGAAGCTGTGATTGGCGGTAAGTATGTGATAGACGCAGTTTTTCATGTCGACGTGAAGAAAGCGGCTCATGATGATGATTTGGATTTGACCATTGATTATGTCAAGGTTACAGAAATTATTCAGCGTGAAATGTCTATCCGTGCCAAATTGATAGAATCTGTTGGTTACCGCATGCTGCACGCATTGCAAGAACAATTCCCACAAGCGGAAAGTATAAAAGTCACGTTGACCAAAATAGCACCACCGATTCCTGGTCAGGTAGGCAGCGTGAGTATCGAATTAAGAACCCACTAATTCTAGTTTAACCTCTGATTTTGTGCAAGGCTGTTTCTCTTGCCCAACTGTCTGTTTCAAAATAATCTTCAATTTGAGGTTGCGCAATTACCGAATGATGTTGCATCACTTCTTCTACCAATTCTGCTATTTCTAAAAATCGAATTTCGTCGTTTAAAAACAGGGATACCGCAATTTCATTGGCTGCATTCATAACACAAGGCAATGTGCCTCCCACGTGCATTGCATCATAGGCCAGCGATAGGCAGCGAAAAGTATCTGTATCGGCTTTTTCAAAAGTCAATGATGGGAATTGAGAAAAGTCAAATCTTGGAAAATCAGATGGTAGTCTCTGCGGATAGCCCAAAGCGTATTGAATGGGGAGTTTCATATCTGGTAAACCCATTTGCGCTTTCATCGATCCATCGGTGAATTGCACCAAACTGTGAATGATGCTTTGTGGATGGACGATGGTTTCGATTTGATTGGGTTTTAAGTCAAACAACCATTGCGCTTCGATCACTTCAAGCCCTTTGTTCATTAGTGTTGCCGAGTCGATAGTGATTTTAGCACCCATGGACCAATTGGGATGTTTCAGGGCTTGCGCTTTTGTAATTTGTGTCAACTCCTCTTTCTTTTTTCCACGGAACGGACCACCGCTGGCGGTCAGAATAATTTTCTCGATAGGATTGTGCCACTCACCAGCCAGGCATTGAAAAATGGCACTGTGCTCTGAATCTACAGGGTAAAGATTGACACCATTTTGCTGCGCCAATTGGGTTACCAATTGGCCGGCCACCACCAAAGTTTCCTTGTTGGCCAATGCAATTTGTTTCTTGGCTTCTATAGCTTTGATGGTTGGTTGAAGCCCGGCAAATCCGACAAGAGCGGTGAGTACCACATCAATAGAATCCAGTTCTACTACTTGCGCCAGTGCGTCTACTCCAGCAAATACTTTGATATCCAGAGGATCAAGCGCATCTTTCACTTTTTGATATTGTGATACGTCAGCAATAACAACCGCATTGGGATTGAACACTTGTGATTGTGCGATCAATAAGTCTGCATTCGATTGCGCGGTCAACACTTCAACACTGAAATGATCGGGATGTGCGGCAATTACTTCTAATGCTTGCGTCCCAATCGATCCAGTTGATCCCAGAATAGCGATTCCTCTTTTCATGTTGCGAAAATAGTTATTCTCTATGTACTAAAACACCGAAATATCTTCGAGTATTTCGCCGCAAGAAGACTGGCTTGTGTTATTTTCTAGAATAATGGTTGTTCACAATGCCTAAAATGCATAAATTCGCCAAAGCCGAAATGAAAAATTTTGAAACCCCAAAAGGATGTTCTCGTGGTGAACAGCATTTAGAAGTGTTGTTCAAAACACATGAATTCTTTTCAAATGATATTTCTTTTTATTGCTATCGAGGAACCATGTTGGAGCAGTTCACAGAGGCGATCATGGATTTGGGTGAGTTGGTCAAGAAGGGCAAAGGTGATGAAAAAGTAACCATTAAAAAACGTGCGCCCTACCTGATGGTGGAGTGTTTCCAAAATATCGTTCGTCATGGGGTGCAAGATCCTATGGGCGAAGCACGCGGATATTTCGGATTCTATTCGTCTTCCAATTATTTCACCATCAATACCATCAATGGAATCAGTGAAAGCTCTGTTTCAAATTTGAGACAATTGTTGGACGATATCAATTCGAGCACCGACGAAGAGAAGAAAGCGAGATACTTGGAAATTCTGCAAAACGAAAGTTTTGGTGATGAAGGGGGGGCTGGATTGGGATTATTGGAGATCTCCAGAAAGTCAGGTTCCAAACTCGAGTACGAAATGGAGGACAAGGATGGCAAGAAAGCTTTTCATCAGCAAGTGACCATCCGATTTGATGAATCAAATGAATTGCCACCACAGATTCAATTCACCAAAATGATTGAAGCTTGGATGCAAGACAATAATTTGTCTTTGATATATTTTGGAGTATTGGATGGCAAAAATATTCAGCCTGTTATTGATATGATGAGCGGAATCGACGGCGAAGGCAATTGGGAAAACATTGACAGATTGTTGAGAGCCTTACAGGGTATTCAAAATAATTTATTTGAAACGGACGAACATCGCGGTATCATTATGTTGGGTGAGAATGAGGGGCAGAAATTTGTGCAGGTTGGTTTAGAAGTGAAACATGCCGAAAAGGAATCACTTTGTGATATAGCAAAACTACAATTCAAGGCTCAGTCTTGGAAATCGGATCATCCATTTCGACCTTTTGCGGCTTGCGTGGCTCGTCCCATCAGTGCAGAACGCGATTTGTTTAGTTTTCAAATGGTCCCTTAAATAAATTCTGCACACAAATTTGTTTATTCAACGGTATTGATTATATTTGCACTCCAATTTTAGAAACAATGGCAAATCATAAGTCTTCAATTAAAAGAATTCGTTCAAACGATGCTAAGCGTGTTCGCAATCGTTATTATCATAAAACAACTCGTAATGCTTTACGCAAATTGCGCGCTATGACTTCAAAAGCTGAAGCTTCTGCTCTTGCTCCGAAGGTAGTTTCTATGTTGGATAAATTAGCGAAGAACAACGTTATTCACGACAACAAAGCTTCTAACTTGAAGAGTAGCATTGCTATCTTCTTGAATGGTTTGAAATAATCAAGCATTAATTCCTATAATTTATAGGAGAATTATGCCCAGCTCTTTGAGTTGGGCATTTTTATTTTGTGCCGATGGAAAAATCGGTAAAAATAAAGGCGTTGTCGACGGAGGAGCGACCACGCGAAAAAATGATAGGCAAGGGGCCTGGTTCATTGAGCAATGTTGAGTTGTTGGCTTTGTTGATAGGGAGTGGATATGCCGATAAATCGGCGATTGAATTGTCCCGTGATATTTTAGAAACTTATGATCATTATCTTCATCGATTGTCTCAATTGAACTTGATGGAATGGATGGAGGTGAAGGGTATAGGCGTGGGAAAAGCCTCGGTGCTGCAAGCCTGTTTTGAAATTGCCAGACGGTCACGGCAAGAAATCCAATTGGTGAGAAAGAAGGTAAGTTGTTCCCGAGATGCGTACGAGTATATTTTGCCTTATCTCGGGCATTTGCAGCATGAGGAATTTTGGATCATGGTATTGAATCGAAGCAACATGGTGATGTCTGCACAACGAATCAGCGAAGGAGGAATATCATCTACTTTAGTGGATCCCAAAAAAGTGTTTGGATTGGCTTTGCGACAGCATGCATCAGCCATTATTTTGGCGCACAATCACCCCTCTGGAGCCATTGTTCCTAGCAGTGAAGATGAATTAATCACGCAACGGTTAAGAAGAGTAGGAAGAGATTTGGAATTAAATGTATTGGATCACTTAATCATCCATGCGAATGCTTATTTTAGCTTTGCAGATGAGGGAATTTTAGATCAATGAAGAAAATTATTACCATAGTGGGCGCTCGCCCGCAATTCATTAAAGCGGCAGCACTCAATCGTGTGTTTAGGCGTGATTATTCAGGACAAGTGAAAGAGCTGATTGTACATACCGGTCAACATTACGATGAAAGCATGTCTTCCGTGTTTTTTGAAGAAATGGATATTGATCCCCCTTTTGTAACGTTGCAATCAGGAAGTGGAACGCATGGGGTTCAAACCGGAAAAATGATGATAGCGCTCGAGGAGGTGCTGTTGAGTGAAAGGCCAGATGCTGTTCTCGTATACGGTGATACCAATTCAACCATGGCGGGTGCATTGGTTGCATCCAAGTGCAATATTCCTTTGGTGCACGTAGAAGCGGGATTGCGCAGTTTTATGCGCACCATGCCTGAGGAAATCAATCGCATTGTAACGGACCATGTTTCTACTTTGCTTTTTTCGCCAACGCAAAAGGGAATGGATAATTTGCAGAAGGAAGGAATGTCTTCCAATGGTCATCGGCCTTTTCATCCAGAAAATCCAGGGGTGTTTTTGTGTGGTGATGTGATGTATGACAATGCCTTGTATTATGGAGGGAAGTCTGAAGTTGCTGCTGAGATTGCATTTTTGGAGGGGCGCAAATTTGTTTTGTCTACCATCCATCGCGATCACAATACCGATCATCCTGAAGTGTTGCGTGGGATTATTGAAACCCTAATGCATTTAATTGATACCTATCAATTGGAGTGGGTATTGCCTGTTCACCCAAGGTTGAAAAAGAATTTAGAAGCACAGCCTGATCTGCTGGCTGCTTTGCAAAGTCATTCTAAAATCCATCTGATTCAGCCTGTGGGCTATATCGCGATGCTGCAATTGGAGAAGATGAGCCATATGATTGTGACAGATTCCGGTGGAGTACAAAAAGAAGCTTATTTCGCGGAGCGACCTTGCTTGATATTGCGAGATACCACCGAATGGACTGAGATTGTTGAAACGGGAAGAGCAAAGCTAGTGGGCGCAGATCCTGAAAAAATTCGCACGGCTTTTGGCGAGATGGTCACCGCTCAATTTGCGGAATGGCCGCAACTGTATGGCGATGGCAAAGCCGCCGAAGCAATCGCAGCTGAAATGATGGCGTTGATGCAATGATTCAATTTTGTACATCGATAGATAGTTCAAGATTGCGCTATACAGTAGAGCAATTTTTTTCTCCTGTTTCTGTTCGTTGGATTTCTCATCCTTCGGATGTCGATGTTTCCATTCCTGTGATGTTTTATGGCATTGAGCATGATGGTGCAGTCGTGCCAATGTCCCCAAGGAAATGGTATGATAAGGGTTATCGATATTCGAAGAATGCCAAGACTTTCTTCCCTAAGGATTGGAAGGATTGGGGTCGTGTGGATTGGTTGGAGATCATATTTTATTTGTACGCTCGTGTCGACGAGTTGGGTACCCGTGCACTGGATGAGCATGGTCGAATTGAGCCGCAAAGTCTGGTTCAAAATGATTGGCAAGGAGTACAACTTCCTTATATCGATTTGTGGAGAAAGCAAGTTTTAGAAGAACTAAAAATCAAGGATAGCTATGTTTCAAGACAAGAGCTAACCATCGATGTAGACAGTGCTTATGCTTATTTGCACAAAGGGTGGTTGCGCACATGGGGTGGATTTGCAAAGGATTTATTGCATGCGAATTGGAGCAATGCACGAGAGCGATTCCGTGTTTTATTTCAGGGAGATGCAGATCGATTTGATACCTATGATTATCTGCTTCAATGTCAAGCCAATTCGAATTGGCCTTTGAAAATGTTTTTTCTGTTGGCTGATCAATCCCCCAATAATATTGGATTAGATTATCGACAACCGAAGTTCCGTGAATTGATCAAACGCATGGATCGCCATACTGATGTGGGTATTCATCCTGGGTATCACGAGCAAGAAGAGGAGCGACATTCACAAGAGGAGTTGTCCAGGTTGCAAGGAATTGTCGGTCATTCTGTTTCCATTTCGCGACAGCATTTTTTGAAAATGACATTGCCTGAAACCTACAGAGCGCTCATTCAATTGGGAGTTCGTGAGGATTACACGATGGGATTTGCTCAGACCGTCGGCTATCGTGCGGGTACGAGCCGACCATTTTTTTGGTACGATTACGAGCGGGATGAAAAAACATCTTTGTCGATTGTCCCATTCTGGGGAATGGATACGGTTATTGTACGACACATGGGATGGCAACCTGCAGATGCAAAGAAGAACATCGATCAGGCGATGAATGAAATAGAAGGTTTGGGCGATTGGCGCATGATCTGGCACAATGAAACCGTATGCGATCAGCGCGAATGGGCAGGTTGGAAAGCGGTATTTGAATTTCAATTTAAAAGAAAGAACGCATGAGTATTTGGATTGCAATATTGTTGGTTGCCTATTTTTTGGTGTTGTGGGGCGTGAGCTATTGGACCTCTAAAGGGGCGGACAATCAATCATTCTTTCGCGCCAATCAAAGTGCGCCTTGGTATGTAGTTGCATTTGGAATGATTGGGACTTCGTTGTCTGGAGTGACTTTTATTTCTGTGCCTGGAACAGTTGGCGTGGTGGGATGGAGCTATTTTCAAGTTGTGCTCGGATTTTTTATCGGATACTTTGTGGTGGCTTATGTATTGCTGCCATTGTATTACCGATTGAACTTAACTTCCATCTATCGATATCTCGAATATCGATTGGGTTTTCAAGCCTACCAATGGGGTGCAGGATTTTTCATTCTCTCAAGAACGTTGGGTGCAACTGTTCGTTTGTTTTTGGTGATCAATGTTTTGCAGTTGTTTGTCTTTGATGCGCTGCATATTCCATTTGCGGTGACCAGTTGCCTGGTGCTATTGATGATTTTGGTATACACATTCAAGGGCGGCGTAAAGACCATTGTTTGGACCGATACTTTGCAAACTACTTTTATGTTATTGGCATTGGTCGTCTGTGTTTTTACTTTGAAAAATTTGATGCAAAGTGATTGGAGCAAGCTGGTTTCTGACATGAACGATGGCGGGATGCTCAATTTATGGAATACGGATTTTTTGCACAAGAAATTTTTCTTGAAGCAGATTTTAGGTGGCGCATTTATCACCATTACCATGACGGGAATGGATCAAGAAATGATGCAGAAGAACATCAGTGTTCGCTCGCTGAAAGAAGCGCAAAAGAACATGATTTGGTTCGCTTCAATTTTGGTAGTGGTCAATGCACTGTTTCTGTTCTTGGGCGGATTGTTGTACTTGTATGCCACCCAGCATCAATTGAATTATCTGCCGGATAATCTGTTTCCGGAGATAGTCATGGGGCAATTCCCGCAATGGGTATCGATCCTATTTATTTTGGGACTGATCTCCGCATTGTTTCCTTCTGTGGATGGCGCTATTACAGCACTGACATCTTCCTTTTGCATTGATATCATTGGCTTTCAACGCAAGGAACTCGGTGGCGAAGCAGCCAAGATGAAAATCCGCAAGCTGGTGCATTTGTCATTTGCGGTGGTGTTTTTGATTTTGGTATTTGTATTTCGCGCCATCAATGAAAAGAGTATCATCGACCTTTTGTTTGATATTGCTGGTTATACCTACGGACCGCTTTTGGGATTGTTCGCATTTGGAATTTTAACGCGGTATCAAATTCATGCGCGATATGTGGTTTACGTTTTATTGTTATCACCCATTTTGTCTTTTGTTTTGGACAAATACAGCACCGATTTTCTGGGAGGATATAAATTTGGATTTGAATTATTGATCGTCAATGGTGCATTGACCTTCATGGGCCTGTGGCTGATTCGCAGCAAAGAGCGATTCGTGGAAAATCACTAATCCCAATAATTCTGATCGGTTCCCAAGCTGCCTCTTTTTTGCAGTTTTAAATCTTGCAAAATAGAAGCCTTGACGTTCAATTGAGCGAAGTATGATTTGCGCTCTCCGAAAGGAACCATGTTGAAAGAGAATTCCCAACAATGCAAGTCCCAATGGAATCCGACAATGGATGGTGTAAATTTATCCGCCTTGAAGTCGTATCCGCTATTGACCGAGATAGCCCATTTTTTCATAATGGTGATATCTCCTACCAAGGTCACAGCTTGAATCAAAGCGGTAGTGTCTTTTTGTTGGGCCGCATTCCAAGTCTTGGCATAACGCAAGTTGTACTTCATGTTCAAATTCCAAGGTGTATTGAAATCGATGTTTTGACCATTGCTCGCCAACGAAGCTGTATTGGAATTTCCAAAAAGCGCTTTGTTATTCAATGCAACA